>JAITFU010000173.1 GCA_031281125.1 Prevotellaceae bacterium | reverse complement strand
CCGGTAATATGAGCCGTTCCGTCCGGCGTTACAAAAACGGAGTTGGCGCGTGCATTTGTTGTAATCTGGGTTGTTTCGTCCTCAATAATGGTACCGGTGAGGGTCATTACCCACAGTTTGGCTTTAGGATCGCTAACATTACCCATATACCCTGCAACATATACCTTGCCATCTGCCAAGAAAATGGAACGACCCTGCGGATCAAAACCGTCATCATCGGTTTCAACCACAAATGTTGTTACTGCATTATCGGGCGCCACTTTCCAAACAGCAACGCAGTTAAGGTTGGAGCTAGTAGGTGAAGGTGGAGACACATCCTTTCCGGTCACATAAGCGTTGCCATCGCTATCCACGGCTACCGAATAGGCGTTTGCACGAGCGTTTTCTGAGAGCGTTATCGTGGTTTTCGCATCCGTTGCTAAGTTCACTTTCCAGAGGAGGGCTTTACAATTTGAGGGGACCGCATGACTATTTTCCCAGTTTCCCGCTGCATAAATGGTGTTGTTGGCAACAACCACAGAACGCGCACGACTCCAATATTCGAATGTGAAAACGTAAGATTTAGTAACCGCCACTCCCTCAACAAGCCAAACCACAGCAGCACAATCAACAGTCTCATACCCTGATACATACACCTTATTATCGTTAGTTACAAAAACTGAATAGGCATTAGAGGGGAGGTTTATCTCTGTAAGATCAATCTCAGCTACAACCGCTCCATTTTCTACGATCCAGAGCCTTGCTTTCTCATTATCATCTGAAGCTCCCCAACCAGTACCCAAGCACCCTGCCACATAGATTTTTCCGTCGTTTGCCACAAAAACGGAGTTGGCAACGCCATCATTTGCCGACAAGTTTATCTTAGCTCCGTTAATCCAAAGCGTGGGTTCGCCATTGAGTTTTCCTGCAATAAAGACATCCGGCGGCGGAGCGGCGGGGCCATACTGCCATACGGGGATCACCAAGTCGCTCATGGAGTGGTGGTCAGTAATCACAATTTCGCCGTATCGTTCCCCGCCCACTACATTATATGGTTCTGCAGTAATCGTAATAATAGTGGGGTCGGGTTTGCCGGGGCCGGACATAGGGTCAACAGTAACCCAGTCGGGTTTGCTTACTACCTCCCACCACCAGTAAGCGGTCAACTGCGCATGAGCAGTATTGTTTTCCGCGATAAAGGTAATGCCAACCAGATGAGTTTGGCCGTCTATGGCAATCTGGTCATTAAAGCAGTCCATCATTTCGCATCCCGAAAAGATAAATCCGGAAAGCGCAAAAAATAAAAGTAGTTTTTTCTTCATAAATAATAAATATAAGGTTGTTAATAATATGTGTAAATAGTAAACTCCAAAGTACGGCGCAAATATACAACTTTTATTAACACGAACAACACTTATTAAAAGTTACACCCCCACTTGTGCTAAACCCAAGTTGGCTGCAGGTGATTTCACTTCATTATACGTTTTATTGCATACAATGGATATACTCTAATCTTGTTGTACTGTCCAAAATTTTCTAATGATGTGCGAATACCGTATTCCGTCTGTTTTTCGTTCATAAACAAGTGTAAACTTTGCATTTTGCCTGTGGTACCGGATTTGACTTCTATGGGAATAATCTCATTGCCCTTTTGAATTAAATAATCAACTTCTGCCTGACTGCCGTTTTTCTCGCGTTGCCAATAATACAACTGCGAGCGGGTATTGGTAGGCATCGCTTTCAACATTTCAAGTCCGGCAAAAAGTTCGGCAATATCGCCTTTGTTTATTTGTTCAAGCGTTTCGCCAATTAGTATTTCGCCAATATTCAATCCTAAAAACCGTTGCAAAACGCCTGTATCAAAAGGCAGGTATTTTGTGAATTTTCGGTTGATTTTGGCGCCTAAAGGAATGCCATTCGCCGAACTGTGATAGACAGGATAAATCAATCCCGCCATTTCCAACAGTTGCAATGCCTCTTTCACTTGGTCAATGTTTGCATTTTCTGACGCCTTCGAGTAAGTGAATTTCTTACAGCTCTGCTCCATAACTGCCGAAAAAACATCTCGCAGTCTAATTGGCGGAACTCGCTTTTTGTATTTTGTAAAATCATCGTAATATGTTGTCATCAACTCATCCAAAACCTGTTGGCAATCAAGCAAATTTTGATTTTCAATATACGATTTTACCACTTCAGGCATTCCCCCAATAGCGATAAAACGCACTAAATGATTAAGTACGCTTGTATGTAAAGCATCAGAGAGTGGCTTTTCGGGTGTGGCGGTCGAAATTTTGTCCGTCATTGCATCAAAACCCAATGCCTGCAAATATTCGGTGAAACAGAGCGGATACATAAAAACGGAAGAGATACGACCTACACCAAAAGAGGGCAACTCTTGCAAAGCAAATTCTAAAAGCGAACCAGCCGCAACAACGTACATTTCAGGCATTTCCTCATAAAAAAAACGCAAAGCGGAAATAGCGGGAATACAAGATTGTATTTCGTCAAGAAACAGCAATGTTTTTCCTGCAACAATTTTTTGTCCGTAAATTGCTTCTAATTCTTCGATAATTGATTTTGGCGAAGAAAATTGCTCAAACACCTTTTGAGTTTGCAGGTGCTCTTTTTTTTCAAAATTAATCTCAACAAAATTGTCAAAAGTTTTACCAAACTCCCGTACCGAAGACGACTTTCCTATTTGTCTTGCACCTCGCAATAATAATGGTTTATGCTTTTTAGCATCTTTCCAAATTAACAATTCATTATCTATCAAACGTTTAATGTACATATAAAATTTGTATTAAAATTTCACGCTGCAAAATTACAAAAAATGACATCAAAAACAAACTGTTTTTCCGAAAAAATAAGACCGAGATTTTGAGATTTTTTTGAAAAAACGGGAGCGAGATCGGTAATCGTTGCCATTATTGGCTTTCAGTCGCCCTCCGCCGCTATGTCGCCCGCCACTTGCACCTAACGAACAAATATTCGAAAGTTTTTTGATATTTTGCTATCTTTGCAAAAAAAATTATGCCCTCATCTGAACGTAAAGAACGTCTTGGGGTTGTCTATTCTACAAACCCCGACTTTGGTTACAAAACCATTGGCAATGAAGAAGAGCCTGAGACACAAGCACCGCAAAAACAGAGGCTTTTGGTGGGCATTGACCGTCGGCAACGCGCAGGCAAACAGGTTACTTTGGTGTCGGGTTTTGTAGGGAAGAACGCCGATTTGGAGGCGTTGGGAAAGCTCTTGAAAAACAGGTGTGGTGCAGGAGGGGCCGTTAAAGATGGCGTAGCGCTGATTCAAGGAGATTTTCGCGATAAAATTGTGGCAATGCTGCTACAGATGGGATATCAAGCCAAGAGGAGCAATTAAAATGGATAAAACACAACTATGGGGAGAGACCGTTATTGAACACCCTTCTGGGGTAAATGCCTCTGTGGGAGAGATTATACAAGTCAATCCCCACTCCGCCTTTTTTGCACTAATGCTGATTGTTGTACTGCTTCTTATTCATACACAGATTCGTCGCTCCCTCTCCTCTGCGGTGGAGTGCTGTTTTCGATTTTTGAACACTTTAAAAGTCGAAGACAATCTATCCTTAGAACAGGGGAGGGTGGTTCTTTTTGTCGTTAGCCTGTTTCACTTTTCTGTGGTCTCCTATCACTTCTCCTATCTATTTCATGTTGAATTGGTTGACTATTTACGTTGGATGTTTGTTCCCGTTTTATTCCTCTTTTTGATTCTGCTTTGGCTCTTGAGGAGGGCCCTTTTTGCAGCATTGGGGTGGGTAATCCGATCTCCCCGCGAACTCGCTTTTTTGGCAAAAGGGTTGCGCGACTATTTTATCTTAGCCGCGATCCTCACCCTGCCCCTCTCCTTCTTCACCCTTTTTTCGTGGCCTTCTGCCCATATTCCAATGGTTATTTGGGGTATTTTGGCTTTGTCGGGGTGTTGGCTCCTCTATCTGTTTCGCACTTTACAATACTTTCTTTACGTAAGATTTTCTGTTTTTTTCTGGTTTTTGTATCTTTGCACCCTCGAAGTGGCTCCATTGGCGCTCTTTTTTCGGATACTTAGAACTCTTTAACGGATGAAAAACAGACACATACTTATCTCTCAGCCTAACCCTAACGGGGTTTCTTCCTATACTGAACTGTGCGAAAAGTATGGCGTTTTGGTCGATTTTTTTCCTTTTTTTCATGTAGAGAGTGTAACGCCAAAAGAGTTTCGTGCGCAAAAAGTGACCATTCTTGACCACACCGCCATTGTCTTTACGGCACGTACCGCTATTGACACCTTTTTTAAATTGTGTGAGGAGATCAGAATCGTCATTCCCGAATCGATGAAATACTTTTGCATATCAGAATCGGTTGCTTTTTATCTGCAAAAATATATTGTCTATCGCAAACGTAAGATCTTTTATGGAAAAGGCGATATTGCCTCCACCTTGGAGATGATTGTGCCCAAACATAAAGATGAGCGGTTTCTGCTTGCCTTAGCCGATAACTACAAGTTGGAAATTCCCAAAAGTTTTGAAAAGGCAAAACTAAAGAGTACAAAAGCCATCCTGTACCGCACCGTGAACAGCGATCTGCACAAATTGGACCTAACAAAGTACGGAATGTTGGTCTTTTACAGTCCCGCCGATATAAAGTCGTTGTTAGACAATTACCCAAATTTTCAACAAGGCGATCTGCTATTTGCCACTTTTGGTCCCTCTACCGCAAAGGCCCTCAAATCTGCCAAATTTAAGTCGGCTGTTGAAGCGCCCTCTCCCGAAGCGCCCTCCATTACCAAAGCGCTTATCCTCTATTTTGAAAAATTAGACAAAGAAACCCACAAATAGATGCGTTTTTCTCTCACCATTGGCATTGCCGGCATCCTGCTCTGGAGCGCCTGTTCTAAAGACCTCTCCTGTTACCGAGATATGATTATTGGCACATGGGTCGAGCAAGCGTTTGATGGTCAAACACTTGAAGCAAATGACAGAAGCGTCCACATCTTTGACGCTCTTAATCAACATACAATTAAACGAACAGCCACAGATAAGGACAATCTTCGATCGATCGAAACCGTTCTCCAT
>JAITFU010000095.1 GCA_031281125.1 Prevotellaceae bacterium | reverse complement strand
CAAGACGCATTACTGCGTGTGGTAGGTTTTAAGTCTTGACATATAGCCGCTTCTTTCTTTTCCATATTTGTACAAGAAAAGAGGAGCGTCAGTGTCAAAATATGGGCAACTAACGATGTGTTGATTCTTTTTTTCATAATTTTAGGTTTTTGTGGTTACTATTCAAATATTTCAACTTTAACTTTCGATAAAACTTCAAGTAATGTGTATTTTACTAAATATCCATCAGCAGGTGGATTTATTATCTTAGAAACAAGTATTTTAAGCCTATACTCAAATCCCTCTTCGTATGTAAATCCCTTTATACCTTGAAGCTCGACACCTTCCATATTCCGCAGAGATATCCTGATAATCTCCGATGTTTTCTCCACCAACAGATCCATATAATACACAATATGGGGACTGCCTGGATAGATACTGTCGCGAGGAACCTCAGCAGGATGTCTAGGGCCCCCTATTAGAAGTTGTGGAGAAACTTTCACTATAACGATTCTTTCGTTGCTTTCTTTGTTGCACCCTATTGCACAAAAAGAGAAGAGTCCTGTCAATAGCAACAAGTCAGTCAGATTTGTAAATAATTTTAAATTCATAGTATTTCTTTCTCATTATTTATAATAGAAAACTATCTCTTTCTGGTTCTACCTTGTTGAGGCAAGATGACCAAAAATATTGAACCAAAGGTAGCCCTTTTTCTGATTGAGTCATATTATTGACCAAGCGAAGATAGCGCTTTTTTCTGATATACAAAAAAAAGTTTCTTAATCAAGCAGTTTTTTAATCATCTTGCAGATACTTTCTTTGGTAAGTCCATAAGCAGAATAAAGCTCTTGCAGCGACCCCTGTTCAATAAATCGATCGGGTAAGCCAATGCCGTGGAGGGTGATGTGCGGGGCGACAGAGGCGATGTACTCAGAGATGGCGCCGTAGAGACCGCCGATCAGGGTTCCATCTTCAATGGTAACAATCTTGTTATAATGTAAAATAATTTGATGTAAGACATCTGAATCTAAGGGTTTAAGGAAGCGCATATCCCAAAGTTGTACGCCGATTCCCTCTTTTTCTAAATTGAGGGCTACTTCAAGGGCCACATCACCGGGCCAACCTAAGGTGAGTACGGCAATATCGGATCCTTGATGGAGTAACTCTGCGGTTGCAGGGGGGATGTAGGAGAAGGGTTGTTGCCAATCGATGTGGGTTCCTTCGCCCCGCGGATAACGGATGGTGATGGCCGAGTAGTCGGGATTTTGGGCTGAATAGAGCAGATTCCTCAATGCAGATTTGTTGCGTGGGGCGGCGATCATCAGGCCGGGGATGGGTCTAATATAGGCTAAGTCAAAGACGCCGTGATGGGTAGGGCCATCTTCACCTACTATACCTCCTCGGTCAAGACACAACACTACTTTTAGGTTTTGGAGCGCTACATCGTGAATTACAGAGTCGTAGGCACGCTGCATAAAAGATGAATAGATGCAACAGTAGGGGAGGTAGCCACGAGCAGCCAATCCGGCGGAGAAGGTGACGGCGTGTGCTTCGGCAATACCCACGTCAAAAGCGCGTTCGGGAATCGATTCCATCATTATGTTTAAGGAAGAGCCGGTGGGCATTGCGGGGGTAATTCCGATGATCTTTTTGTTATCTTTGGCCAATTCTAAAAGTGTAGCGCCAAAAACGTCTTGGTATCTGTCATGATAGGGCCCTCTTTGGGTGTCGTTTCGTTCCCCTGTCTCGATATTATAAGTGCCGGGAGCGTGCCAAATCGATTGATCTTTTTCGGCAGGTTGATATCCTTTCCCTTTTACGGTGCGAATGTGGAGGAGCTTAGGGCCTTTGATCTCTCTTAGTCGCCTGAGTATTTGGATAAGTTGCTGAAGATTGTGGCCGTCAATCACGCCAAAGTAGCGAAAACCCATCGAGGCAAAAAGGGTACTTTTCCCAAAAAAGGCAGATTTGGTAGTGGCAACAAACTTTTGAATCAACCAACGCAATCCTGTGGCACCAAAAAAGTTCCAAATAATTTGTTTAAAACGATTGTATCGCTTTGATATAGTTAGTTTTATGAGATAATTATGAATGGCGCCAACACTTGCGTCTATTGATATTTGATTGTCATTAACAATCACCAACATATTGGTACGTCTTGCGCCGGCGTTGTTGAGGCCCTCAAAAGCGAGCCCACCGGTGAGGGCGCCGTCTCCGATAACGGCAACAATCTGCTCGTCGGAGCCGTCAAGCTCTGCGGCAACCGCCATTCCAAGCGCAGCCGAAATTGAGGTGGAGGCATGACCCGTACCAAAGGAGTCATACAGGCTTTCGTTGATTTTGGGAAATCCGCTGATGCCTCCGTAGGTCCGTTTGGTCTTAAATGCCTCGCGGCGACCGGTGATGATCTTGTGGGCATACGTCTGATGCCCAACGTCCCAAATCAGCTTATCTTTTGGAGTATCAAATACGTAGTGCAAAGCAACGGACAGTTCCACAGTTCCAAGACTCGATCCCAAATGGCCGGGGTTGAGGGCGCAACAATCAATTATATAGGTGCGCAACTCTTGGCAAAGCGCTTTTAATTGATCTACCGAGAGCGTTTTGAGGTCAGAAGGTGTTTGAATTTGTTCTAGAAGGGGCATATTTATGGCTGACGGATAATGGTCTGCAAACGATCCGGACCCAAAGAGATGATGGAGATCGGCACAGAGAGCTCTTTTTCAAGAAAGCGTACATAGTTCATAAACTCAAAGGGCAGCTCTTCCTCTCGGGTTAGGGAAGAGAGGTCGCGCTTCCATCCGGAAAACTCCTTATATACAGGCTCAATATGCTCTATCAATGCATCGTATGGAAAGCGGTTGCTCTCGACACCGTCAATGCGGTACGATACGGCCACTTTTATCCGTTCAAAGGTGTCCAAGACATCGGCTTTTGTCATGATTAAATCGGTTACGCCGTTGATCATGATGGAGTATTTGAGCGCTACCAAGTCGAGCCAACCGGTCCGGCGGGGGCGTCCGGTAGTTGCCCCAAACTCTTGACCAATCTCACGCAGCGTCTCTCCGGTAACGTCGTGAAGTTCAGATGGAAAGGGTCCGCTTCCGACACGGGTGCAGTAGGCTTTAAAGATGCCATACACTTTTCCAATTTTGGTGGGAGCAATGCCCAATCCGGTACAGGCGCCTGCGCAAATGGTTGTGGATGAGGTAACGTATGGATAGGAGCCAAAGTCAACGTCCAAGAGGGCGCCCTGCGCACCTTCGGCAAGAATCTTTTTTCCATTTTCTAAAAAACCATTGATAAAATACTCGCCATCAACAATTTGAAACCTTTTTAGGTTCTCAATACCGGAAAACCACTGTTCTTCGTATTCTTCAATATGATAGGTGTAATCAAACTGTTTAAGAAAATCGATATGTTTCCTCTTTAACTTTAGGTACTTGTCTAAAAATGTGGGCAAAAGAATGTCGCCAACCCGTAAGCCGTTTCGTCCCGTTTTATCCATATAAG
>JAITFU010000029.1 GCA_031281125.1 Prevotellaceae bacterium | reverse complement strand
GATTATTAGAGATTAGAGATTAGATATTAATGACGTGGTGTGGCGCGTCTTTATGAATGAAAAACGTATAATGAGGAAGTTAATTTTTAGTTGTTTACTGTTTTGTTGTTCGTCGCTATTTGCACAGGAAAAAGCGTCGTTGGGCGGATATGTCAGCGGATTATATACGCCCATCTATTTGATTGATGAAAATATGTATATCAACAATGGCTTAATTCATAATCGTTTGAATTTCAAATACAGACCTGCTGATAAATGGAGTTTTGTTGCTGAAGTGAGAAATCGTGCCATATTTGGTAATTTTTCGTCGTTAAGTCCCGACTACTTTTCCATGTTAACTGCCGACAACGGCTGGATGAACCTCTCGTGGAACATCAAGCAGGGAAACAATTATCTGTTGAACAGTTCGGTCGAAAGGCTGAATATTAGCTACAACGGAGATAAGGTGACACTTGTTGTCGGGCGGCAGAGGATTAACTGGTCGCAAGCATTGATGTTCAATCCTAATGACATCTTTAACGGTTACTCGTTCTTCGATTTTGATTATCCTGAAAAAGCCGGTAGCGATGCGGTACGTTTGTCCTATTATCCGTCTGCTGTGTCGGTGGTTGAGGTGGCAGCCAAACTCAACCGGTTGGGACAACTTACGGCTGCGGTTTTGTACCGCTTTAATGTGAGCGGATGGGATGTGCAAGCGCTTGGAGGTCTTGTGAACCAATATGATGTAGTGATTGGTGTTGGTTTTAGCGGCGAGGCGGGCGGAGTCAATCTTAGGGGCGAAACATCGTTTTTCCATTCCACACAAACGGACGTTTCATTGAAAAACACATTAGTTGCCTCATTGGGAGCTGATTACATCTTTAAAAACTCGCTGTCGTTATCGGGAACTGTTTTATACAATCAGCAGCCAAAGGACAATGTTGGAAATTTTCTGTCGCTTTACAATACGCCGTTATCACCCAAACAACTTTCCATAACCGACTGGACTGTATGCGGTCAGGTGTCTTATCCCATTACGCCTCTGCTTACAGGCGGATTGGCGGTAGTGAGTTTCGCGCGTCTTCCGGCTTTCTATTTTGGTCCTTCGGCGGATTATTCATTATCGAACAATCTTACTTTCAGCGCTATGATACAAATTTTTACCGCAGGATCAAAAGCAAAATCGCTCGACTTGGCGCTGGGGTATTTGAGATTAACATATAATTTTTAAAACCATGAAGATAATTTTTAAAATGGCATGGCGAAATTTGTGGCGAAACAGACGGAGGGCTATCATTACAATGGCATCGGTTTTTTTTGCCGCTTTTTTCTGTATCCTCTTAATGAGCTTTAACCTTGGAACATGGGAGACAATGATTGACAATTCATTAAGAACTCAAACCGGTCATATTCAAATACATGGAAAAGGATATTGGGATGATATGGTGATTGATAATTTTATGTTCATGGATGCGGTTACCCTTTCGCAGATAGAGCATATCAGCGGCGTGGAGAATGTTTCGCCTCGTGTAGAAACATTTGCGATGGCTTCTAATGGCACGGTCAACAAAGGAATCGCCGTTATTGGCGTTTCGCCGGATAAGGAGGTACAGAAATCAAACCTTTCGTCGCGTTTGGTGATGGGCGAATACCTTTTGGAAAACGACAACGGCGTCCTAATTGGCGAAGGATTGAGCAAATACCTTGGAGTCAGTTTAGGCGACACGCTGGCGCTTATTGGACAGGGCTATCACGGAACAAGCGCTGCCGGACTGTTTCCTATTCGCGGAATTCTAAAGCTGATCACTATCGAAATGGATAACGGAATGATATATATGACTTTGCCGACAGCGCAACATTTCATAGATATGCCAGACGGGTACAGCGGGATCTTGATTTCGATAAGAGACAACAAACTTTTAGATGAGACCATTCAAAATGTTGAGCAAATTGTTGATACGCAAACACTCGATGTCTATTCCTGGCATTTTACCATGGAAAGAATGTTACAGACGGCAGAATCGGACAAAGCATTTAGTTTTTTACTCATGTATGTGTTATATATCATTGTAGGATTCGGGATTTTAAGCACAATTATCATGATGACCAACGAGCGCAGGCGTGAATTTTGTATGATGATTTCGTTAGGGATGCCACGTTTGAGGTTATCCACCATCATTTGCGTAGAGTTGATGGTTATGAGCCTGATTGGTTTGATATTATCCATTACGGTAACATTGCCGATCACCCATTGGTTTGCTTTACATCCGATAAAAATTTCCGGAGAATTGGCCAACACTTTTCACCAGTTTGGAATGCAACCGTTCTTACCCATGTCGGTTGAGCCGCACATTTATACTGACCAGATAATAACTATTCTTGCAATCTCTTTGTTGGCTGTTATCTATCCGGTAAATAAGGTATTAAAGCTAAAGTTGAATAAGAAAAACTGAAAACTATGATTAAATTTGCATGGAGAAACATCTGGCGGAACAAAGTACGCAGCGGCGTTATAATCAGCGCAATCGCAATCGGCCTTTTTTCCGGAACTTTTACTTTTTCGTTTATCACCGGATGGTTGGTTGGTACAATCAATAACGATATCGAAACTCAATGCTCACATATACAAATACATGACAAGACATTTCTGACTAATTACGATATCAACGCCTGTTTCAAAAGGGATGAAGTGGAAGAAAAAATCAAACAGTTTTGTAGTGAAGATGCAGCAAACCACGTCTCTACAAAAACCGCCTACCGTCTAAATCTGACAGGAATGTTGGCGTCGCCCTACAATGCTATCGGTGTGACTGCCAAAGCCGTTTGGGAGGATGAAGAGAAAATGGTTACAACCGTATGGAAATATATTCCCGATACCTTGGGTACGTTCTTAGACAACGATACCCGAATGGCGATAGTTATCAGCAAGAAGATTGCAGAAAAATTGAAAGTAAAACTTGGCTCAAAAATTGTCTTCACCTTTCAGGACGTTATAGGCGATATGCAGAGCATCGCTTTTCGCGTCTGCGGTATTTACAATATCCCAACTATTCAAACATTAAATGTATTCATTAGATACAGAGACGTTTTCGATTACACTAACTTACCTTTCGGATCGGTGCACGAAGCAGCGGTCAGATTTGCAGATATTGAAACATGCAGCATGGCATTTCCGCAACTGAAAAACATCTTTCCCGATATGGACGTACAGGACTGGAACGAGCTAAATCCGGCGTTGTCGTGGTATTTTGCCTATACAGATATCATGGGAATTTTCATACTAAGTATCTTTCTATTTGCGCTCTCGTTTGGAATCATCAATACTATGCTCATGGCTGTGCTGGAACGAACGCGTGAACTTGGAATTTTGATGGCAATCGGAATGAGTAAGGGTAAGATATTTAACATGATAATGCTCGAAACGCTTTTGTTGACATTGGTTGGAGGGTTGGTTGGCACTTTAATAGGAAGCATTATTGCCATACCATTGATGAAAACCGGAATAGACCTGACTCCCTTCATGGGGGACTATTTTGAAGATTATGGATTTGCCTCCATTGTAACTCCCGTACTCCATGCAAAAATGTTGTTGCAGATTGCAACATTGGTAATATTTGCAGGCATTGTATCGGCCATATATCCGGCAAGAAAAGCATTGAAATTAAAACCATTAGAAGCAATCAGAGAAGTATAAACAAAAAGCATTATTTTTGCACCAACCAAAAAAACAAGAACAGACACTATGGAATTTGAAATTGTAAGGCAGCAGTATAACTCTAAAAACTGCATCGTATGCGGATTAGAGAATCGTCTTGGATTAAGGACGCGTTTTTATGAGGCAATAACAAGGGAGCTGATAGCCGTATGTACCACACTTCCTGAGCATCAAGGATATCCAAACTTGTTGCATGGCGGCGTCTCTTCGGCCTTGTTAGATGAAACAATCGGCAGGGCCATTAGCTGCGGCGAGTTGGAAGTGGTATGGGGCTTAACAATCGACTTGGCTGTAAAGTTCAGGAGACCGGTTCCTTATGGCGGTGAATTAAAGATTGTGGGGCGCATAACCGCCGATCATGGACGTATTTTCGAGGGTACCGGAGAGTTGTACCTGCCCAATGGAGAGATTGCCGTTACTGCTCGCGGAAGATACATGAAGATGACTCTCAATAAGATAACAAAAGCCGACTTGGAAGGTTCTGGAGAGTGGGGGCTTTTTGATAAAGAGCCCATGCCGGAAAGGATCAGTATAAAGCCCTGACAAATGTTTTTTAGCAACAACCTCCTGGGCCACAATCGCAAACAGGCTCAGTTCCCCTTATCCATCCACTGATAACGCCTGCCGCACATCCCACGCCTGACTTAACGGTAACTGCTTGGGTGGGACAGTTCATAACACACGCGCCACACTCCATACACAAATCTTTGTGTTGTACAAATGATTTTCCCTCCTTCATAATAAAAACGGCGTGAGGGCAAACAACGGAGCATACTGCGCAGCCATTGCATTTTTCGCTGTCAAGTTGCAGCGTATTCACATTTTTGATGTAAGTTAATCCTTTCATAATATTTTATATAAATCGAGAAAAAATCCAACCCATAGAACCTAGAGCAACACAACCAATTTGTAGCGGCAGAAAAACTTTCATCTCTTTTTGCACTCCCGACAGAGATGTATAGGTAGAAGCGCCGGTAAAGTTCATAGCCATAAAGGAAGAAATTCCTCCTATAAGCAGAAACCATGCTATGATTTCAACAATATTGGTACTTAAAAAGTTGAAGTAGAGCAACAATGCTGCCATAAGCCAACCTGTTACAACCCCTTTTAGAGAAAATCTTTTGAAAGGGATAAGAGGTAACAGAATGGGCGTGATCACGCAGCCCGACAAGTAGGCAATACATAAATTGATGACAGCCCTTCCGCCATTACTCCAAGATAGATCAACAGAAAAACCTTTTGTATGTAGCCCTGCTAATATAAGGAAAATAGCAGGAACTATAATCAAATAATATTTGGCATAGAACAGTTCAACGGGAATGAGTTTCGTTCTCTCCAAGAGGGTAAAGTCGATTTTTCGCATTTCCGGAAGTGTCTTATATCCGTTGGCAACAAATCCTGGAATATCGCAAGCTTTTACAGGTCCATATACCACCTTACACCCTGTTTCCTCTTTTATTTTGTATGCCGAAACCCCTGTGGCCCCTAATTGCGGAACAATCACTCTTTTATGAGTTACCACTTTTTCAAGCTGATGCTCCTTTATCCTATATGCAAGCTCTTTGGTGCCAAATGTTCCTTTTCCGGCAGCGCACCACACGTTAATGCCTTTGGTATCTAAGACCAAAATCCAGCCATTCATTCCGTGCAAGGCTCTGCGCAAGTGGTCAAAACTCAGTTTAAAGTTACAGGAGACATACACGTCTGATTCTTTATCAGGGTTGCCCACCGCGTATAATCCGGGCATTACCGTGTAATCCATTCTTCCAATAGACCATCGAACTTTTAAGGTAGAAAACAAATCTTTATTCGTCCATACGGTAGAAACCTGCCCCACAATGCCTGCGGGCGTTTCTATCTGTCCTATAATATAATGCTGTTTCATTTTGTCAAATAGTTAGTAAAAAATAGAAACCTAACACGATTAACGTAATACCTCCTGCGTATTTGATCACCACTGCAAATTTAGCAAGCAGTTTTGACATTTTACCCAAGCTTAAACCAAGGCCGAGCATAGCAGCGGCAAGCGTAAGACCGTAACCCAAAGCGAAAGAAAACAGCATGGCAAAACCCCATACGGCGCTTCCCTTAACAAACGAGGCTGCCATCACTATGGGGAAAAAAGGGTTACAGCATAAATTGCTGAGTGGGATGATGCCCCCCATGATGAAACCGAATAAAATGGCTCCGGTCATACTGCCCTTTTTATTCTGAAAATCAGGAGACATTCCTCTTATCTTGAATGGCAAAATGTCGAGCGTGTAAACCCCAAAGAAAATGGCGACAATACCCGCTGCAATTTTCCAGTAGTCACCCATTGTTGTGCCCACCCATTCGCTTGCATATCCAACCAAACAACCTATGGCAGACAGCGCAATGAGGGCGCCTAAAAGAAAAAACAGGCTGCTTGCAACTACTGTTTTTGTTTTACGGGTGGCGCTCACCGTACCCGTATATCCCGCCACGGCGCCAATGGCG
>JAITFU010000015.1 GCA_031281125.1 Prevotellaceae bacterium | reverse complement strand
GGGGCTCGTCTGTATAGCAAAACTCGCGGTAAACCTCGTCTGAGAAGAGGAAGAGGTTGTGTTTCTTAACAAGTTCGCCAAGTTGAAGCATCGCCTCTTTAGAGTAAAGAGTGCCGGTGGGATTACCCGGATTACACATCATGATCCCCTTAGTTTTTGGGGTGATCAGTTTTTCAAACTCGCTGATGGGCGGAAGGGCAAAGCCATTTTCGATGTGCGTGGTGATTGGTTTTAGTATTACATTGGTAAGAAGGGCAAAAGCGTTGTAATTGGTGTAGAAAGGTTCCATTACAATCACTTCGTCGTTGGGGTTACAGCACACCTGAAAAGCAATTTGTACCGCTTCCGATCCGCCGGTAGTGATAATGATCTCATTCTCAGAAACAGGAATGTCGATCTTTTGGTAGTAACCGGCCAATTTTTTGCGGTAACTCTCGATCCCCGCGGAATGTGGATAGGGAACCAATTTAAGATCAGCGTTTTTAACGGCATTCAGCGCCTCAGCAGGCGAGGCGATGTCGGGCTGACCAATGTTTAGGTGATACACTTTAATGCCGCGTTTTTTTGCGGCTTCGGCAAAGGGGACCAATTTGCGGATGGGGGAGGCGGGTAGCCTTTTGGCTATTTCGGATAGAGAAAGCATGGTGTGATTATTTAGATTTGTGATTTATAATTCGGTAAGGGATTGAAGAAAACGTTCTACGCCAACCTGTATTTGGGCAGCAGTGGCGCTGTAGTTATTGACCATAATGGCAAAAGTATAGATCCCGGAGGGGGTATCGACATATCCGGCATAACAGCGAACATTGGAGAGGGTGCCGCTCTTGGCATGAAGTCGATCTTTTTTGGGTGCACGGACAATCACTGTTTTAAGGGTTCCAAATCCGCCGGGTACAGGAAAAGAGTCAAAGAATTGGGGATATATGGGGCTTTTTTTAAGGGCGGCGTAGTAGTTACAGAAAAAACGTGCCGATACATAATTTTGCCGCGAAAGTCCGCTGCCGTCGGCCATGGTCATTCCGCGGGTCGAAATGCCCAACTCTTTTAGAACTCTTGTAACTGCTACATAAGCAGAGTCGTAAGAACCCACGCCGGTACGCTCTTTACCAATTGTTTTTAAAATGGTTTCGGCAAAGAAGTTATTACTTATGTGGTTGGTGACCCAAATAATATCGGCAAGTCGGGGAGAGGTTGATGAGGTAATGTGTGTAAGCGTCTCTGTTTGAGGATCATTTTCAGAATCGATCATTCGGATATTTTGGGTGGTGGCCACTCCGTTTTGGTTGAGAAAACGATTAAACTGCCAGGCACAACTGAGGGGAGAAAACTTGTTAGAACCGGCAATATTCACAGAATCAGCGCCAACGGGTATGGAGCCTGTGATCCGGATCAGGGGCGAAAGGTCTGAGTTGCGGATAGAGGTGCGGCTGCGGGTGCGAGTAGGGCCGGTGGTGAGCCGATTGTCAAACTGCATATCGGGGAAAAATGGATATTCGTTGCGGATAATCACCTTATCTCCCTCGAAAAGTCCGGGCACCAAAGTCGCTTCTAAACGATTTTCGTAAAAGGAGAGTCCGCTGGGGCCAATTCCCGAAGTGGAGTTGAGGTTACCCCACGACCATGATTCGGGAATCACTTCGTGGGTAAAAAATCGATCATCTGCTACAATCGATCCTTTAATTTCTTGAATGTCAAGTTCTTTTATGGCGTGTGTCCAAAAAGCAAAAACTTCGTTAATGGGTGTGGCAATCGAATCTTTGGAACCTAAGGTGGGGTCTCCACCGCCAATAATGTAGAGGTTTCCATCGAGCGATCCGTTTGAAATCTCCCCTGAATAAGCAATTTGGGTGGTGTAACGGTAATCGGGGCCAAGGGCAACAAGGGCCACTCCGGTAGTGATGGTCTTCATGGTAGAGGCAGTAAGGAGGGGCATATCGGGATTCCATGAGGCCACCTCAACCCCATTCGGATCCATCACCATCAAACCGGTAACGGCATCTCTAAACAGCGTATCTTGCTTAAGTTGTTGCACCACATTTGTTACCCCTGCCCTCCCTTTGTTCTGAGCAGGAAGTAAAATGGGAAGCGTTAAAGCAATGGATAGTAGGATCGATTTTGTTCTCATATTAGGATGATTGATGATTGGCGGGCAAAGGTAGCAAACTATTCCATATTTTTCCATACATTTGTGCGCACAAAAATATCAAATGTTTGACCGATATACCCAACGTGGCGTCTCTTCTGCCAAAGAAGATGTGCATAACGCAATAAAACACATAGATAAGGGTCTGTTTCCCGGAGCCTTTTGTAAGATTGTGCCCGATTATTTGGGTGGCGATTCCCACTATTGCGTGGCGATGCATGCCGATGGCGCCGGAACCAAATCGGCCTTAGCTTACCTCTATTGGCAAGAAACAGGCGATATGAGCGTATGGGCGGGGATTGCACAAGATGCTATTGTTATGAATATAGACGATCTGTTGTGTGTGGGTTGTGTTGGCCCCATGTTGCTCTCCTCCACCATTGGCCGCAACAAACGACTCATTCCCGGTGAAGTAATCGCTGCATTGATTCGTGGTACTGAGGAGTTTGCGCAGAAAATGGCCACTTTTGGAATAGAGATTTACCTCACCGGAGGTGAGACTGCAGATCTGGGCGATTTGGTACGTACCTTCATTGTCGATAGTACCGTAACAGCAAGAATCAAAAGGGATCAGGTGATTGACAACCGCCAAATAGCTTCCGGAGATGTAATTATTGGAATCTCTTCATCAGGTCAAGCAACGTATGAACAAGAATACAATTCCGGAATCGGCAGCAACGGCCTCACATCGGCACGTCACGACCTCTTTGGCGCAGACTTGGCGCGCAAATATCCACAAACATTTGATCCGCAAACCCCTGCCAATTTGGTCTATTCCGGCGCGCTCCGCCCCACCGACATTGAGCCCACTTCGGGACTCACATTTGGAAAATTAGCGCTTTCTCCTACCAGAACATACGCACCTGTTATTAAAGAGGTACTCGCTACCTACCGCAAGGAGGTACACGGCATGGTACACTGTTCCGGCGGCGGGCAAACCAAAATTCTCCACTTTATTGACTCATTACGTGTGATTAAGGATAATTTATTTCCGCTGCCTCCGCTTTTTTGCGAAATTCAACGACAATCCCAAACGCCCTGGCAAGAGATGTATCGGGTCTTTAATATGGGGCATCGCTTTGAACTGTATCTACCTGAGCACATCGCGCCATCAATAATAGCCATTGCCCGCCAATTCTCTATTGAAGCCGATGTGATTGGCCATGTAGAGCGCGCACCACACGCAGAAGTTTGTATTAAAGTTCCTTATGGTCAATTTATATACCACAAATAATGAATCATAGAACACTCCTCTTGGCTCTTTTGCCTCTTTTTGGTTCCGGTTGTGTTGGCAATTCCCCTACCGCATTCGCACAAACCCAACCCATTCCCATCATTACTGCTGCGCTATACGACAGCACCTCCCTCTTTTTTGGAGATTTTGGCAACTATCCAAAGTGTAATGCCGCTGCACCTATTGGCATATTTGATTCGGGTACAGGTGGATTGACGGTGATGGAGGCTATTGTCACCTTAGACCTCTTTAACAACGTCTCCGGAGAGGAGGTTCCCGATGGTATTTGCGACTTTGCAGGAGAGTCGTTTATCTATCTTGCCGATCAAGCCAATATGCCATACGGAAACTACTCGTCTGAGAACAAAACCGATTTTTTGCGGGAGTTGGTGATCAAAGATATCCTCTTTTTGACCGGACAAAAAGTAAAATCCATTGTGATTGCGTGCAATACAGCCACCGCCACCGGTTTGAACGATGTGCAACTTCTCTTGGAAAAGAGCAAAACGGGAGTAACTGCGCTGGGCGTTATTAATGCCGGAGTAAAGGGTGCATTGGCGCAATTGAGTAAAGACGAATCGGCCACCATTGGCGTTATGGCTACGGTAGGCACCATTAAAACAGAGGGATACGAAAAAACGATAAGAGCTATGGCCAAAGAACTTGGATACACCGGAATGTTGCACATTGTGAATCAGCCCGCCATGGGTTTTGCAGAAGCTGTTGACGAGGAACCGGATTTTGTCGATCGTACCGCCACCCGGCCGCGTCCCCACTACCGCGGTCCCTCCCTCACGCACCCCGACCACCCAATTGACCCCAAGCTCTTGGATATTTACCATTTCGATTTCTCACACAACGGAATCATTACTGAAGGCCCCGATGATCATTTAACCCAATTGCAACTGAACGCCGCCCAAAATTACGCCCGATACCACCTCCTCTCCCTTGTTGAACAACTGCGCAACACTCCCAACCCTCCTCCACTTAAAGTGCTGATTATGGGCTGTACACACTACCCATACCACAAAGAAACCCTTCACGCCATGTTGCAAGAGCTGCGTAATTATTGTCTTGACGGCACCTATCCTTATAAAAACCTGATTTCAGAAGAGGTCTCATTGGTTGATCCTGCCATTTATACCGCTCGGGAGCTCTATTTGTTGCTTCGTGAGCAAAACCTATTGACCCATTCCTCTTTATCCATTCATTCAGATTTTTACATTACAATCCCCAATAAAGAGATAGAGGGCGTGGAGTTAGAAACCCCTGATCGTTTTACATACGCCTACAAATATGGCCGAACACCCGGAACCTCTTTGGAGTATGTTCTTACCGTCCCTTTCTCCTCTTCCAACATCGATAAAGAGACCATGAATCGCTTTTGCACCTCGATACCCGCCACTTTCTCCCTCATTTCAAATATGGAATAGATGTTTAACCCGACCATTAGCATAGAATCGGTCAACGACCTTCCCATTGCCGAATTTAATGGAGAGATTGTAGCGGTTTCCACTCCAAAAGAGGCCAAAAAAGCGCTAAAAGAGTTGTCGCACGAGTGGCTCTTGGGATTTGATACAGAGACCCGACCCAGTTTTACGCCGCTTCAGGGAAATCTACATAAAACCGCACTGCTTCAATTGGCAACAGGTGAAAAGGCTTTTTTGTTTCGGCTCGCTTTGTGTGGCGGTGTCTCCTTTGGACTAAAGCGTCTCTTATCCAATCCAAAAGTGATCAAGGTAGGCGCTGCCGTTAAGGATGACATTAAAGGACTGCAATTTTATCGTCACTTTCATCCGGCCGGTTTTGTAGATCTGCAATCGATCACAGGCTCTTTTGGGATTAATGAAAAAAGTTTAAAAAAATTGACTGCTATTGTGTTGGGTCTTAGACTTTCCAAAGGTCAGCAGCTCTCTAATTGGGAATCATTTGAGCTTACTCCTGCACAACGTCAGTATGCCGCATTGGATGCCTGGGCTTGCAGGGAGATATATGTACAACTGCACCTCAATCATCCTATAAATCAATAATCTCAAGAAGAATGATTCCTAAGATATTTTTAAAAAAAGGGCGTGAAGCCTCTCTCCGGCGGTTCCATCCTTGGATATTTTCTGGTGCTGTGGCCAAAAAAGAGGGATCACCAACCGATGGCGCTGTGGTTGATGTATATACTTCGTGCGGAACATATATAGCCTCAGGGCATTATCAAGAGGGCTCCATAACCGTGCGCATCTTGACTTTTGAAGGGCCGGGCCTACCCAACGACTTTTGGATCACCGCCCTTAGAAGGGCCTACACACTCAGGGAGCGTCTATCTCTGTGTTATCAAAGCAATCCGCAAACCACAACATACCGATTGGTACATGGAGAGGGAGACCACCTTCCGGGCTTGGTATTAGACTATTATCAAGGAGTGGTTGTAGTGCAGGCTCATTCGGCAGGCATGTTTTTGGCCCATGAACAGATCACCGAGGCTTTGCAATCGCTCTATGGCTCTGCCTTGTTGGCAATCTATGACAAAAGTGCAACTACCGCACCCCACAAAGCCAACCTCCCCCTTGGAGATGTTTATCTCTATAAATCAGACGCATTTGAATCCGCTCAACCTCACCACACGGTTTTGGAAAACGGCTTGCGTTTTCTTCCGGACTGGGAACAGGGACAAAAGACAGGACTCTTTTTGGACCAACGAGAGAACAGGGAGTTGTTGGGACAGATGGCCAACGGTTCACGCCTCCTTAACCTCTTCTGCTATTCGGGAGGATTTTCGATTGCAGCCCTAAAAGGAGGAGCTGCCCTTGTACATTCGGTGGACTCCTCTCAACGAGCTATCGATTTGTTACATAAACACATTGTACTCAATGGCCTTTCCGGCGATCGCCACCAATCTTATACAACAGATGCTTTCGACTTCTTAAAATCCTCTCCAAAAGGAGCTTATGATCTTATTGTATTGGATCCGCCCGCCTTTGCCAAGCATACAGACGCAAAAAACACCGCCCTGCAAGCCTACAAACGCCTGAATGCCGTTGCCTTTGATCGCATTGCACCCGGGGGCGTCATCTTTACCTTTAGTTGCTCGCAAGTGGTGAGTAGTAACGATTTTGCCCTCACCATCTTCTCCGCCGCCGCCATTAGCGGAAGAAGAGTAAAGATTCTCCGGCGCCTGACCCAAGCCCCTGATCATCCGGTAAATATTTATCATCCCGAAGGGGAGTACCTAAAGGGCTTGGTGTTGTATGTTGAGTGATTGATTGACTGCTAATAAAAAATATATTTCACTATGCACTCCATTCAAATTTCTCCGTCCGCCTCAAAAGAGGAGTTATATCAACTACTCTTGCCGCAAATAGCTGAATTAGTGACCAATGAACCTGATCCCATTGCCAATATGGCAAACGTAACCGCTGTACTCAAAGAAGCCTTTGGCTTTTGGTGGGTGGGTTTTTATCTTGTTCGCGGGAATGAGTTGGTGTTGGGACCTTTTCAAGGGCCGGTGGCCTGTACCCGAATCGGATATGGGAAAGGGGTGTGTGGTACGGCTTGGCAAATGGGTGAGGTACAGATTGTTCCGGATGTGTTGCTCTTCCCCGGCCATATCGCTTGCAGTACACACTCTCGGTCGGAGATTGTGCTGCCCCTTTTTAAAAATCAGTCAGTTGTAGCTGTTCTCGATATCGACAGCCAATACCTTGATGCTTTTGATGAAACCGATCAGCGCTATTTGGAGAAAATGTGCGCTTATTTGGATTTCTAAAAAAATCACTATCTTTGCACTCCCATTCCCGGTACCATGGCCGAGTGGTTAGGCAGCGGTCTGCAAAACCGTGTACAGCAGTTCGAATCTGCTTGGTACCTCAAAATGTGTAAATTGGCGCAGCTTGATACATAGGTGTGCGCACATAATTTGCTTGCACCCCGTATGTTGGGTATTGTATGGGTGCTGCTGCAACCGGAATAATCGGAACAGCTACAACCGGAACAACCGGAACAACCGGAACCGCAACCACCCGAACCACCGGAACCACTTGAACCACTTGAACCACTTGAACAACCTGAACCACCTGAGCTACCGGTACAGCCCTAACCACTTGAACAGGTTGAACCACTTGAACAGGTTGAACCACTTGGACAGGTTGAACCACCGCCACCCGATTATCGTTTATCCTTACTTGACTTGGATCGGAAATAACATAATTTCTTTGAGAATAAGCGCCTTGCGCAAATCCATTTACAAAAGTGAGGCATAAGCCCAACGTGAAAACAATAGCGAGAGATACACTTTTCATAAATCAACTATTTAAGTTGTCAAAGTCAACATCGTTAAACTCTACACTCGATGCCACCGTCTCTGTTACGGGGCAACGCTCTTTAATAAACTGGATTACCTCTTGCAACCCAAGAGTAAATTTCTCAAAGTCCTCTTTATAGAGGAAAATTTTGTGCTTGTCGTAGGTGAAAAGGCCATCGTTACCCACCCGCCTTTTACTTTCGGTAATTGTGAGGTAGTAATCATTCCCTTTGGTGGCCTTTACATCAAAAAAATAGGTTCTTTTTCCGGCACGCACGGGTTTGGAGAACACATCTTCTCCACTGCGCTCGAACCCTCCTGCCTGATCATAGTTGTCGAAATACATAGATTAGTTTTTTCAAATATATCGGCAAATATAGCGTTTTTTTAAGGTAAAGCAGTATCTTTGTAAAAAATATTTATTTTTCACCCTATATGATAAGTCGCCGCCTGATCCGAATAAAAGTTTTTAAACTTATTTTTAGCAACATATACACCCAATCCACCTCAATTACAGGTGCCGGAAATGAGTTGATAAAAAGTTTAGAAAAAACAGTTGACCTCTATTATTTGCTCTTGTCCCTACCTGTGGCGTTAAAAAAATATAGAATTTCTAAAATAGAATTGGGCCTTAAAAAATTTCACCCCACTCCCCAAGAGGCCAACCCAAATAGAAAATTTGTAACAAATAGGGCGATCTTGACAATAGAAAACGATAATGTGCGCCAAAATTATGTAGCAAAGCACGGTTTGCACTGGAAGGAGTTTCACCTTTTTATAAAAAAGCTCTTGACTGATCTTGAAAATCGACCCTATTTTGTTGATTATATGAATGACGAATCAAGTTCATTTAAAGATGACGTTGCCTTGCTTACCAAATTCTTTACCCTTGAACTAGAGGATAATGATGATCTTTTTACCATTCTCGAAGACCAAAATCTCTATTGGATTGACGATCTGTCATATACCCTGGGGGTAGTCCTAAGGACCCTCTCCTCTTTGCAGGAGGGAGCGCCGCTTGATCATCCCGATATGTTTAAACAACAAGAAGATAAGGTATATGCCTTGCGTTTATTGGAACATGCCCTGCTTCATTATGATCAATATTTGGACTACATTCGCACTTTTGCCCACAATTGGGATGTTGATCGGATGGCAACCACAGATATTTGCTTGATTATTTTGGGAGTGAGCGAAGTGATCTGCTGTCCCACTATTCCTGTAAAAGTGACCATTAACGAGGTGGTAGAGCTTTCAAAATACTACAGTACACCCAATAGCCGGTTGTTTGTAAACGGTGTGTTGGATAAAATTATCACCCATTTAAAAGAGAATGGTCAATTTACCAAAGAGGGAAGAGGGTTGGTAGATAATTAGATTTATTCATTTAAAATTTATTCAAATATGTTTTTAGTTATTTTACAGGCAGAACAGTCCGCAGCACCCGGTGGAAACTACACAATGCTGATTATGATGGCAGCCATTTTTGGTGTCATGTACTTATTTATGATTCGTCCGCAACAAAAACGGCAAAAGGAGCTTAGGGCATTTCGCAACGCTTTGGAAAAAGGGTGCAAGGTGATTACTGCCGGTGGGATTTACGGCGTTGTGTTGGAAGTGAAGGAGAGTTATGTGATGGTCGAAGTGGATAAAGATGTGAAAATTAGGGTGGACAAGGGATCGATTGTAAAGGATAATACCGATACGCTCGTTAAGTAGCAATGCACGACTCCAAACGCAGCCGGTTTTTGGTTTTATTCTGTTGTATGGCTTTGGCTTCTATTGTTTGGTTCGTACACAGACTATCACTTGACTACTCTTCTGATTTTCAGTATGAAGTGATGGTGCAGGCAAATATGGATGGCTATGCGCCCCAAGCCTTGGCATCAGATATTCTGCTGATTAGAGGGAGGGCATCCGGTTTCTATATGCTCAAGTCCCGCGCCAAACATCAAGTAGCACCAATGACCATTCAGGTTTTGCCCAAGGAGATGAAGTTAAGTTCACTTTCCGATCACCTTTTTGCCGTTGCCGCGCTGCCATTACAGGAACGAATTGCAGAACAGTTGGAGGGTGTGGTAAAAGTGGAGGCGGTTCTTGTCGATTCTATTCATGTATCGTTGAAAAAGATGGCAACAAAAAAGTGCAAAGTGGTTTTTAACGGTTCCATTACCTATCAGCCTCAATACACTTCGTTTACACAAGTTCGCCTCTCCCCCGATTCGGTCACCGTGAGCGGACTTGAATCGGCTTTGCTCCACATTGACAGCATTATGACCGCTCCCGTATCTCTAAAGCATCTCGATAGAGATATGCAAGGAGTTGTTCCATTGATGTTTGGAGACGATTTCTTTGGATCGGCAAAAGAGGTGCGGTACGAAGTGCGCGTTGCCCGATACACCGAACGAACCCTCACCAGAGAGGTGACCGTGGTTAACCAACCCGCCGGTATGCCTGTTTTGCTGCTTCCTTCGCAGGTAACGATAAGGTTTTGGGCCCCTTATGATACCCCCGATGACTACTATCAAAACTATTTTAGACCTGTGGTTCCTTATAGTGCCATTGAAAACAGTGTGGGTGGCGCTTTGATACCGGAACTAAATCAACACCCGGTAGCTGTATCGCACGTTTCGATAGATCCGTCTGTAATTGAGTGTATTATACAAAAAAGGATTTAGAATATGCTCACTTTATGCCTTACAGGTGGTATCGGAAGCGGCAAGTCATACGTGTCGCACATTTTTGCTGCTTTGGGCATAGGGGTTTATGAGGCCGACAGCCAAACAAAGGGGCTTTATGATAGGGATATGGTATTAAAGAGTGGGATTATCAAGCTCTTGGGAGAGGAAGTTTGTTGCAATGGTGTATGGAATAGAGAGGTAATGGCCAATAAAATTTTTACAGATAAGGCACTTTTGCAAAGAGTGAACGATTTGGTGCATCCGGCTGTTCAACAAGACTTTTTATTGTGGAAGAGTCAACAAAAATCTTCCTACACCATTTTGGAGTCAGCAATCATTTTAGAGACGCCATTTGCTTCACTTGCCGATAAAATTGTAACGGTCTCTGCTCCACTTGAAGTACGACTTGCGCGATTGCAACATCGCGACCCGGAGTCGGCAAAAGATGCACAGAGACGAATCGAGAGACAGTGGAGCGATGCCCAACGTGAGTCGATGTCCCACTTTGTGATTCGTTCCGATGGAAAAACACCTCTACTTCCTCAGGTGCTGACGGTTCACCGTTTAATGATCGATCAATTATCAAATTATTAATATATGTTTTATGAAGACAGATCTTAAAAAAATCTTATCCGTTTCGGAACATCCGGGGTTGTACCTCTATATCTCCGAAACAAAAAATGGCATTATTGCGGAGGCAATTGCGGATAAAAGGCGCACTTGCCTTAGTCCGCGTGTCCGCATGACCTCGTTATCAGATATTATGGTCTATACCGAGTCGGGCGAGATCAAACTCCGGGAGCTTTTTGACCGTATCAAGGCGCTTCCTGCCGAAGTAGAAGTCCCGCCGGCAAAATCGGAACAAAAACTGTTGTGCAGTTTTTTTGAACAGGCTCTTCCCGACTACGACAGGGAACGTTTTTATGCCTCGCACATGAAAAAGGTGGTGGAATGGTTTCGTCAACTTCGTGAAAATGATATGCTTGACTTTGAAGAGGAGGAGGGAGAGGAGGAAAAGGAGGGTGTTGAGGTTAAGGGAGAAGTGGAGGGAGAAGTAAAGAGGGAAGAAGGAGAAGTAAAGAGGGAGAAGGGAGAACCCAAAAAGGGAACAGGAACAAAGGCAGGGGGAATTAAGGGCGGGACAAAGCGGGGAGAAGTTATGAGAAACGAAGTGATAAAGAGTGGCGGGGTTAAGGGGGTGCGAATGAGGGGAGAACAGAGAAAAAGCGGAGGGTGATGAAGTTGCCTGTGGAATAATGCAGAAAACGGTTGTCATTAACACGTTGGGATGTTCGAAAAACAGGGTTGATTCGGAACGGGTTGCCCGACAAATCGAGAGGCAGGGGTTTACGGTACTGTTTGACTGTATGCCTACTGCTTCTTGTAAGTCTAATATCCTAATTTTGAACACTTGCGGATTTATTCAGGACGCCAAAGAGGAGTCCATAGAAGCGATCTATTCTGCAGTAATGGCCAAAAACGAGGGATTCGTAGATCAGGTATTTGTATTTGGTTGTTTGTCACAACGTTATTCTCATGTTTTAACCAAAGAGATTCCCCAAGTGGATCAATTTTTTGGAGCTAACGATCTTTCTGCTGTAATACAGGCGGTTGGAAGTAAGGAGATTCCGGAGTTGTTACACGAGCGGTTGGTCTCCACACCCCGCCACTATGCCTACCTTAAGATTTCCGAAGGATGCAACCGAAGTTGTGCCTTTTGCGCCATTCCCCTAATTCGCGGCCCTTATATATCCACCTCGTTAGATCGGTTGGTACTGGAGGCTCAGTTTTTGGCAACGCAGGGTGTAAAGGAGTTGATATTGGTAGCACAGGACACCACCTGTTACGGGGTTGATCTATACAAACAATCGATGTTGGCCCCCTTGATAGAACGTTTGACGTTAATAGAAGGCATTGAATGGATTCGACTTCACTACGCCTATCCGGTTGCTTTTCCTACGGAGGTGCTTGAATTGATGGCTCACCACCCTAAGGTGTGTCCCTACTTAGATATTCCTTTGCAACATATTTCCACCAAAGTACTTGCCGCCATGCGACGAGGAACTGACGAGCGCCGGACAAGGGTCTTGATCGACGAAATTCGCAAAAGAGTGCCCGGCGTTGTTTTACGAACCACGTTAATGGTGGGACATCCGGGTGAAGATAAACGCGCCTTTGCCCAACTTTTGTCGTTTGTTGCCGAAACTAAATTTGAACGACTTGGTGCCTTTACCTATTCTGAGGAAGAGGAAACATTTGCCGCACAGAATTATAAGGATTCTGTATCAAAAAAAATCAAAGAAGAACGCTACGATATGCTCATGGAATTGCAATCAGGCATCTCTTTTGCATACAACCAATCAAGAGTAGGAAGTCAAGAACTTGTTTTGATCGATCGTGTGGAGAATGGACTTCTTGTGGGACGCTCTCGATTCGAGTCACCGGAGGTGGACGGGGTTGTGTATGTGCAAGCTGATCAATCGGATAGAGAAAAAGAGCTTAGAGTGGGTACTTTTCAAAGGGTGATTGTGGAGCAAGCTGAGGTGTATGATTTGTATGGTAAATTAATTGATACTCAATAGTATGAAACTTTTAGAAGGCAAAGTCGCCATAGTGACGGGAGCAGCAAGAGGAATCGGCAAAGCAATAACGTTGCTCTTTGCGCAGCAGGGAGCCAACATTGCATTTACCGATATCCAAATAGATGAGTCGGCCAATGAAATACTATCCTCACTTTTGGCAGATGGCGTTAAAGCAAAGGCTTATGTCTCTGATGCTTCTGATTTTGCTAATACCCATAAGGTAGTGGATGAAGTGTGTAAAGAATTTGGAAAAATCGATATTTTGGTAAACAACGCCGGCATCACTCGAGATGGCTTGATGATGCGCATGAGCGAAGCGCAGTGGGATGCAGTCATCAACGTGAACCTCAAATCGGCATTTAATTTTATCCATGCCGTAACACCCATCATGATGCGCCAACGGGGCGGATCGATCATCAATATGAGTTCTGTTGTGGGAGTGGCAGGCAATGGCGGTCAGGCCAACTATGCGGCATCCAAAGCCGGAGTGATCGGATTAACCAAATCAATTGCCAAAGAGTTGGGTTCAAGAGGGATACGCGCGAATGCCATTGCACCCGGGTTTATTGATACCGACATGACCAACCACTTGCCACCGGAAGTGAGGCAGCAGTGGGAGACCCAAATTCCGTTAAAACGAGCAGGAACCCCTAAGGATGTGGCAGATGTGGCGCTCTTTTTGGCTTCTGACCTCTCCTCCTATATGAGCGGACAGGTGCTTCAAGTGTGTGGAGGAATGAATATGTAACTATACAAATACAATAGAGATGAAACAATTAGGATTATTATTTTGTGGGTTGCTCTTGCTGCTTGGGATCACCTCGTGCGGTCCGATTATTCAAATCATTGATGTCGATGTAAAAATACCGGCAACTGTTCCTGTTGATTTCACCGGTAAGCAGATCGCCATTTTTAATACACTCTTTACCGACAGTTGCAGAGTGGGAGAGGTTCCTCTCTTTATTAACGACAGTATTTTGATTAACAAATTTGCCGAAGGTTTTAAAGATCGATTGGCGTTGGACCTCTCTGTTGATTCTGAGACAATTTTGGTATATAACCACTTTTTTGAAAAAGAGGCTATGGATACAATCATAAATAAAGAGTATCTCTACCAGTTGGCAGAACAAACAGGCGCTGATGCCATTGTGCTAATAGACAGTCTATTTATTGGTAATATTGAAGAGTCAACATACCGTTATTCTTCCTTTAATGGTGAATACTCATTTCTCTTTCTTCCCTATTTAGTTGTTATGCGCATCTTTGACATTGAAGAGGATATGTTTGTTGCCTCTCTCCCCGTTGCCGACACTATATTTTGGGAGGTGCTATCTCTAAGAAGCGGATTGCAAAGTGTTATGTATCAAAAAGTGGTGAATTCACTTCCTTCCGCCACCCAACATATTGGAAGCACCATTGCCCAACTGTTGCAGCCCCAATGGGAAACACAAGAGCGCGTCCTTTTCTTCTATTTTTCAACTTCTTGGTATGATGCTTTGGAACACGCCTTTATGTTTGAGTGGGATGATGCGCGGGATATTTGGGTTTCGATCACCAAAAAATCAAAAAATCCTAAAAGACTCGCATACGCAGCATATAACCTTGCCGTTGCTGCCGAAGTGACCGGCAAAATCGAATTGGCCAAACAGTGGCTTGACCTATCGACCAAGTATATGAAAATCCCTGAGATTACCCACTATCGCAATATGTTGGACGATCGTGGACGTCAACAACGCGCTATGTTAATGCGGGTTGAGTAAGGCTTGGCTCACTTTTTCCATCTTTGCGCGGATCTCCTCTGTGCAGAGGTTTCCCATACTTCCGATATGGGTATGGTGATGATTTTTGGTGGCAGTAAAGGTTCCTTCGGATACTTCCTTACCCACAGATGTATAGGCATCTCTAAAAGGAATCCCCTGCAACACCCTGCGGTTCACCTCCTCTACCGTAAACAGGTGGTCGTATTTGGGATCGTCAAGAATGTGCTGATTTACATTAAGATGCGATAGCATAAACTCCGACATATTGATACACTCCCTTAGTTGGCCAATAGCTGGAAAGAGAATCTCTTTGAGCAGTTGGTAATCACGATGATAACCGTGTGGAAGGTGGTTGCAAAGTTGGGTTATTTCGTTAGGAACGCTTTGAACGCGGCTGCACCGTGCTCGAATCAACTCCCATACGTCAGGGTTCATTTTGTGGGGCATGATGCTTGATCCGGTGCAAAGCGATTCGGGAAAAGAGATAAAACCAAAGTTGGGACACATATACAAACAGCAGTCGGCAGCAAATTTGCCCAAAGTAGCTGCAATGGAGGCCAAAGCGAATGCAAAAGATAACTCTGTCTTTCCCCGACTCATTTGGGCAGCAATGACATTGTAGTGTAGTGTTTCAAATCCAAGTAGTTGGGTAGTCATCAATCGGTCGATGGGAAAAGAGCTGCCATATCCGGCTGCTGACCCCAACGGATTTTGGTTGATGATGGCGTAGGCGGCGCTAAGTAGTTGTAGATCATCAATCAACGTTTCTGAATATGCCCCAAACCAAAGGCCAAAAGAGGAGGGCATGGCAACCTGTCCATGGGTGTAGCCGGGCATAAGAACATCTTTGTGTTGCTCGCTCAAACGTTGCAAACAATCAAAAAGAGCACGCACTTCTTTTGTTATATCTCTACATTCTTCACGTAAATATAGTTTGATGTCAGTAATAATCTGATCGTTACGTGAACGTCCGGAATGAATTTTCTTTCCAACATCTCCTAATTTTCGAGTCAGTAAAATTTCGATTTGGGAGTGAACATCCTCTACGTCTTGTTCAATGATAAAATTTTTGGTCACTACTTCCTCTCTAATTATCATCAACTCAAAACTAAGAAGATCCAACTCCTTTTGGGTGAGCAGGCCTATGGAGCAGAGCATTTTAATATGTGCCAACGATCCGTCAATATCGTGTTTGGCCAGTACAAGATCAAGGTTTTGGTCATAACCTTGGGTAAATCGGGCTACTTTTTGATGGGCAGAGGTGCCTTTTGACCAGAGAGGAGATGACATATTACAGTTTTTTAAGATGTTGGATGAGTTTCATGTAACTATTGAACCCTTCTTCAATTTCTAAAAGTTCGATATACTCATCGGCACTATGGGAGCGACAAGATTGTCCGGGTCCCATCTTTACCGCAGGGCATTGTAAGTGAATCCAATCAGAGGTGGTTGGGGATACGTAGGTAGAGATTTCTGCCGATTGAACCGCCTTCATTACCGGAGAATCGACAGGCGTGACCGATGCGGAATGGTGAAGCGACCTTGGGGTGAGTTTGCTTTGAACGCTGTTTTGCAACAGAGTATGAATTTCAAGGTTGGAATAGACATCGGTGCTACGCACGTCTGCTACAAAACAACATCGGTCGGGAACAACGTTGTGTTGGACACCGCCGGTTATTTGGGTCACTTGTATGTGTACATTGCCCATTATGGGAGATACCTTCTCAAAACGAAAGTTTCTGAGTCTTTGAATATCTTCCATTGCACGATAGATGGCGTTTGTCCCCTCGCCGTGTGCCGCGTGCCCCGATACCCCCACCGCTTCTCCATCCAACACCATCAATCCCCGCTCCGCAATGGCCGCCTGCATGCCGGTGGGCTCGCCAATGATTGCCGCATCAATAGGAGGGAGGTGCGACAAGAGTAGATGCAAACCACCTGCTCCGGAAACTTCCTCTTCTGCACACAAAGCAAGAATCGGATTATAAGGCAAGTCTATCGATCGGAGTTGAAGAAAGACCTCAATAAGGCACACCAAAGCGCCCCCCGCATCGTTACTCCCCAAACCATAGAGCCTCCCGCTTTCGATTACGGGCACAAAGGGGTCGCGACTATACCCTGCAACGGGCTTTACCGTATCGTGGTGGCTGCATAACAACAAATTAGGTTTCCCCTCACTGTGCGAAACACTAAGAGCGGCCACATTGTTTCCGAACCGAAGGGGTGACAATCCCATCTCCAACAAATATTGCTGTAAAATGTCTGCCGTAACCTCCTCGTGCCGCGACACGGAGGGAGTGGCAATAAGCCTCATTAACAGATTAATCGATTCGTTCATATTGGGCTTACAAAATCAACCGACTCTCATTAATATAGACCTCCTTTACCCCCTGTTCGAGCGCAAGATAGGCGTTGTCTAACTTGGGAATCATCCCGCCGGTCACCACTCCATCTTCCTTTAGTTTAAGGTAACTTTTTCGGGTAATAAGCGGAATCACGCTGTCGGGCTGCAACGGATTGGACAACACCCCCTTTTGCTCAAAGCAAT
>JAITFU010000171.1 GCA_031281125.1 Prevotellaceae bacterium | reverse complement strand
ATAAGTAAAATTTGTCCAAAAGCGGTCTGTGGGGCCTTCGCTGGTTTTCATCCTTAATTTCGGATACCCTTCCCTGAGTAGGGCCGCGTTAAAGGCCGCTAAGTTCTCTTGTAAAAATTTGTATCGTGCAGGGTCCATTGCTGCCCAGTCAAAACCGGCCGGACAGTTTGCCGCGCCGTCAATAACGGGGCTGGAATAGATCGCCTTTACGTCGGCTTGTACCTGCCAGGGCGTTTTGGCACAGGCTGGAAGCATGTCCGCTTCTAACCATTCCCAAGGCAGATCAGTTGCCGGGCCATAACTGGTAGATGGCAGTTGATAGAAGGACATCACTTCCCCGGGGAACAACGCACCCAACGCGATTCCTATTTTTACCCCGTCTTTCACAACAGTGTCGCCCATAGCATACGGGGTGTCCATTTTTGGTTCGCATGCCATAAAGACAAGCATCAGAGCGAGGATACCAACAATTCCTGTACTCTTCAAAAGTTTTGTTTTCATAATTTTGTGTTTTTAAAAATTTCTGAGGACAAAATTAAACGAAGCGTCTGTGCGGTGTTCCGCAAATGTGCAAAGAGGCCAAATGAAGGGTAAAAGGGGTGATTTGGCAGATAAGATGCCATTGCCATTTATCAATTCAGCCTGTTAATAAATTCGTTTAAACGTTCCACATTCAGATATTCTTGCATAAATTCCTCATCAAAACGTAATTCTTTCATTTTTTGTTCATACCCAAACATCAATTTTGGTTACTCCTATGTTTTTTGATTCGACTTGTAAGTGGAGCGGTTCTATCTCAAAGTATGTATCACCCGCTTTGATTTGGTCGCCTTTGACGATATTAATCCGCTCTAAAGGTTGCAGTTGCTTTTTTGTTTTTGTCTTTTTGCAATAAAAAGAGGTCCCATTATGGGAATGGTTATCAAAGAGGGTGTAGTGAATCCGTCCAAACGCATCGCTACTGACCTCGATAGTAAAGTGTACACGGCTCAGGTATTCGTCGTTTTGGATTTCAATCTGACTTTGGTGTTCCGGCGCAGCCCTTCCTATCGTGTTTTCTCCTATTTTGAGGAGAAAAGTAGCAATACGGCCTTGGCTTTTGTTGCCAACATGAAGTTTTCCATAACAATCGGTTGTCATAAGGGATAAAAATATGCAGGTTAAAATTCCGGTTCGACAGGTTTCATCCAAATGGCTTTGCACGAGGGACAGTTGTGCTGATCGTGGTGAAGGTCCCAGTTTTCACGCAGTTGGTATCCGCATCTGGGGCATCTGTAGATCTTTCGAAAATCGATTTCCAACTTTTTCAACTGTTCGCTCTTTTTTTTGTCTCTGATCAGAAAGAAAGCCACAGACGTCAGAAGGGTGTTGAGGCCAATGTAAAAGGGAAAATACCATTCATTCCACTTAAAAATACGCGCTATTACAATAAAACCGAGAATGGGGATAGATACCAAGCACGTTTTACCCCATTGCTGTTTGTTTTGACTCTTTTTAATGATTTTTGCTTTTTGAGTTTCATATCGATCCCAAACATTTCTCAGAGTTTCAAACTCTAGCGAATAATCGTCGCACTCATCTGTGTTAAAGCCCGGAATGCAGCCGAAAATATTTTTCATGTTCAGCGCATATTTGTTGGCAATGCGCACGGTGTCTTTGGGGTGGAGTACTTTTTTTTCGATACGGAAGCCGTTCACATAAGTTCCGTTGGCTGAGTTGAGGTCTTCTATGCTGACGTCCTTACCGTTAATATAAATAACGGAGTGCTGTCTCGAAACAAGTTGTTTGTCGTCCTCCTTGAGCAGGCAACAGTCATTTTCTGGGGAACGCCCAATGCGGATCACTTTATTAAATGAGTCTTGGTTTATCATAGTTGTGCAAAAGTAACATTTTTTTTTGTTTCTGATTGGGAGTAAACGGTAAATGAGACCGAATACCCATAAATCAGGCGGAATATACATTCTTCAAGCCCTCCATCACATTGCACCATATCTTTGTAAAACAAAACCTTTAAAATTATCAACATGAAACATCCAAAAAGCCTCATTTTTGCGTTGCTCACTTTTGTTCTATTAGCAGCGTGTAGCCCTAACCAAAACGAACCTATTGTAAAAACAACTAACGATTTGAATACATTAGAGTTGATAGGTAGAGTAAAATCGATGACCCAACACTCGGGCGTAAACTCGACAGGAAAAATTTATACCCTTTTTAATGAACAGGGAAACATTATGGAGAGGGGATCTTATCGTAGTTATGATATTTTTAATTCAAAAGCTCCGTTTGAAAAACAAGTGAAAGAGATTAGAAATTATAACGACAATGGAAAGCTTCAAGAGATAATAACTGTCTATTTTAATGAAACGCAAATTATTTCTGAGGGGTTAGACCATACTTTTGAGTTCTATAAACACATTTTTGATGACAAAGGTCGCAAAATAGAAGAGATTACATACCGATCACCAAATTACAAGAGAAGAAATGCACTTGATAGCAAAGAGAGTCAGCTGTTTATCCCATCTTCTACACGAATAAAGTATGTGGATGCCGGAAAAAACAAAGTGGAAGAGTATGTGCAAAAGGCAAATGATCCGGAATTTAAGCTAATAAAGAGTACTGAGTTTGATAAGTT
>JAITFU010000084.1 GCA_031281125.1 Prevotellaceae bacterium | reverse complement strand
GATTTTTTTCTTGCCACGCTAAATAGGTTTTGCTTTTGTAAAACAACGGAAGCAAAACAACAGCTAATGCTACTTTTACCAGTTGAATATCAATAAAAAAGTCGTTAATAACAACGCTTGGAAGCAAATTTGCAATGGGGGGAATCACTCTGATTATTGCTAAAATAAGCCCAACAATCAAAATTAGAAGCAATGCGTAAGGCATCCACTTCTTATTCGTTCGCACAGATTGTGCAAGATAGTATTTTATTGGGCTTGCAATATTCACAGCTTCACTCCTGTTAAAAATATAAATTTACAAATATCTTGATTTTGCAAAGTCTTCGTCGCTTAATGATTTTACTCCGACATTTTACCGTAGATAGTCTGTTTTATTATGATACTCGTGTTTTCCGCGGATGTCAGTTATGCTTAGTATCTAACTCTTGAAAATAGGATGCCGGATAATGGTTTTTAGTTTTTCAGGAGCAGTTTTACGGGGGTCACTGAGATATATTTCATGGTGCTTTCTGGCTTGTGAAATGTCATTTTTGTATCCGGATTCAATTATGAAGTTTTCTAATATCTCTATTGTCGCAGGTTCATCATCGTAACTTCCGATATGCATTATTTGAGCGCAAAGACCTTCATTCCAAGTTGCAAGATTTGCAAGAGACAAATCAAGCATAGGTTTTTTCTTGCTCAAAATCAGTTTTGCATCTTCAAATACCTCTTGTGTAACAAATTCTGGTTGTCTAATCATGGAGTTCCAACGTAGCTTGTCTTTATCAATAACAGTTTTTCCATCAAAATATTGGTCGTCACCCAATCCTAACCACCACAAGCCTTCAAGCGGAGGGACGACATAATTATAATAACCTTGTGGCTGCGTTCCATTCATCTTGCTCATTTTAATTGCATAAGAAAGTCCATACAGTATTTCTATAGCGTTTTTATACTCCTGTGAAGTGTTTGGATTACCTTCGCCGTGTACATGAATAAAAAGTATTTCTGGAACATCAATCACACTCGGTTTTGATTTTGGAGCGTACAAATCTTTGTACGCTTTCTTGAAATCAAATGCTCCCGCCATAAGCTTCTCCCTATCGTTCCTAATATAAATTTACGACCTGCCGGTAACGATGCGCCGTTGCGTCGCTAAACAATTCTTCACGAACATTGTATATCGGCAAATCCCCATAATCAAGAAAAAACGACATTTTGAGACGTACACGGCTATCTGCTTATTCAGTGTACTGTCTACACCGGAACAATAACCTTTGTCTGCATTTCCTTAGTTGGCGTTATTGCAGGGTCGGTTAGGTAGCAATCAAAAAATGTTCCTGTAAATTCCAGCGATTGCTCGTCCATAAACTCAAACATTTTGCCGTATGTTGTATTAATCGAACGGTGAGAGCCTTTGTGTGTTGCAACTACTGCTTTGCCCTCATGTGTTTTGCTCATAAACATACCGTCTTTTGTTGCTACGGATTCGGCAATAGGGAATCCGACTTCCAAATCAAACTTAGACCAATCTTTGGTACAGTTAAGGTATGCGACAAAAGGCGTACCGCTTGGCTCAATGCCAAGTTCCTCTAAATAGGCACTAACCATATTTATACCTTTTTCGATTACCTTATCCGATTTGGCGTTGGTTGTATGCTCCTTGTAAACAAGGGCTAATTCTGATTTTAATTCCAATATTTCAATAGTCATAGTAATAACCTCCGCAATTTTTATTATTTGAGTTTAATAGGCATAAGCAAATCCAGTTGCTTTTCCCCATCAGAAGTCTGCTCGGATATAAATTCTTCGTAATCCATAGAGAGTTCTTCAAGCCATTGGACAGAAGAATCAAATTTGTACTTGTCGTTGTTTTCGCACCAGTTGTATAGTTGCGTCCAGCGTTCGCCGATTTCATTCAGCGTAGCAGAAATGGAAGCGTACAACCCACCATCAAACTGTTTTTTTGCAAATGGTGTAGGCACATTAAAATCTTCGAGAATAGTTACCCATGTTTCGTAACCGTACTCCGAGCTATCTTCCGATGGGTTGGGATTATTAAACCCGAAACTACGAAAGCCGCTTTTTTTGTGTAGGTCATTCCCAAGCACGAATGGGTCAAAAACTTTCGCACAATCAATCTCCGGTGCAGCACTTACAGCGCAATACGCAGCAACCGTCATGGCAGGAAGCCTTACGATTCTCACGTTGTCCAAGCGTTCATTTAACATAGAAATCTCCTTTTTAGAGAGCGTAATTTGAGGAGTAATTTCATGTTTTGAATCAGTGGGGGCATTTTGCACTTCAAGGTAGGAAAACACTTCATCCAGACTATGCGTTTTCTTGATATGCCTAATCAGTCTTTCCATGTAGGCAATCAAGGTTTGATAAATGGCTGTGTCTTGCTTTAGATTTTCAAGATGGTTATTCAGGGCTTTAATCGCCACGCTAAAATCACCCGCAATAAAAATCCGCTCAATATCCGCAATGGGCATTTTGAGTTTACGAAGCAAAACGATTTGATTGATACGAGCCATATTATTATTGTCGTAGTATCTGTAATCGTTTTCCGTTCTTATGCTTTCCAGTATTCCCATATCTTCCCAATGTCGTAAAGTTCGATTTGAAATACCGAATTGCTTTGCCGCTTCACCAATTCTTATCATGATGCTCTCTCCTCTCTAAAAATAGGATAAACCATTCCGTCACGGAAAGGTCAATAGGCATTTTGAAAAAAATT
>JAITFU010000061.1 GCA_031281125.1 Prevotellaceae bacterium | reverse complement strand
GTCGATGTCCAAGCCCACCCTGTGCGTTTGGGAACGGGTGTTGGAGCTATCTTTCTGTTTGGAAAAGAAGGTGCTGTCGGGCAAAAAGTTTTGACGGTCAACTTTGCTCTCTTGTTCGGTATCTGTACCTCCGTAAAAATAGTTGCCTCCCATCTTTAACCTTTTGTTCATCAGCTCTGTATTCATGTTTGTGCCTACGTTCCAAGAGGTAGTGAGTCCATCCCCTCCAAAGCGCATGGTGTTTCCGCCAAAACGTACTCCACCACCGCCTCCTCGCCCACCGCCACCGCCGCCCATACGCATTCCTTGCATACTTCCCGCCATCGCATCAAAAAAACCACGGTTGTTGGTATTGTTCAAATTACCTATGAACGCCATCTGGCGACTCCCTTCGAACCTTCCCACCATTCCATTGGCCTGATATCTATCGTCAGTTCCATACCCGGCGCCCAAATTGCCAAACCAACCATTCATCATTCCGGGTCTGATACTTAAATCGAGAACCATCTCTTCGTTTCCATCGTCAATGCCCGAAAAACGCGCCTGATCGGATCGGCGATTGACCACATTTACCCTCTCTATAATATTGGCAGGTAAGTTTTTGGTTGCGATAGAGGGGTCGTCTGTAAAAAAAGTCTTTCCATCAATCATCACCTTTGTGATCTCTTTGCCGTTTACGGTGATCTTTCCATCAGAATCAACTTCTACTCCGGGGAGTTTTTTCAACAACTCTTCCAACATATCGCTATCGGAGGTCTTAAAGGCCGAAGCAACGTACGATATAGTGTCTTTTTTGACGACAATTGGGTTGCCGGTAGAGGTGACAACAGCCGCATTTATCAGATTTACATCTTCTTGCATCATAATTCTACCTAAGTCGATTGTCGATTCACGTACGGTAAACAATATTGTTTGGGTTTGGGAACGATACCCCATCAGATCGAATTTAACGATGTGTTGGCCTCTTTTAATACCAATAATTTCAATGATCCCCTTTTTGTCCGAAATAGCAAATTTTGAGACAGTTTCTGATCCCGACTCATAAATAGCAACAGTAGCGTACTCAATGGGAGCGTGGGTCAAGCTGTCGATCAATATTGCTTTAAGCGTATATGAACTTGGTGATTGTGCGTTTGCAAATAGTGCGGTGCATAATAAGAAAACAGATACTAAGGTGGGTGTAGAAAAAACGCGCTTCATGCTCTTTTATTTGCATATTTGACAAATAGAGGGGTAAAAAGTTTAATGGGTGGCTGCACCTATTTTTTGATTCTATGGGGGTGTTGCGACAAAAAGGCTTCCCATGTTTTAGCAACACCCTTCTCTTTTACAGGATTTTGGGACTGATAATAGTGGCATACCGCCACCGCCAAAGCGTCTGTGGCATCCCATTTTACAGGCGCCATCACCATCTCTATCGTTTTATGCAACATATTGGCAACCTGTTCTTTTGAAGCTGCTCCCCTGCCTGTTATCGACAATTTGACTTTACGCGGAGCATACTCAAATACCGCTATTTTGTGGGCCAATGCCGCTGCAATGGCCATACCCTGTGCGCGTCCCAATTTTAACATCGATTGCACATTTTTTCCGTAAAAGGGAGCTTCCACAGCCAATTCACCCGGTGCGTAGGTGACAATCAAATTGCACACTTCATTAAAAATTCGCTCCAACCTAATAAAAGGGTCTTTGATTTTGCTAAGTTCCAAGACTCCAATCTCCACAGGCCTCAAGCGCTTTTGCTCCACAGAGAGAATAGCCCAGCCCATTTGATTTGAACCCGGATCAATACCCAAAATAACCCTTTGTTCCATTTTACTCGATTCGGGTAAAATCTGTATATGGATAAAGCACTTTTGGAATATCTATTCCTTTATCGTCCTGATTGTTCTCAAGCAAGGCGGCAACAATTCGCGGGATGGCTAAGGCGCTTCCGTTAAGCGTATGAAGGAGTTGCGTTTTTGACTTCTCGTCTCGGTAGCGCAATTTCAGTCTGTTTGACTGAAAAGTTTCAAAATTAGATACAGAACTCACTTCAAGCCACATACCCTGCGCTGCCGACCACACCTCAAAATCGTAGGTCAATGCAGAGGCAAAACCCATATCGCCTCCGCAGAGGCGCAAAATGCGGTAGGGAAGCCCCAACGACTGAATCATCTTTTCTACATGTTCTACCATAAGGTCCAATGCCATATAAGAATCATCGGGTTTGCAAATCTGCACAATCTCCACCTTATCAAACTGATGAAGTCGGTTTAAACCCCTCACCTCTTTGCCGTAGGAACCCGCTTCTCTCCTAAAACAGGGAGTATAGGCGGTAAGTTTTATTGGCAACTCTTTAGCTTCCAAGATCATATCGCGATACATGTTGGTCACCGGCACCTCAGCAGTGGGAATCAGGTAAAAGTTATCCAACCCAACATAATACATTTGTCCCTCTTTATCCGGTAATTGGCCTGTGCCAAATCCGGAGGCTTCGTTAATCAAAAGAGGGGGTTGTATCTCCATGTAACCGGCTCCACAATTAAAATCTAAAAAATAGGATATAAGCGCCCTCTGCAATCGGGCACCTTTTCCTTTGTAAAGGGGAAATCCGGCACCGGTGATCTTTACCCCAAGATCAAAATCGATAAGTTGGTATTTATCTGCTAATTCCCAGTGAGGCAGGGAGTTTTCCTTTTCAAAAACGGTTCCTCCCTCCCGTATGACCTGATTCTCTTGGGCGCCCTTGCCCACGGGAACCAACTGAGATGGGATGTTTGGGATCAACACCAACGTTTGGTTGAGTTGCTGCGTAATGGCTTGTAACTCCGTATCCCACTCTTTTATGCGCTCTTTGGCGGTGGCGGTGGCGAGTTTTGCTTCTTCTGCTTCTTTGCGTTTCCCTTGTTGCAGCAAAGCGCCAATCTGTTTTGCAGCGTTGTTTTGTTCCGACTGAGCAGTATCCATTTTGGTTTGCAAAGCGCGGCGATGGTCGTCTAAGTTGACCACCTGTTGTACCAACGTTGCGGCATCAAAGTTCTTTACAGACAACCGCGAACACACCTCTTGGGCCTGTTCGCGGATCACTTTTATAGTCAACATATAAGCCTAAGCTTGAGCCTGCGCCTTTTGGGGGAATGGCTGAATGGATATATACGATTTATGCTCTGCTCTCTTACGGAAGAACACCACTCCGTCCATCAATGCGTAGAGGGTGTGGTCGCGTCCCATACCCACATTTTCGCCTGCGCAATGCACCGTACCCCGTTGGCGGACCAGAATGTTTCCGGCTTTGGCGGTTTGCCCACCAAAAAGTTTAACTCCTAAACGTTTACTATGTGATTCGCGGCCGTTCTTTGAACTACCGACTCCTTTTTTGTGTGCCATATATAGTCAATTATTCTGTTAATATCTTGATTTACACTACTTCGTCAATATGTATTTGGGTCATACATTGACGATGTCCATTTTTCTTTTGGTACCCTTTACGGCGTTTCTTTTTAAATACTATCACTTTATCTCCCTTAACATGCTCCAATACAGTCGCTTTTATCAAAGCGCCGGAGAGATAGGGAGTGCCCACATTTACCTTGCCTTCGTGCTCGGTCAAGAGTACCTTGTCAAAATTGACAGTAGCGCCCTCTTCGGCCTGGAGGCGGTGTACAAAGATCTTTTTTCCTTGTTCAACTTTAAACTGTTGTCCTACAATATCTACAATTGCATACATAAAAAAATATATAAATATTTTTGATTGCAAGCGCTTGATTCTCACCAAGTCTTATTAAAGCTCCACAATCTTCTTTCTATTATCTATTAAATTTGGGCTGCAAAGGTAAAAAAGTTTTATAACTTTGCAAAAAAAGATCGCTAATTTTTAACTTTTTACCAAGTGGATTCACCTTTTATATATACACGTCCCCTAAAATACGATTCATTTCTTGGACGACAAAACGAAGTCGATTGGCTTTGTTCAAATTTGGAGCAGGGAATTCATACCATGATTATCGAGCCTCCCAATTCTGGCAAACAATCTTTAATCAATCAAGGTTTTATCTCCATACATAAGGGAAAAACCATTTCTAAAATCTGTACGGTACCTCTCTTTAACGTCCGACAATGGAGCGACTTTCTCTTTTGTTTGGCAGAACAATCCATCGGTTGCTTTGTGAACACATTGCAAGAGTGGAAATCGATTTGTACAGATCTTCTCCCGCTCAACAACCCTACCGTTTTTGTGAACGATAAGATAATTAACGATGTACATCTCTCCTTTAACCCTAACCTCTCCGATTTACAGAGGGATGAGTTGCTGGAACTGCCCGAATCGCTTTGCACGCACTTTCAGGAGCGATTGATTGTGTATATGAATGATTTCCAGAATATAGAACTTTTTGAACCATCCTACAAACCACTGATCAATGTACTAAATTTCTGGAAACGGCATGCACAAACAACATACCTGATATCGGCCTCTAAACCCTCTTCCAAACGTTTCATGGACGGAAACAAAGAGTTATTGCAAAAGGTGTTTGAACAAATTCCCTTTACCGCCATCGATGAAAAATTATTTACCGATTTCATTATCAAAGGTTTTACAAAAGCAGGTCGTTCTATAAACAAAGATTTGGCAGAAATGATCTATCGAAAGATGGATGGACACCCCTATTATACCCAACACTTTGCGCACCTCTGTTACCTCAATACCAAAGGGTTTATGAACAGCGCCATGTTTCAGCAAGCGTATTGTGAACTGTTGGATATCCATCACCGCAGGTTTACACAAATCACTGACGATTTGTCACTTCCGCAAATCAACTATCTAAAAGCCACCATTCACAATGTTGAACACTTTTGCACCGTTGAGGTGTTAAAAGAATATGGATTAAACTCTTCTGCAAATGTATCACGTATTAGAGCGGCACTGGAAAAAAAAGGCGTGATGTTGTTTGAACACAATAAACTCCACTTTGCGGATCCTGTATTTAAGATTTGGTTTAAAGAGCGGTTTATCCCATATTTATGATCAAAACTTCCTCCCACTTTCACCTTCTATTGGCCATTACCGGAGCCAGTGGCGCTCGTTATGCAGCCCGTTTTATGGAAAAGGTGAAGTCACTCCCATCTGTACGCCTTTCGATTGTTGTAAGCACTAATGGCAAAGAGGTGTGGAACAGAGAGATGCAAATGCCGCTTCCGGAGTCTGAAGGTTGGCGTTACTACGATCCGTTGGACTTCTCCGCCCCATTTGCATCGGGGAGTTGTTGCGCCGACTCCATGCTGATCCTTCCGTGCAGTATGGGGAGTGTTGCACGTATTGCTCATGGTATCTCCGATTCGTTGATCACGCGTGCCGCAGATGTGCAACTAAAAGAGAGGCGTCCTCTAATTATTGTTCCCAGAGAGTCCCCTTTCAACCTGATCCATTTACGTAATCTGACTCAATTGTGCGAATCGGGAGCGATCATTGCTCCGACTTCGCCATCTTTTTATCACCAACCCACATCAATTGAAACACTTGTGGAACCATTTGTTGACAGGCTTTTGTTTCTTTGCGGCGCCACACCTCACTATATTGGGTATTCTTATCAGGGGTAACTATTTATGTCCAAATCGATTAGGATACTCTTTTCTATTAGTGTGCTGATTTTAGCCTCAAAAAGTCTTGTTGGGCAAAAGATATTGATAACCAATGACTCTTTAATTGTCGCTTTTCACACTGCAATGTCTTACTATCCTGAATTACAAGGACAAAAGATTCGTTTGCAATATGGACGAATCACGACCTCAATGGCAGCGCACCCACGGATCTTATCTATCTTTAACAAACGGAACCATCGAACATACAAAATAGTGGTCAACAAAAACCTAAAAAAGGCTCAGGCACAATTGGTCTATGACGCTCCGTTTGATGCACAGGTGGGGATTATGGGACATGAGTTGGCGCATATTGTTGATTACACGCATCAATCGGGGTTTGGGTTGATTCGAACAGGTATAGGGTATTTGAGCAAAAAGTATAGGAGAAAGTTGGAGTATAAGACTGATTCTGTTGCCATTTCACGTGGCTTAGGCCCTCAGATACACAGGTTTGCTACTTATGTGTTGAATGAGGCGGATATTAGTCCAAAGTATAGGGCTTACAAGTTGATGGTGTATATGAAGCCGGAGGAGATTGAGGAGAGAATTGCGAGCCGGCAGTAGTTCTTTGTGACCTCGGAGGGATTCAAACCCCCAACCTTCTGATCCGTAGTCAGATGCTCTATTCAGTTGAGCTACGAGGCCAAATATTTGATATTACTCGTTAGAAGCAGCGGCAGCGGGTGTTACGGTGAGTTTGCGCTCTTTTATGCGCGCTTTTTTACCGGTAAGGTTGCGGAGATAGAAGATGCGTGCGCGGCGTACTTTTCCAAATTTATTCACCTCAATCTCCTCGATAAGAGGAGAGAGAATAGGGAAAATGCGCTCAACGCCTACTCCGTTGGAGACTTTACGGACGGTAAAGGTTTGGGTGGCACCGGTTCCTTTGCGCTGGATGCACACACCTTTAAACTTTTGAAGGCGCTCTTTGTTCTCTTCTTTAATTTTATAGGTAACGGTGATGGTGTCTCCTGCCTTAAAGGAAGGAAATTCTTTTTGCTCCGTAGCAAAAGCCTTTTCTGCAACTTGTATTAAGCTCATGGGTTTCATTTTTGGGACGGCAAAGATAGACATTATTTTTTTATTTCCAAATTTCCTTTGTACAATGCGCCTCCAATTGAGTCATGTTGTGCCCCTGTAACAGAGGATAGGCAATTGGGTATATTGCACACATAGAGGGCACAAAGGAAAGCAAAGACCAAAGCTTCTTTAAAATTGATGGTTTGAATATCAGGGATATGATAAGTGCATTGGGGAGAAAAAGAGGTCATTCGTTGGATAAGAAATTTGTTCAATGCGCCTCCTCCTGTCACCAAAACTTTGCCACCAATTATGTGTTTGCTAATTTGTATGGCAATATGTTCGCAAAAAGTTGCCAGCTTATTTTGAATAGAATCGCCGTAGGTTTCAATAATTGGGATCACTTTTTCTTCTACCCATTCTCTTCCAAGTGATTTTGGGCCACTTTGGAGATAAAAATCCAATTCGTTTAATTTCTCCAACAAATCAGGTACTAC
>JAITFU010000085.1 GCA_031281125.1 Prevotellaceae bacterium | reverse complement strand
CAGGTCATCCAAATATTTTGCCGATGCCAATTTAACCGTTTTTAGACACGCTTCGGCAGACGTGCCGCCCACCACAAAAGCAAGATGGTAAGGTGGACAGGCTGCCGTGCCGATCGACTTCATCTTATCAATAAGAAACGCCTCTAATGCTTGGGGATTTAATAACGCTTTGGTCTCTTGATAGAGAAAAGTTTTGTTGGCGCATCCGCCCCCTTTGGCCATCATCAAAAAATGGTATTCGTCCCCATCAACGGCATAAATGTCGATTTGGGCGGGAAGGTTGTTGCCTGAGTTTTTCTCTGAATACATATCCAACGCCAAGGTCTGCGAGTAGCGAAGATTGTCGTTTTTATACGTTTCTAACACGCCTTTGGACAACGCCTCTTCGTCCCCGCCGCCTGTCCACACATTCTGCCCCTTTTTGCCCATAATGGTGGCGGTGCCTGTGTCTTGACAAAACGGAAGTTGCCCCTTTGCCGAAACTTCGGCATTGAGTAGCATGATGAGTGCCACCGTTTTATCATTTTCGCTTGCTTCCGGATCGTCTAAAATACTTGCCACTTGCCGGTTGTGCTCAGATCGCAGCATAAATGCCATATCGTGCATCGCCTGAGCCGCCAAACGGGTCAAACCTTGAGGGTCAATTTTTAGCACTTCTCGACCGTCAAAAAGAGCGGTGGTGACATAGTCCTTTGTCAGGAGGTAATATTGTGTGTTGTCCTTTTGGATAGGGAGGGGTGTGTAGGGTTGAAACTTCATAGTAAATCAGCTTATTATCTATTGTAAACCAATAAAATCATCAATCTCTTGAACAAAGTTTTCAGGTGTCTCGATATGCCAAATGAAATACGATTTTTTGGCTAACTCCCAAATATGATATTTGTCGAATAAAGAAATGACCTCTTTTCCTGTCAACTGTTTCTTATTTCTGTAATACTCAACTACAAATACTAAGAATTGACTCTCTTTGCTCATGATTGCTCCTCCGGAAAATCTACTTTTCGCTCTATCGTTTCATTTAAAAAAATCTCCGAAAGCGTTGAAGAGCTTAAATGCCAAAGCCCTGTATCCGGGTTTTGTAACTTTTCGAACAGATGTGATTTGTAGAAATTTCTAATTGCACTCTCTTCTTGATCACCATATAATCCTTTTATTTGAGTTATGATTGCAGGAACTATGCAAACCCCCAAAAGAGTCGATATTTGATTACTGTTCATCATCTCACATTTCTACTTTATACGAACAAACAAAAGACAAACTCTTTAAGACAAGTTCATTACAAAAAACTATTTGATTAAATAAGTTTTTTACTTTTAGTTTTTTTATTGCACTCTCTTTGTCTATTTGTCCCGTTTCGTATAAAACGATTGTTCCAAAAACATCATCATTCGCCAACGGGCCAATTATTATATCATACTTTATGCTCAAAGCGATACCTTTTCTTCGTTCAACAACAAAGTCCAACCATTTTTCATCCGGAGTATCAAACTTGAGATTCGTGAAATCGCCTATTTCATCAATAAACTCATAACAATTTACAATTGGTTCAAGAGATGGATTTCTTCGTTCACAAACTTTTAAGGCAAATTCCCTTGCTTGGTGCTCATTTTCTGTTGTATAAAAACCAGCACCAAAATCGAGTGTCTTAAAACGATTTACAATCATGGGCCGTTCAATCACAATATTTGAACCGTGAAAAACTTTCATTCTTTTATCTTTATAACATCAGCTTTCTTTACAAAACAAAGTTTTGCAAAGGTATTAAAAATCTTGCATAAATACCCTACAAGCCAAAATAATCTGCCATACCACAATGGCAATGACCACAAGGCCAAACAATCCAAATAATTTGGTCGAAAGTGTGATTTTCTTCATAACGTTATCTCTTTTCATTCTTTTTATAGTACACATTTAGCTCCGCAATCGAAAAATCGAGCAGCGCCATTTTTTTAAACACACTGGGAAGCACAACAGATACAAACTCTTGCCGCCGCTCCACAATTAATTTTTGCGGCGCTTCCAAAGCCACAAAGTGACCCAAGCCACGCTTTTCATACACCACCCCTTTTTGCTGCAACCATTCGTAGGCACGAATAATGGTGTTGTAGTTAACACTCAGAGAAGCAGCCAAATCGCGCACAGACGGAATACGCTCATCGGGGAGCCACTCCCCACTTAACACTTTATCTTCTATAAAGTCAGCAATTTGAATATAGATTGCCTTATTTTCTGTAAATTCCATATCAAACCGTTATTTCTTTGAATCTAACTACCGAAATCGCTACCCAAATCACACTACCTGACAGCAAAGTAGCCTCAATAAAACCAGGCCAAACTTCAAAGACACTCCAGAATAATGAGTTGTGATGATCATAGTATCCAAATAAAGGCAGACACATCACTTTCCAATATCCTGAGTATAATCCAATCAACAAATAACTAAACCCCATCAGTAGTGAATACAAAACGCCCACTGTTATCAGCGATTTTACTGCTGAATATTTTCCATAGTAGAAAGCTCCCGTCCAATAGATTGCCGTGATACACGGCCATATTCTAACGGCTACACTTGCCGTATTTTTCCAATACTTTATGGATTGCATTGTTCTAGCACCTTTCTCAAGAATATCGTAATATGCTATATTATATCGTGATATTAGAAAAGCGATTATTGCACAAAAAGCCAAGTAAAAGAGCGGAAATAAGACAAAACAGTTGAGCATCTTTGCCATCAAAAACTCGGTTTTTGAAACCGGCTGTAAAAAAAGAGCGGTTTTTTTAGTTTTAGAGGTAAATGCGTGTAGTTGGATTGAGATGTTAAAACCTTGAACTGCCAAAAAGATCATATATACAGACCAATACATCCACACATCAATAGCAATACCATACTTATCATCCCTAACAAAGATGCAAAAAAGGATGGCATACAGCGCCATAGCACCAAAAAGCAGCCCGTACTGCTTGGCGTTCATTTTCCAATCGTTGGAAAAGAATTTGATAAAACGGGAAAAACTAAATGTATTCATCTATTGTTCTATTTTATTATGAATCACTGCATTAAACAATAATTCCATATCTATTCTTGAAGAGGAACCGCAATTGGGTATCATTGCTTTGCCCCCCAGTAGATTGGACTCGTAGTAAACCGCACTCATGGGCGGTTCTTTTCCTGTAAAAGGGATAAAGTCGTATTTCTGCGACAGCGTTCCCACACTTGTATCGAGTAAAACAGTGCTGTTGTCCAAAATAACAAGGTGATCAATCAGATGCTCGATGTCGCGGACGTGGTGGGTAGAGATAATGATGCAACGCTCTTCGTTGGCCAATCCCGCGAGCAAACTCCTCAGTTTGACGCTCGAAGGAATATCGAGGCCGTTGGTGGGTTCGTCCAAAAGCAGAAGCCGTGTATTGCAGGCCAAGGCAAAAGCAAGATATACTTTTTTGCGCTGACCCATTGACATTTTATCTGCTTTTATAGACAAGTCGATTTCAAACGCCTCTAAATAAGCCTTGTAATCCTCAGAGCTAAAGCAGGGATAGCAGTACGCATAGAGCTTTGCCCACTCGTGAGGTTTTAGGTTGGGCATATAAAACTCTTCTGTTACGTAGTAGAGGTCGCTTAAAAAGCGAGGCTGGCGCTTGGCGGGCGTACAGCCATAAACGACCAATTTTCCCTGATCCGGAAACAGAAGTCCCGAAATCAGGTTGAGGAGGGTGGTTTTTCCCGTCCCGTTTTTGCCAAGTACGCCGTAAATATGTCCGGAATCAAAGGTTAAATTGACCTCATTGAACATCTTTTTTGAACGCACATAGCTGAAATTAAGGTTGTTGATTTCAATCATTTTAAATAGAATACTAGTGATATACATAACTATGACGCTGCAAATATACGAATAATTTGAAATCACCAAACTTTTTTTAAAGTTTTATAAATTTCATCTATATTTGCCCCAAAATGAGCAACCACCACTTTAACCCATGCACTACCATCACTACACAGGTCTAACAGCCGCCAAGGTGCTTGAAAGCCGTAAACTGCACGGCCAAAACATCATTACTCCTCCGCAAAAGGAGTCGTTGTGGAAGTTGTTCTTTGAAAAGTTCGCCGATTCGATTATTATTATTCTATTGATAGCATTGGTGTTATCTATTGGGGTAACGTGTTATGAATTTTTTTGCGGATACGGCACATATCGCCTCTTTCTTGAGCCTGCGGGCATTTTAATTGCCATTCTTTTGGCCACTGTTGTTGGATTCTGCTTTGAGTACAGCGCCAACAAAAAATTCAAAGTACTCAACAATGTCATTGACGATACATTTGTTAAAGTGATTCGCAATGGAATTGTGTGTCAAGTTACTAAAAAAGAGATAGTTGTTGGAGATGTGGTGATTCTTGAAACCGGAGAGGAGGTGCCGGCAGACGGGGAGTTGTTTGAGGCTATTTCGTTACAGATCAATGAATCGTCTCTTACCGGCGAACCGACTACCAAAAAGAGCGTCAACCCGGATGATTTTCATCCTGATGCCACCTACCCCTCCAACTATGCCCTTATGGGTACCACTGTGGTGGATGGACACGGCATTATGCAGGTAATCAGGGTGGGAGATGCTACCGAATATGGAAAAGTATATGAAGGAGCACAAATAGATTATAGTGTAAAAACGCCACTCAACCAACAGTTAGACAGACTATCGGGCTTGATTACCAAGGCAAGTTATACCATTGCCGGTTTTGTGCTGATTGGCCGTATCATCAGCTACTTTGTTGGGGTTGGTGGACTCTCTGTTGATGATTGGTTGCATTTTAGCGGTTATGTCCTCAACACCGTGATGATTGCTGTGACGCTTATTGTGGTTGCCGTGCCAGAAGGGTTGCCCATGAGCGTTACCCTGAGTTTGGCCGTGAGTATGAAGCGTATGCTCTCTACCCACAACTTGGTGCGCAAAATGCACGCCTGCGAAACCATGGGCGCCACCACAGTCATCTGCACAGACAAAACAGGTACGCTGACCCAAAACCAAATGAAAATCTTTGAAACCTCTTTTTATGAAGGTGGAACCATCTCAGACGTAATAAAAGAAGGTATTTCTGTCAACTCAACTGCCCATCTCGATCTCTCCGATAAAAATAGAGTCAACGCGTTGGGGAATCCCACAGAAGGGGCGCTGCTGCTGTGGTTGCACGAAAACGGGATCAACTATTTTGCTTTACGCGAAAATGCAGAAATTCTTGAACAATTGACATTTACAACTGAACGGAAATATATGGCCACCATCGTTCACTCTCCGTTGCTTGGAAAAAAAGTTTTGTATGTAAAAGGCGCACCGGAAATTGTTTTGAATTTGTGCACACATATTCCTGTCAAAAAATCGGAAATCGAAAAGAAGCTGAATGGGTATCAAAATATGGCGATGCGAACATTAGGATTTGCTTATCAGGTTGTTGAAGATGATTTCAAATCCATACTCAAAGATGAGTTTCCACACTTTGATCTCTCCTTTTTGGGAATCGTTGCCATTTCTGATCCTGTGAGGGCAGAGGTGCCGGAAGCGATAAAAAGTTGCCTTGATGCAGGGATTGATATAAAAATTGTCACCGGCGACACCCCCGGAACAGCCAAAGAGATCGGTCGTCAAATTGGTCTGTGGCAACAACATGAACCGGAGGAGCGTCACCTTACCGGTGTTGAATTTGCCGCCATGGACAACAGAACTCTATTGGAGCGTATTTTGGATATCAAGATATTGTCCCGCGCCCGACCCATGGATAAACAACGATTAGTGCAACTGTTACAACAAAAAGATCAAGTTGTTGCCGTGACCGGCGACGGTACCAACGATGCCCCTGCCCTACATATTGCCCACGTAGGACTTTCGATGGGTGACGGCACCTCTGTTGCCAAAGAAGCAAGCGATATTACCATTTTGGATAACTCATTTAGCAGTATCTCAATGGCCGTTTTGTGGGGACGATCGCTCTACCAAAATATTCAACGCTTTATTCTCTTTCAACTGACAATTAATGTGGCAGCTTGCCTCATTGTACTTATTGGCGCTTTTATGGGGACCGAATCGCCCCTCACCGTTACGCAAATGCTGTGGGTAAATCTGATCATGGACACTTTTGCAGCGCTTGCGTTGGCCTCTTTGCCGCCAAATCAAGAGGTAATGAAAGATAAGCCCCGAAAAACTTCTGACTTCATCATTACCAAACAGATGTGGAAAAACATACTAGGCACCGGTTTTTTCTTTGTTTTTTTGCTGTTTGGGCTGATTCAATATTTTAAGCACGCAGATATTTTGACATTGACCGATTTCAGGGTTATTGATTTTGTTAAAAATTACTTCAATTTTAGTCATGGTAACGGTTTGTCTCCTTATGAATTATCCCTGTTTTTTACCATATTTGTGATGCTTCAGTTTTGGAATATGTGTAACGCCAAAGCATTTATGACCAACAAGTCCACATTTTCATCACTTAACAAAAGCGTCGGTTTTCTTGCTACTGCCTTGGTTATCATTTTAGGGCAATGGCTGATTGTCTCAGTCGGAGGAGAAATGTTTAATGTTATGCCCATCAAACCGGTGGACTGGGGCATTATTATTGGGGCCACCTCTTTGGTACTTTGGGGTGGAGAGATCGCCAGAAGGTTTATCAGTTCTCCATCAAAAACCGCTTCATAAACTCATTTAGATCACCATCCAACACTCCTTGCGTATCAGAAGTTTCACAGCCGGTACGCAGGTCTTTTACCATCTTATATGGGTGCAGCACATAACTTCGGATCTGCGATCCCCACTCGATCTTCTTTTTAGCCCCCTCCAACTCCGCCTTTTTCTCACGCTTTTTTTGCAATTCGATTTCGTAGAGATGTGATTGTAAGATACGCAACGCATTTTGTCGATTGTCCAACTGCGACCGAGTTTCGGTATTTTCCACCGTAATTCCAGTGGGTATGTGACGCACACGCACACCTGTCTCTACCTTATTTACATTTTGCCCCCCTGCCCCGCTCGACCTAAAAGTATCCCACTCTAAATCAGACGGATTTATATCGATATTAATTGTTTCATCCACTGCCGGATATACAAAAACCGATGAAAAGGTGGTTTGGCGTTTTCCCTGCGCATTAAAGGGCGAAATGCGCACCAACCGATGCACACCGCTCTCTGCCTTGAGAAAACCATAAGCGTAATCGCCCTCAAACTCAATGGTACACGACTTTATTCCCGCCTCATCTCCTTCTGTAATTTCGTATGTGTGCACCTTATATTTATTGCGTTCGCCCCAGCGAATATACATCCGCATCAACATCAGCGACCAGTCGTTGCTCTCTGTACCTCCCGCTCCGGAGTTGATCTTGAGGATCGCTCCCAACTTATCGGCCTCCCCTCCCAACATATTGCGCATCTCCAACTCCTCAATAAGTTGCACACTCCTTTGATGTTGTTGCTCCAAATCAAAGTCAACGCCCTCATCTTCTTTTGAAAATTCAAAGAGCACCTCCAAATCGTCCAACGCATAAGTGATGTTTTGGTACGCTTCTACCCAATACTTTAGACCTGAAATGCGCTTTAGAGCCACTTCCGCAACTTTGGGATCATCCCAAAAGCCAATAACGTGCGTCTGCTCTGTGGCTGCTTCTATCTCAATAACTTTGCCTTCGATGTCAAAGGCACCTCCTCAACGCAGATTCGCGCTGTCGGAGCTCTTTTATTTGGTCAAGAGTGATCATCCGAAAAATATTTTTGCAAAGATAGAAGTTTTTCCTACATTTGTCGCAAAACTTACAACCATGAAAACATTACTACTTCTTTTCTCAGCCATCGCTATTATATACTGGTTCATCGCAAAGTTGAACAACAAAACGCAAAAATCAAAAATGCCCACCTCAAACGTTTGGCTGATTTTGCCTGTGATCTTAATCTGTGTCTTGTCGTTCCTTACCATTATCCCCGCCCAAAACTGCGGCGTGGTAATCACCCCATCCGGTGTAAAACAAGAGTCGTACTCCACAGGATGGCACTTTATTTTACCGATTTATTCCGTTAAATTGATGGACAAAACGGCTCAAGTCTATACCTGCGCAAGCCGTACCACTGTTTATAGGGACGACCCAAGTTATTCGGAATACAAAGCAGCTGCCACCCAGTCGGGAACCATTTGGGCGCCTACTGTCGATGGCATCAAGATGGGTTTTGATATTTCGGCCTCCTGGAGCATTGATCCTCTGTTTGCCTGGTGGATCTACGACAACGTATCTGAGTTGGACGGCGCTTCCAACGGTCGGTTCTTTTGGTTGGAAGAGAACGTCATCAAACCAAAATTAAAATCGGCCCTTGCCCTTACCGTATCAAAATACAATCCCATTGAAGTCTATTCAAATCGTCGTCAAAATATTCAGGACGAGGTGTATGAGAAGATGAGGATCGACATAAGCAGCTATCACCTTGTTTTAAATCAGATAGATATTAGAGAGGTCTATTACAACGAAGAGTACGAAAAAGCGATCAACGCCAAAAAATTAGAAGAACAAAAAGTGCTGACACTCATAGAGATTACCAAACAAAAGAAGGAGCAGGAGATCCAAGCCGAAATTGACAAAAATATTGCCATAAAGGTGGCCGAAGGAGAGGCGCGCGCCCTGCAAATCAAGGGACAATCGGTGGTGAACAACCCCAAAATTGTGGAATTGGAGTGGATTGGCAAATGGAACGGCCAACTGCCCACCTACATGATGGGGAACGGACAGGGGGTGATGCTCAATCTTGGGAAGTAATGGTATTTATTATTTGCTCATAATTAAAACCTCTGCCCAACGCAAAGCGAATCAGCTTGGTACGCATTTCTGTTGCAGATTTGGCTTTGATGGTTTTTCTCTTTACCTGTAGCAATCTTCTAAGCACCTCTGTTTGTGCGCATTGATCTAGAGAGTCAAGCGCTTCGCGAATCAATGCATCTGGAATCTGCTTGGCGCGCAGGGCGAATCTGATTTTTTGAGGCCCCCACCCTTGCAGGTGGCTTTTGTCGTGCACAAAGGCCCGAACATAACGCGTTTCGTCCAAAAAGCTACTATGTGTCAGTTTCTCAATGATTTGCGCAATCTCCTTTTCGTCTGTCCCCCTCACTTGCAGTTTTTGAGATAACTCTTGGGCGCAACACTCCCGCTGGCTGCAAAACCGCTGCGCCCAAGTTAGATGCTTATTTGACTCCATGTTGCGTACTTAGTAATCCGCAAGCAGCCATAATATCCTCTCCTCGCGAGGCCCTTAGTGTGACCAACACTCCTGAATCGGCCAATTTTTTCTGAAAGAGGGCAATCGCCTCTACAGAAGAGGGAGAGAGCGCACAATCGGGAACCAAATGGTAGCGAATCAAGTTTACCCTACACTCCAACCCTTTAAGAAGTCTCGACAAGGCAGCGGCGTGTGTTGGGGAGTCGTTTACGCCCCTCCACATTATATATTCAAAACTCACCCTGCGCTGCCCGCTAAAGTCGTACAACCGTATGAGAGACAAGATTTTATTCAAAGGATAGACTTTTTGCATTGGCACCAACGACTGCCGCTCGGCATCAAAAGGATGGTGCAAACTAATGGCCAAATGGCATTTGCACTCATCTAAAAAACGTTTTAACGCGGGCAACACACCAATAGTCGATACGGTGATCCGCCCGGGACTCCAACCCCAACCCCAATCGGAAGTCAAAATACGTACGCTTTTAAGTACTTCCGCAACGTTATCCAACGGTTCGCCCATGCCCATATAGACGGCGTTGGTCAATAAAAAGGTCTCTTTGATATTTTGAAACTGGCCAATCATCTCTCCGGCAGTGAGGTGGGCCTGAAACCCTTGCCGCGCCGTCAAACAAAAACGACAACCCATTTTGCATCCTGCCTGAGACGATAGACACAGCGTTGCCCTGTCGTGATCGGGAATCACCACCGATTCGATGTAAAAGCCCCCCAGTGTGGGAAAAAGATACTTGCGGGTTCCATCCACTGATTGCAATACCTTCTCAGGAGCAAATCCACCCACTTGATAATGAGCGCCCAACCTCTCACGTGCCGTTTTGGAAAGATTGGTCATCTCCTCTATCGACTTCACCCTCTTCTTATAGAGCCAATCGGCCAACTGTTTGCCGGTGTGTCGCGGCAAACCAAACGCCATTGCTATGTGCGTCAGTTCATCTAAATCTTTTCCAAGCAGCCATTCCATACAAAGACAAAGGTAACGCTTTTTTATTTGCAATATATTTCACATCTTTGTAGCAACGATTCTTTTTTAATCAAAAAACTTTTTCTTACCTTTGCACTCAAATAAATGATGGAGGGGTTCGTGATGCAGTTAAGAGTGCAAGAGATTAAAAGTGACATGAATATGGAAATAGCAAATCCTATTTACGATGTAGTGTTTAAGTATCTGATGGAAGACAACAACGTGGCAAAGTTGTTGGT
>JAITFU010000054.1 GCA_031281125.1 Prevotellaceae bacterium | reverse complement strand
GCAGCATGGATCAATCCCGATACGGGCGACTTTCCGCCGTTATTAATATTGGCCATGGTGCGGGCAATGGCGCCGGTGGCAGGAATACCGCCAAAGAGGGGAGTAACGATATTGGCAATTCCCTGACCAATAAGCTCTGTATTAGAGTTGTGCTTCTTACCCGTAACGCCGTCTGCCACCATGGCGGCCAAAAGCGACTCAATGGCGCAGAGTAAGGCAATGGTAAAGGCGGGTTGAAAAAGGCGACGAATCGCTTCCATATCAATATGTGGCGTCTCTGCTTTTGGAAGCGGGATCCCTCCGGCTAATTCTGGAAACTTGGCGCCAATCGTTGCCACTTCAATAGAGGCAAAGCGGGCAAGAAGCAGGCTGATCCCGGTTACGACTACAAGCGCTATTAAAGACCCTGGTATCTTTTTGCTGAATCGGGGCCAAATAACAATAATAGCCACAGTAAGAAGCGACACAAGGGTAGTGCTTATATCAATATTGCCAATATGCCTGATGATGGTGCCCCATTTGGGAAGAAAGTCGGCAGGCTGATTGGTGATACCCAACCCCAAAAAGTCATTTACCTGAGTAGAAAAGAGCATCACCGCAATGCCGCCGGTAAAACCCACCACAATCGGGTAGGGGATATATTTGATAATGGTGCCCAACTTGATCACTCCCATAATCACCAACATCACACCGGCCAATACGGTGGCTATAATCAAACCGTTCATGCCGTACTGCTGAATAATCCCATAGACAATCACAATAAAGGCTCCGGTGGGCCCTCCAATCACAAAATTACTTCCCCCAAAAAATGAGATAAGAAAACCGGCTACCACAGCCGTAATGATCCCTTGCTGAGGCGTTACACCCGACGCAATCCCAAAGGCAATGGCCAAAGGCAGCGCCACTATGCCTACGATCAGCCCGGCAATGACATCAGAACCAAAAAGTTGACGATTATAGGGTTCTTTGCCTGTAAATAGCTCAAAGAGTTTGGGTTTCACTACGTGATCTCTTTTGCTTGAGAAGCATTTACAAAAAGAACATCTCCAATTTGGTCGAGCCTGAGAAAGAGATCGTTGTAGTTGGATTTTACCGCATCGTCCGGAAACCCAAAGATGGTGAGGCCGGCGTTACCCGAACAACGTAACACCACATCGCCAAAACTATCGGTATCAGATACCTGCACAATCTCGATGTTGGCCATGGTTGCAGGCAAACGTCCCGCTTTGATGCGGTGCAACAGTGTCTCTTTCATCTCCACAAGGTTGCCTTGTGAACTCATAATGAAAATTTTGATACGTGTCTTGCGCCAATAGGGATGAGACATAATGATGTATCCGAGCAGAATCATAAAGTTGGTATTCTTGTCGTCCAAGTCGTGGATCCATACATGAATTCCCAGTTTTGGAACAACGGCACGTTTGGAAATTGCATAGATTCCCACATCGTAATTGCCTGCTTTGACAAGGTTTACGTTCTCAAGAATGCGTGAAAGTTCGTGATGTTGGCCTTTATCGTACTCAAAAATCACCAAATTGTTCTCCATCCCCGATATAGATGGCGATTGAATTGCCTGGGCAATGGCGGCAGTATAGGAGGGAGAGATCAGGGTATCGATGTAGAGGGTACTGCCGCGCCTCTTTTGCGTTTCTACCAAGCGACTTAGGATTTCCTGAGCAGTAGTATATGTCTGTTTGCCAAAGTAGTCTTCAATAATGTGAATATAGGTGCCAAAGCCGTGCCGATGGCTAATCCACCTCATCAACTCAAGCACTTTCTCCCGCTCAAACGAGTGTTGAGAGAGGCACAAGACTGCCGGACGCCACTCCTCTTTGTGCATTCCCAAACGTTGCTTTTGCATATAAACCTGAAGTTTACGGTTAAGCTGAAACAGCGCACCTTTAAAGATATTCACCAACCCCTTCTTGTCCTTATTTGAACGCTCGATAATTATGTAAATCAACATAATAACCAAGTATGAGACCACTGTATAGAGGGGATTGATCATAAACATCACCCATACCGACAACAAAAATCCCGCCAAAGAGAACGACCATCGCGACCGGAACCGCGGTCGGTAGGAGGGAGGCGACCCAAAGTGGTTGAGAAACGAGATAAGGCAAAGCGATCCGTAGGTGATCAAAAAGAACATTGAAATGACGCCTGCCACCGAATTTACGTCTCCAAGCGAGACAAAGATGAGTGAAATGATCAGCGAAATAACCGTGGCGCTTTGCGGTTCTCGATTTGCACCTTTTCCCTTGGATAAGAAATGGTTAAGCCTTTTGAAGGGGAATGTGCCATCCATCGCTATCGCCTGTAACGTGCGTGGAGCCACCATCATGGCGCCAATGGCAGAAGAGGATGTGGAAGCGGCTAACCCAATGGGTATCATCACGCTGCCAAACAAGGCGATTCGGGACATTATAAACTGATCACCCACCAAATCTTCCGGAGAGGCAGAAACGGCAAGTTTCCACACAACAAGCACATATACAATCAGTCCGGTAGCCGTACCCAGCATGGTGCCAAGGGGAATTGCCCGTCCGGGGTTGCGTAAATCGCCGCTGAGTCCCACTCCGGCCGTCATGCCGGTAAAGGCGGGAAAACAGATGGCAAAAAGTATAAAAAACTGATCTCCATTAACAAACCTGAAATTATTCCCCACCATTTGCATCGGCTCCACTCCGGATGAGGGGAGGGCAGACCCTGCAAAAAAGAGCGCCAAAGAGAGAAGCAACACCGCATTTACGATATAGAGCAGCATAACCCCCGAACCGGTTCCACGCCGTAGGATTACAAAACCAATAATCAATAACGTAGGTACGCTCACCACCTGTCGCGGAAGAACAAAACCAAAGGTTCCCGCAAACCAATTAAAAAAAGGATAAAACGCCTCGGCAAAAGCAATGGTATAAAAAGCGATGCTAATGGCCTGAGAGAGAAACAGGGTGATGCCAATGGTGGAACCAATATTGAGTCCAAAGGAGCGGGAGATGATAAAGTACTCTCCTCCGCCCTCCACACGGGTATTGGTGGCAAGCTCCGAAATGGCCAACGCCGTAGGGATAGTAATCAGGTGTCCCATAACAATAATCGCCAGGACACCAAACAATCCAAGCGTTCCGGTTGTCACGCCAAGGCGAAGGAAGAGGATGGCACCAAGAATCGACGAAATGGAGGTAAAGTAAACAGGTAAAGCCCCTAACCCCGATTTTTTTTCTCTTTTCATGCTACAAATGTAATTATTATTATCTTTGTATGGCTATGAAAAAACATTTTTTACTTCTTTTGACGATTTCTTTTGGTTTTTCCCTTGCCAACTGCACTCCCGATGCATTATCTGACGAATACGCACAGTTCTCTTTTATGCCTCCGGTTACTCAAATTGTTCATCCATACAATGATATTGACTTTTCCAACATTCAAAGACTCAAAGCAAACCTGCACACACACACACGAATCAGCGACGGCAAACAAACTGCCGATGAGATGATCAGGGCGTATGCAGAGAGGGGGTACGATATTGTGGCCATTACCGACCATGAAAATCTCTATGCAAAAAATACCGGATTAGAGCAGGTGGCAGGAAGAGAGGTATTGGTTGTTAGAGGAATAGAAATAACAATGACCCATCACATGAATGCAATTTTTACAAATAGAGGAAACGGGAATTTTCTAACTGTGGAATCGGCAATTAGTTCTTATGCAGACAACAGCAATTGCGTATTGATATTCAATCATCCGGGCAGGCATAGCTGGATGTATTCATTTGGATTCTATGTAGATATGTACAGCAAATTTTCTGCAGAAAAACTTGTTGGGATGGAGGTGGTCAATTCTCAGGACGAATACCCTCCAGACAAGGATCTTTGGCATAAAATTTTATCTAATATCTCTCCTTCTCGTACGGTATTTGGTTACGCAAATGACGATGCACACTCATACAACGAAATCGGTTACAGTTTTAATGAATTTCTTACCAACGATTTTACCGAGGAGGGAGTAAGAAAGGCCATAGTGAATGGAGTCTCTTTTTTCTATAGTAAAGCGACAGTACCCATGCCCATGGGTCCCACGCCCTTCGTTCATGATGTTATCATCGATCCTGAAGCAATGACTATTACCGTAGATGCAGAATTTTTTGACACAATCGAGTGGCGGTCTTGTGGCATAGTCGTTTCTAAATCGAATACGGTTGTCATCAATAAAAATCCTGAAAGAGATTACAACCTTGGCAGATATGTGCAATTTACCCTGACCGGAAAGGGTGGACAACTCTTTTCTCAACCCTTTTTACTGATATGATCTTTTTTGAACCTCTTATTAACTTCTTTTACAACATTGTAAAGTTCTTGTTGGGACTATTTGGGATCGTTTTTTAAGATCCGAATCAACTCCTCCGCAGCTGTATCGGCAGCAACGATATGGTTGGGCAGCAAGTAGTGTAACTCTCTGCCATTCTTATACTGATTTTCGCCGCCTCCTGTAATGTTCAGCATCACAATCTTCTTTTTGTCGATTGTGCCTTGTTCAATCCCTTTTTGCAAGCCGGCTAATCCGGCAGCAGCGGCAGGATGAATGTCGATTCCTTCTGTCTCTTCAAAAAGTGCAGCCGCTATGGCTATTTCTCTATTTGTCACCATATTTACTACACCACCACTTTCCGATAAAGCGTCAAATAGGCCACCGGGAATTGAGTAGGGAGGATAACGGTTGGCTAAAACCTTAGCGTCAATCCCTTGGGCATGATCACGCGCCGTATCGTCTTGGTAGGGAGGCAGGGAGCGACTGCCCATTTTCCAAGCATCAAAGATCGGAACAAATGGGTGATTCTGTACCGTGATGAGTTTCATTGTAGTGCAACCAAATCGGCCATCTTCTATCAAACGAAGGTTGGCTTCCCTTGCGGCTATGGCGCCTGTGCCGCTTCCAACAGCCTGCACGTAATAATCGGGAATGGTGCCAATATGGGTGGCAGCAGAGAGCACAGCAACGCCCATTCCGTCTCGTCGGGCAACATTACGGGCACCGCCCTCATCCACATATCCGGGTAGTGAACAAATAGTTTGACTCAACCGAATGGCGTCAAAATAGTCACTCCCCTGAGGGGTACACACCAATCGAACACATTTATGAAGAGGTGTCCCAAACCAAAGGGCGTCGAGGTTGGAATAGGGGACGCAGAGCAACAGCGGAATTTGGTTGTCAGAACAGACGCGGGCAAAGGCACGGGCAGTATTTCCTGCGGATGCCACCACTAATGTGTTGACTTCAAGGGTGTCCAAACGTCCGCAAACGGAATATGCTTCCAACTCTTTAAAAGAACAGGTCTCCATAAGCGCCCCTTTTTGTGGCCAATAACCATTAAAGGTGATGTAAAGGTTCTCTATTTTAAGTTTTTTTGCTAACTCCTTGCTGCGGTAGGTGACGGGAGCAGCAGAGTGATCCAAATACCGTTTTACAGGTAACCAGTCGGCAAAACGGTAAAAACCATAATGTTCGGCTTTAAGTATCAGTTGTTTTTTTTGATATTGTGTGCGTAACAGAGAAGGAAGCGGATATTCGGGATCGTTCAGCATCCATCCGGTGTCGTCAAAGGTACGTCCGGTGGCAATATTCTTTAAAATATAGGGACTTTTCAATTCTTTATGGCAGCAATTTCCCGTACCGCTTCTATGGCAGTATCTATCTCAGTTTCGGTAGTAAAGGGGCCAATGCTCATACGCACGGTACCGTGTTTTTCTAAGGTGCCAATCTGTTGGTGTACCTTGGGAGCGCATTGCAGGCCGGTACGCACGGCAATGTTGTAATCCACATCCAACATGGTGCCTACATCTCCGGCTTCCCATCCTGCTATATTAAAGCTCAATACGGGGTTGTGGTTCTCTTTACCTTGTGCACAGTACATAGTAATCCCTTTTATCTCTGCAAAGGCAGCACGTAACCGCTCCCAAAGCCCCATTTCCCGATCATGGAGAAGAGAGATGCCCTCCTTAGTGACCCACTTTACGCCGGCGTGTAATCCAATAATTCCCAAAAGATTGGGAGTGCCGTACTCCAAACGATACGGATACTCTTCTAAATGTGCAGGATATGCAGACCTCACTCCGGTTCCGCCGGCACGGGTAAAAGCAATGTGGAGGCCTTCTCGCACGTATGAACCGCCAATTCCGGTTGGCCCCAGAAGTCCTTTATGGCCGGTAAAGATGTAGCAATCAATATTCCATCCCAACATATCCACCTCATTGTATCCTGCGCCCTGACTGCCGTCCACAACAAGAAGAACGCCATGCTTTTTACAGATGGTTCCAATTTGGGCCAAGGGTTGCACTGTCCCCAGCACATTGGAACAGTGTGTAATCACCATAAATTTGGTATTTGGACGAATCGCATCCTCAATCTCCTGAGGATTCAAATAACCTGTTTGGGCGTCAAATGGCACGTAGGTTACTTTAATGGTACCGCTCTGCTCCGCAACGTAGAGTGGGCGTAATACAGAGTTGTGTTCCAACATAGTA
>JAITFU010000039.1 GCA_031281125.1 Prevotellaceae bacterium | reverse complement strand
TAGGACCACATTGGTCGATACCACCATCCGCACCGTTCTCAAAAATATGTTGGAAGGAATTCTGCTTGTGGCGTTTATCGTATTTCTATTCCTCTTTAACTGGAGAACAACGGTGATTGTGGCCTCGGTTATTCCCCTTGCCTTTCTGTTTGCCATTATTATGCTTAGGATTCAGGGACTTCCGGCCAATTTGATCTCTATGGGCGCCTTGGACTTTGGGCTGTTGTTAGAAGGTACATTAGTAATCGCAGAGGTTGTTTTTGTATCGTTGTTGCAAAAGTCTGAGCAGATGGGCAATCGCTTTAAGAGCTTTAGCAAAGGCGGATTGATTAAAAAGAGCGCCGGCTCTGTGGCTTCCCACATCTTTTTTGCACAGATTATTTTGGTGGTGGCAATGTTTCCGATTTTCTCTTTCCAGAAGGTCGAAGGAAAAATGTTTTCGCCCCTTGCTTTTACTTTGGGTTATGCCTTGTTGGGATCGCTGATTTTGTCGCTGACGTATGTTCCGGTGATGTGTAAGGTATTGTTGACCAAACCGCTCAAAGAGAAGAGCAACAAAATTACAAGGGGATTAATCAACGGATTGACTTGGCTTTACCGACTTACTTGCCGCTACCGTTTGGCAACTATTGTTGCTTTTCTTCTTCTGTTTGGGGGATGTGTGGTGCGGTTTATGTTTTGGGGAACGGAGTTTATCCCCAGTATGAACGAGGGAGCGATTTATGTGCGCGCCACCCTGCCTAATAGCGTCAATCTTACAGAAAGTGTGCGTATTACCAAGGAGATGAAGGGTAAACTGCGTCAATTTGACGAGGTTGACTTTATCCTCACCCAAACGGGTCGCCCCAACGACGGAACAGACGCCACCGGCTTTTTTAATATTGAGTTTCATATCGAACTAAAACCAGAATCGCAGTGGAAACGCAAAGTGTCTAAAGATGAGTTAATCAATCAGATTCAGGAAACCTTGGCCATCTATCCGGGTATTATTCTCGCTTTTTCGCAGCCCATCCAAGACAATGTGGAGGAGTACGTTGCCGGCGTAAAGAGCGCCCTTGTCATTAAAATATTTGGCAACGACCTGCACCAATTGGAGGCAACTGCCGACCAAACCGCGCAAGCCATCAAAAATGTAAGGGGCATAGAGGATGTGAATGTGTTCCGTTCCATTGGTTTACCGGAGTTGCAGATAAAACCGCAGGAGTCCAAAATGGCTCAATATGCCGTCTCTATGGCCGACGCGCAGGCTGTGATCGAAATGGCGATAGGCGGCAAGGCGGCCACCACCTTTTATGAAAACGAGCGCACCTTTGACGTGATGCTTCGTTTTGAACAGCAATTCCGTAGCGATGAGCAGAAAATCGGCGATATTTTGATTCCCACCATGGACGGCAAGCAGGTGCCTCTAAAAGAGATTGCAGATATTGAGTTTGTTACGGGTCCGGCATTTATCTATCGCGAAGGCAGCAGTCGTTACGTGGGCGTTGGTTTCAGCATTCGCGACCGCGACTTGGGTTCGACCATAACAGAAGCGCAACAGAAAGTCTCCGAAAACGTTACACTTCCAAATGGGAGTAAAATGGAGTGGGCGGGCGAGTTTGAGAGCCAGCAGCGAGCCACCAAACGTCTTTTGGTGGTGGTGCCCACGGTGTTGTTGCTGATTTTATTTCTGCTTTACCTAAACTTTGGTACTGTAAAAGATACCCTGATTGCCGCAAGCGCCATGCCTTACGCCTTTATTGGAGGGTTTGTTTCGTTGTGGATCGCGGGTATTCCGTTTGGAATCTCTGCCGGAATCGGGTTTATCATTCTTTTTGGGGTGGTGTCGATCAACTCCATTTTGCTCACTTCGCTAATGAAATCGCTGTGGCAAAAGAGCCGAGACCTCACGTATGCCACCAACGAGGCGGTTAAAACACGTTTGCGCGCAGTATTAATGATTTCGCTTATGGGTTCCGTTGGGCTTTTTCCGGCAGCGCTCTCTACCGGTATGGGCTCAGAGGTACAAAAGCCTTTGGCGGTGATGATTGTGGGTGGAATGCTGATCTGCTTGGTACTCTCTTTTACGGTGTTGCCGCAGGTGTTTTATTTTGCGTATCGGAAGAGGTGAATGGGTTAATGCCTTTGCATATTTTCACTTTTTCACACGACTATTTGTTTCCTAAATAAGAAACATTTATCTTTGCAGAAAAATCGGATCGGATGAGTATTTATAAGTTTAGAGTTGATTTTTTAGAGGAAGCAAAAGAGTTTTTGGATGGGCTTGATGAAAAAGCTAGGGACAAAATCTTTTACAATATCTGGAAAGTCCGTAGCATTAATGACAAAGAACTTTTTAAAAAACTTCAAAACGAGATTTGGGAGTTTAGGACCATGTTTAACAAAACTTATTACCGACTTTTTGCTTTTTGGGATAAAACAGATAAAACCGACACCGTTGTAATTTCATCTCACGGTTATGTTAAGACAATCAGCAGAGTTCCTAAGAGTGAAATTGAGCATGCAGAAAAATTAAGAAAAAAATATTTTAATGAAAAAACAAATACAAAATGAAAACGTACAGTTTAGATGAATTGACAAACAAATACATTGGAGAAAAAGGAACAAAGAAGCGTGATGAATTTGAAAATGAACTTCGCCTTGATTTGCTGGGGTTGGCTATAAAACAAGCACGGCAAGAGCGTAAATTGACCCAAGCGGAGCTGGGCGAACTAATTGGTGTTAAAAAGGCACAGATTTCTAAAATAGAAAACAGCACTACCGATGCAAGATTTACGACAGTCCTAAGAGCGTTTGAAGCGTTAGGTGCAAAAGTGCATTTTAACGTAGAGCTAAATGAACATCAATTTGCTTACTAAAACGGAATGCTGATTTGCTTGGGACTCTCGTTTACGAGGTAAATGGGTTAATGCCGCTCAACCGTATCGTTCACGGTCAATTTAATAATTTCGGTATTTTCCAAACCGTCATTGTCAAACACTTTTACGGCAACGGTATAAAGTCCCGGAGTAAGTTTAATGGCCTGTCTGCCCTCTTTGTCTATCATCACAATGGGTTGAAATCCCATTTGGGCGTCGTAGTGAAAATCCCAACTGTAAAACTCTATCCCTGAATCGCTTTGTCCGTTGGCAATAAACTCAACTATCAGAACTCCTTTATCGTCTCTTTGCAATTCGTTTACCTGTACCGTTAAAGTCGGTTTTTTGGCAATGGGCACAATATCCTCAACATTAACCAACCGAATGATTATGTTTTCTTCCAATTTTAGTCGTGCCGCTTCCTGTACCGCGCCTTTTCCAAACGAAAAAGCAATGATGTATCCAACAGGCTGTTTTTCGGCAATGTTTTTGTCAAAGAGTCTTTTGTCGCTACGCTGCACGGCTGCAAAGAAATTGTCTATCACATTTCGCCCGATATTGTCGCTGCGCTTTACTTGGATGGGCGTATTGTCGGGCATTTTACCATCCAAACCAAAGTCGTTACGTTGCTTTGTGTTGCTTGTGCCTCCAAATTGTTGCACAATCCATTCTTCAAATTCAAAAGCATTTTGATAGCGTAACGTATCGTAGTCGTATTTATAGAGTTGAACGGAAAATGGAGCGCTGAACAATCCCTGTTGTTTACCCAAGCGCAACTCGGTTACTTTTATAGCCTGTACAGACTGGTCAATGCCTATCCATTTGCGGTTTAGTTTATCTGCCACAGCTACGGTGGTGCCGCCGCCCACAAAGGGGTCAAGGATTACATCGCCTTCGTTGCTTGCGCATTCAATAATGCGTTGTAGCAAGGCTACAGGTTTTTGTGTTGGATACCCAATCTTTTCTTTAGCTTGTGAATTTATCGGGTTAATGTCTAACCAAATTGTTTGACAAGGTAAACCCTGTAATTCGTCTAAATATCGTTTTAATCGTATTCCACCTTTGTTTGTGTAGTATAATTTATCATCTCTATCATATTGTTCCATTGTTTCTTTTGGACAACGCCATAAGTTGAGTACGCCTTTGTATTCATATTTATAACCGCCCCCGCTTAAACTTTTTGCAGACAAATTGTCATCAATAAAGAGCCTTTCGTTTTTTTCTTTTCGGAATCGTTTTTTATACTCATCGTCATAGTCTTGGAATTGTTGGATAAAAGTACATTTGTTTGACTTGGAGTAGTAAAAGATACTATCAGCATTCATGCCAAATCTTGAACTATCATTATGTGCGGTAGTTCGTTTCCAAATAATTTCGTTTCTAAAATTTATTTCACCAAAAATCCTATCGAGAATATGCACCCGAATGTAAGCGTTAGCGTGCCAATCGCAGTGGAGGAAAATACTGCCGGTCGGCTTCAAAATGCGGTGCATCTGCTCTACACGTTCTTTAAGCCATGAAATATAATGGTCTATGCCGCCCGCCCAGCGGTCTTGGAAGCTGCGCACTTCGCCTGCATCGCCCCAAATCACTTCATAGTTGCGATTGCTGAAAAACGGTGGGTCGAGATAGATTAAATCTACGCTTTCGCTTTCAATCGTTTTTAAGATTTCGAGGTTGTCGCCGAGGATTAGTTTATTTGTTGTCATGGTTATTAGTCTAAACTATCAATACTGAAATGCACTTACAACAGCATAAATAACAAGGGCAACAAGTCCCATAATTAAGAAAACATACGCAAATTTTTCACAACATTTTGTACTTTTTTTAATACCTCCACCATCTACTATTGTGCAGAAAGGAAGACCGTTCATAAATTTACCTGCTTCTTCGCGTAACTCATAATAGGTGCGATACGCAAGTTTTACATTCGAAAATAAAGTTAAACTCAACATTAGAATCCCAAGCGCAAAAAGGATAATAGTAGATACAAATAGAAGGCGGATGCACATATATTCAGAGTGTTTGTCTTGAAATGCAACGAAAATTCCGAGTATTGTTGCAGATAAAATCAAAATTTGTTGATTAAAAGATTCTCGCTTATTAAAAGTCCTATTTGCGGAATCAATTACTTGCTTTTCTATATCATCTCTCGTAATCATATTTTCTTTATATTATTCATCTTGTATCCAACCGCAAAGTTACGAAAACATTTCACACAAAAAATATCTATGTTATTGGTGTCAAACTATTTAGAGTTTGTTATATCTTATTTTACCGTTATCTTCCCACTTAGACATGGTTTGCATATATTTCAAAAAAGTATTACATTTGCGCACATTTTTAATCAAAGAAACCGTGAAGAGGAATAGAAACAAAAAGGAAAAAGTGGAGAACGAGGTGGTTCCCAGTGAGAAAAAGTCAAAAATCACATTGTACTGGGAGGAATATGAACAACTCGGTATTCCAAAAGGCAAAATTCTCAATATGCGGGCAGTACTAAAGTAAGTAACAAAAACAGGAGGAACGA
>JAITFU010000057.1 GCA_031281125.1 Prevotellaceae bacterium | reverse complement strand
TAAAGAGCGATACTCAAGAAGAAGGGGAATTATCGGGTGTTTGCTTTCTAAGGAAAGCAGCGTCTCTTCGTCTGTGGCGTACTGCTTGCCGGGGGTTAACTTGGCATTAGGATCCAACTTGAGTTTTTCGAACAATACAATACCCAACTGTTTTGGCGAGGAGATATTTAGTGTCCGGTCTCCGCACAAATCCCTTATTTGTTGTGATAGCGCATTTAGTTCAAGCAGACATTCGTTTCCATACCTCTTTAAACGAGGCGTATCCAACTTGATGCCTTCTGCCTCCATTTGTACCAAAACGGGGGTCAAGGGCATCTCCACTTGGGTGTAGAGCAAAGTCATGTCTTTTTCCTTGATCTCCTCCCAAAGGATTGGTCTAATGGCCATTGCAGCGTATGCAGCGGCGCAGCAAGTGGCTCTTTGTTCGTCAGATGGCAAAGAGGTTTCTTCCACTTCATCAAAGAGAGAGCACTGCCGGATGGGTTTTGCCTCCTCTTTGGGAGGGTCAAATTGCAACACACTTTTGGCGATCACTTCCCATTTGTGGCTACGTTCAGGATTGAGCAGGTAGTGCAAAACTTCGGTATCATAAACTGTGCCATTCACCTCAATCCCATTACAATAGAGAAAATGGAGCAGAGGTTTCAGGCCATGGCCTGTAAGGGCGGTTTGAGGCGATTGTAACCACTCTTTAAGAGCTGCTATTTCTTGATCCGAAACACAAGGGAACCAATGTACAACCAACTCTTTGTTACATACGGCTATAGATTGAAGCTTATCGATGTTGAAGGAAGAAAATAGCGGCACAATGGAGAGTTCCTCTTCCTTAAAAACTTCTAACAAACTCTTCTCTGTAATGGTGTACGGGGGAACAACCGATTTGGGCAAATCATTTGCAAAGATATCTAACCTATCAGGACAAAAGAGTGTTTGAAGTCGGGGAAGCGATTGAAGGAGTGAATAAAACTCATACTCTTTAAAGAGTTGCTCTACCTCTACAAGATTGGGGGCGCCGATTTGGAAATCGTCTTTATTCCACTCTACAGGAACAGAGGTGTTTATGGTGACTAACTCTTTGGAAAGGGAAAGTTGGGCAACATGGTCGTGGATCGTGTTGCGGTATTTTTGGGGCAACTCATGCAAATGGAGCAGTAGGTTCTCTACGCTTTTATACTGTTCGATCAACTTTTTTGCACCCACCTCTCCAATTCCGGGAACGCCGGGCACATTATCCGAAACGTCTCCCTGAATAGATAGAATGTCAATAAGTTGTTCAGGCCGTTCAATTGAATATTTATCGCAAATCTCTTTAACACCCAACAACTCCCACTCATCGCCGGAGCGTCCGGGCTTACATTGCCAAATATTTGGCGATATCAATTGGCCATAATCTTTATCTGATGTTACCATATATACAGAAAGTCCCTCTTTTTCTGCACCTTTTGCGATTGTTCCCAACACATCGTCCGCTTCATACCCATCCAACATATAGATTGGAATATGAAAAGCATTCAATATCTTTTTTATAACAGGAATGGAGGCGATGATCACCTCTGGAGTTTTATCCCGATTTGCTTTGTATTGAGGAAAAAGGTCATGGCGAAACGTCTTGCCACCCGGATCAAGGCCAACGGCCAAATGAGTTGGTTTTTCTTTGATAATCAAATCAATCAACGTTTTTGCAAATCCAAAAACCGCTGACATATCCTCTCCTTTTGAATTGATCAAGTTTCGGCGGATAAAAGCGTAGTATGCCCTGTAAATAAGCGCATGACCATCTATAAGCAGGAGTTTACTCATCTTTGATCGTTGGCAAACCACTCCACAAAAGAGGTGGAAGTTTCGTAAAGTCTTATACTAAATAGCTTTGCCGGTTCCGGTATGGTAACCAAGAGCAAATTGGCAATATAGATACAGAGTTGTTCGCAGGTGGGTTGAAAGGGTACAATCTGTACGTTTTGGTACTGATCCTTAAGCTCTTTTGCAAGCATGGCATCTTCACGAAGGATCAGGGAGTGGTCAAAAGGAGTGATAATGTGTTGGGTAACGATCTCTTTAAGCGTAGTGAAATCGATCACCATACCATCCTTTGGACTTCCCGTTTGGGAACGCGGTTTGCCTGCAATGGTTACCATTAATCGGTATGAGTGCCCATGGATGTGGCGACAATTACCGTCATACCCAGTGAGGGCATGGGCGCACTCAAAACGGAACTCTTTGGTTAGTCGTATTGTATTCATATTTTTTGAAACGCCAAAGGTATAGAAAAAAAAGTGTTCGTCAATCAAAAATAATAATTTGTAATAAAATTTGCATTTCTGATAATGATTTTATACTTTTGCAGAAAAATTTATAACATCATGATTCAAGATTTACACAGCATTCTTTCGTCCAATGCGCGCAATATGCGGCGTTCTGCCATTCGTGACCTGCTTAATGTCACCTCAAAACCAGGGATGATCTCTTTTGCAGGCGGCTTTCCGGACCCCAATACCTTTCCTGTGGAACAACTCAAGACCATTATGCACGATGTGCTTGAGCAGGAGAGCGTATCTGCCCTTCAATATGGTCCCACAGAGGGAAATCCACGTCTAAGGGAAGCGCTTGCCCAAAGATATCAAAAAGAGGGACTTAAAGTCACCAAGGATAATTTTTTGATCACCACTTCGTCTCAGCAGGCCATTGACCTAGTTTCCAAAGTCTTTTTAGACCCGGGCGATACCCTTATTTGCGGATTGCCTTCCTATTTGGGCGCCCTCCAATCGTTCTTTGCCTATCAGGCGCGTCCAATTGGTATTCCAAAGGACGAAGAGCTTGACACGGTTGTCCGTGCACTCATCTCAAGCGGCAAAAAACCAAAATTTATCTATGCGATTCCCGATTTTCAAAATCCTTCGGGTATTACCATGTCCAAACAACAGCGCCTTGAGGTGATTGAGGTGGCCCAAAAGTACGATCTGTTGATTGTGGAGGATAGCCCGTACAGAGAGCTTCGTTTTGAGGGCGAGGTGCAACCCATGATGTATGCCTTAGACAATTCGGAGCGTGTAGTCACAATGGGCACATTTTCAAAGATTTTTGTTCCCGGCTTCCGCTTAGGTTGGGTCATTGCGCATACCGATATTATTGATAAATTGGTGGTTGCCAAGCAGGCTACCGACCTTTGCGCCCCTGTGTTTGACCAATGCGTTGCTGCCCGTTATGTAGAGAACGGTTTTATGGATCAAAACATTGTGACGACCATCGAAAATTACCGTAAAAAGCGTCAATGTATGTTATCAGCTTTTGAAAAGTATATGCCCCAAGGAGTTACGTGGACAACACCCGAAGGTGGACTCTTTCTCTTTGTCACCCTTCCGGAGCAGTATGATGCCGCCGATCTCTTTAAACTCGCTATTCAAGAGAGCGTTGCATTTGTTACAGGCGATGCCTTCCATTGCGACGGATCCGGAAAAAACACGCTTCGTATCAACTTCTCCTATATGCCCGAAGACCGCGCGGAAGAGGGAGTACGCCGCTTAGCTGCCGCTGTGCGTAAAATGATGGGACTGTAGGCCGTAAGATCGTAATAGTGTATCAATAACGCCGTCTTGGAGTAGCTGAGTCGGCGTTTGTGCATAAAAGGTTTCGTCGTCCATTATCCATATCAAGTCGCACACTTGCAAGGCCATAGTAAGGTCGTGGGTGGAAAAGAGAATCGCTTTGTTGTGGGTGTGTGTGAGTT
>JAITFU010000176.1 GCA_031281125.1 Prevotellaceae bacterium | reverse complement strand
TAAATGGAGTCAAATCCTTAAGCCCTAATCCAAAGAGGAAATGAAACTTCCGACTCGATACCTTCCCGCCCTGTTCCTGTTGCCGCTTCTCTTCTCAAGCTGCATCAAAGATGAACTGTCTGATTGCCCGTCAGAGCTGAGGATATATTTTGCCTGTGATCCGGCCATTTCCGGCGGCGGGGGTATCGATTTGGAGGATTTGGAAAAGATTTGGCTCTTTATTTTTGATGCCGATGGCCTCTTTTATGAAAAACAAAATGATTATCAGTACTTTGCAAAACGAGAATCTTATATGACTGTGATGGGTTTACCCGCAGAGGACTTTTGTTTTATTGCCTGGGCGGGCAAAGAAGCCGACTATTCGACACTTCCCTTAGACTTTACCGTTGGACAAACCACCTTAGAAGAGGCTCAATGGGTACTTTCTCGCATATCAAACAACATATATGAAGATTGGGAGCACCCTCCGCTCTTTTATACAGAGAAGAGGGAGCGCGTTCTTCCATATTCAAACGGCATACAGCGAATCGATATGTTGCTCACTCCCTTGCACAACGTGATACTCCTCACTACGGAGGGTCTCCCCGCAAGTGAAGAGACCTATCGTTTTGTCATCTTTGACTATTGGAATGGGAAATATCGGTTTGACTCGTCATTTACTCCCGTTGGAGAGGTGACCTATTCAACCCCATGCAACAAAGATTCAGATAGTCAACTATTTGCTTCGCTTCGCACCCTGAACATCCATTCAAACCGCGAACCTGTTTTGGAGATTGTCAACGTTACTCAGCAACAGAGACTCTACCGTGCAAACCTGATTGCGTTACTTAACAAGATCGAAGCCATCGACCTCCAAACAACGTTTACCTATCATATCCACATCATATTTTCCACCGACATGACCGCCTCTTTGCTGATAAACGGATGGCAGGTGACCGAGTGGGAAACAATACCACGATAAAATGAAAACCAACAAGATAAAAATCATTTTGTGGCCGGCGCTTTTGCTGCTGATCCCCTTGTCGTGTACAAAAGATCGCTTAACCAACATAGAAAATGAAGAAGCCATTGTGCTGATATGGCTTGAGATGCCTCCGTCTGCACCCAGAACATACGCCATCTCGGAGATCGACGAAAATGCGGTTGCTACCATAGATGTGCTGGTTTTTAAGCCCTCTGCAGATCAAACCCAACACCCTTCCGGTTGGGCTTACGACTACAAAGCGTTGGGCAGAGATATTTGCGACAAACCGGATAACAATCCCATATCGGCCCGAAAACAGTTTACCGTCCCACTGATCAAAAGAACAGACCAGCAAACAATTGTGGTTCTTGCCAATGTGCGCAAGGAGGTGATTGAGTTGGGCGATATCACCCAAACCAACGCCGACAAAGATCTCTTGCTCTCCCGCCTGATCAGCAACGCGGGCTCCACTTCTCCATTTCCCATCTGGGGTGAGGTAAAGGCTTCTATTACTGATGCTACAACGGAGCTTAAAGTCGAAGGTGGGATGTTGCGCGCCATTGCCCGCTTAGACGTTGCATTGGAAGCACAAGTCGATAATTTCCAATTGGAAGAACTCTATATTTATAACAGCAAAAAGAGCGGGTATATTGTCCCTTTTCCCACCCATCTCCAAGACAATGCCCGCCGCGTAAAGGCCGCCTCTGTGCCCGCATCTGCAACAGAATACGCAACATGGAACAACGCCACACCGCTCTTTTACGCTGTTCCCCCAACCATGAACCGCCTCTTTGAGCGTTTCGTCTATCTCTACGAAGCAAAGGCAGCCCCCGCTGATCGAGCCGGTGAAGCCACCTGCATCGTGGTGGGCGGAGTTTACGATACAGAGGTTAATCCCACCTACTACCGCATCGATTTTTATCAACCTGACGGAAAAACCTACAAAGATATACTTCGTAACCATCTGTATAGCTTGCATATAGAGAAAGTTGAGGGAAGCGGTTATAAGACACCGGATGATGCCTTTAACTCCTCTTCTGTAAATATGAAATTTGAGGTAATAGAGTGGAACGACGGGGGAATGAGCAATATATTTATCCAAGGAATGGAGTATATAATGCTCAAAAACAACCGCAATACAAATCGGGACGACCGCACGGCGATCCTTTTCCGAAACATCGGGTCCACAGATCAGGTGGTGTTTGATTCCAACATTCCACTCGAAAAGTTTGCCATGCAACTCTCCAACGGAGGTTTTTTCCCCGATCCGACAAACAATAAAATTATTGAGAATGATCGTTTTCGGATAGAGATCAAAACCGAGAACGGAATCAGTTTTTTTGAGTGCACAGCGCTTCTCCACTTTGGGACACAAGATAATCCGTCTGTGCTGACCGTAACAGCCAACAGGATCGAGTTTACAATCACCATCATCCAAAAGGATGACGACCCAAACGATTGGGAAGATGGAGGCGAGTCCGGGTTCGATTTTGGTAAGTAGGACATCAATAATTAAAAAACACTAATCAACAAGATGAAAAAAATATTATTAATCCTTTCGGGCACTCTGGCGCTGTTGTTATCCTGTATCAAGGAAGAGAACGGAGTTGTCAGAACAAAAGAGAAGAATGGTTTTAAGTTGAGTTTGACAATTTTAGGACAAGATGGCGGTGTGGTAACAAAGGCTTCGGTGCCACCCGAGCCGGGCGAAGAGACGGTGCAATCGCTCCACCTCCTGTTTTTTGAAGATCAACCCAACGGAACGGGTATGTTTCTCAATTACTATCAAGTGAGCGGCCCGCTTTCCATGAACACCGATATTGCAGTTGACTTTCAAGACGGAGGTATGGGAAGCGTGGGCACCCCACTTGACAACAACAGTGCCTATCGCATTTTGGCTGTTGCCAATCTATTTGATAATCTATATTTTGATGGAACAGTTGAGAGTTGGCTCAACTCTTTTTTGGGTCATAACGAAGCTCAGGTTTGGGACGCCGCACGGATTAAAGTGACAGGTATCCCCGGTCAAAGCGACTATACCCACCGCGCCATCCTCTCCGATGAGATTCCCATGTCGGCCTCTTTTTCCAAAGGGGTAAATCAGGAACATGTAAAGGCCGAACTTACCCGCGTGGTAGCACGGTTTGACGTTATTAACAGGAGCAGAGAGGGGTACGACCTTGTTTCGGCTTCGGTTTGGAATGCCTTTTCATACACAAACGTGTGGAAAAGCGGTCATAATGACTTTATTGAAGCGCGAATCAAGCGACTTTTTGGAGTTACCTCACAAATGGGTGGTATCGGCAACGACGGTTATCCCGTTGCCATGGACATATTGGGAAAACTCTACTCCTTTGAAAACTTTGTGTCGTCTCCCGAAGGCAGAGATGAACGTACCACTTGCCTCATCATAGGAGTAACTCCGCGTAACGGAGACGGTACCACAGGTTTGGTTACCTACCATCGCATAAATGTCACTCCTGCAGATGCCAGCCAGTATCTAAAGCGCAACCATGTGTATAAAGTGACCATAAACAATGTGATTGGCGCGGGAGCTCCGGATGAGTGGACAGCCTACACCCAAAACGAAAACATGCTTGATTATGTGATAAATAGCTGGGATTTGGATGACAATGGAATGGTACTGATTGACGGCACCAATACGCTGGTTGTTCCGGTAAAAAAGGTGCACCTCAAACCCGAAGGGGATGTGCGGGAGTTTTCTATCTTTACCATGGGACCCGGAACACTTACCATGTCAAGGGTTCAGTTGGACAATGGACTTTCTGCAGTGCTTGTGGGCAATCGCCTTACGATTTCCGGTACGCCAATGGATCATAATGAGGACGAACGCAAAGGAACTGTGGTACTAAGCTTGGGCAGTTTAGATGCCACAATCGATATTATCCAGTCCAAAAGCGAAGATCTGTTCCTAAATCTCAACAAGAACAAAATCATTGAGTTTCCTGCTTACGGGGCAGGAATGTTTGCTTTAGATGGAGATATTATAGTGTCCGCATCGGGTCCATGGACGGCTAAACTGTTTAACCACACATCAGTAGGATCCAATCAGGGTTTCACTTTTAACCAACAGCAGTTGATCTCTCCCAAAACTGTCGTTACATCGGCCGAAGTTTCTGATAATCGAATCAAGATTTATTCTACGGGAGACAATCCAAATAACGAAAGCCGATACGCCTTTATCATTGTCTCTTTGGATGGACACGACGATATCAATCGCTCTTTGGTGTTGTCTCAAAAGCCGGCAACAGGAATACGGATCATCCCACAGGAACAAACACAGATCATCTTTAATCCTTTAGGTGTAGTTCAGGGAAATGGCACCTTTGTTGTGGAGCCGGGAACAGACGATGGAAAACCTTCCGGATCGCAGTTAAACCAGTGGAATGTAGAAATCGTTGGAACAGGGGCCGAACACTTTAAAATCGTTGATGTGGTGTGCAACGTTAATGAAACTCAGGAACAAACATTTACAATCAATTCGTTGGGATTAAATCTCTCCGGAGCCACACTCGCACCCCGTGTCAGGGTGTTCTTGGTAGGTACTACACCTCCTGTGGAAACCTTTATTAATATCAAGCAGGATCGGGCAGAATGGAGTATTCCGACTTCTGTATCTCCCATCTCTCCAAGTGGAGGAAACACTTCAGAAATAACCGTTGATGCGTCAGCAGGGTTGACCTACAAGGTGAAGATTCAGTCACTCCAACCGAGCGGCATTGTTGACCATTTTGCCTATCTGATCGATCCGGATGATAGTGGAAATGTCTATTCGAGTTTAAAACCGAGAAGTGTCTCCAAAAAGTTTGCAGTAGGATTCCCAAAACTGATCTATCCAAATATGGACGTACAGGTTCAGGCAACAATAGCCGTTTCACTTATCGAAACGGGAGAGACAAAAACATTTGTGGTGTCACAGTCGCAAGTAGTTCAATATCCGGTAAATATTTTAAACGTGGGTACCAGCTGGGGGCAGATTGCAAACAGCAGCGGTGCTTGGACATCCAATTATAATCAATTCTATGTGAACTATTTAAGCAGCGCTACTAACTTTGGTCCTTCCGGGGTGGTAAAAACAAACGGGTCGCTGGGTCTGTCCACCAACAATTTCCCTGCATCAATATCTGGTTCAACAAGATATGTACACTACTCGCGTCCAAATTTTGAAACAAACAGCACCAGAGATCAGGTAATCTACGACTGGATACATAACAACGATGGAATTGTATTCATTAGTAACGATGAGAACGACAGGGGTGCAGTAGGATCCTTTGGCTCCTCTCGCTTGCCCGGAAAGTTAGGTTTGGTGGGATGTGCATCCGATCCAAACGGAACAAACCGTTGGCAAATCAACTCCGAAACAGCGTATGTAAGCTCGATGTTTCATAAATATCTAATACAAGACGGTCCGTGGGGTAACCAAACAACGCCATTTTCAGATTGGACATCGGTTAGATTTTCGGCGTCAGGAGTTACCAGTGCCGTCACAAGGACCTCTCTCCTTACCGCCATGCCGTCTGCCATCCCGATTTTGACAGATAACGATAATAGCGTCGATCAGGCCATCATACTCGCTTACGATCCTGTAAAGAATGTGGTATTCTCCGGCGATTCCGAAATCTTTCAGTTAGGGACAGGAACAAATGCATACAATCCGGCCAATTCTATTACAAATACAAAAAGCAGAGTGCTTGCCAACTTTATTGCGTATATTGTAAATAGCGCCCAGTATGGTTCGCACTTTACCGATTACTTTTGGAATGCACCGCGGACACAACTGTCGCCTCCGGCTCCTCAACCTTAAAAGACCTAATGGCGGCAGTTGTGATCATATTATTGCTGTTGTTGTCGGCCTGCGAAAAAGAGCCTGTTCAAGCCGCCTCTGAACGTACCATCCTCTTTTATTTGGCCGGCAACAACAACCTTTGGACAGAAGTGGATGCCAAAGTGGAGCAGATCAAAGCTGCTCCACTTGATCCAAAGTGTAGAGTATTGATATATAAACAAGTGCAGGAGTGGCATCCACAACTTTTTGAGGTTGTTGCCGGAAAAGAGGGCAACAGCCTCTCTTTGTTACGGACGTACAAGGAGTGTTATGTTGATTGGCCGGAGCAGTTTGAAGCGTTGTTACATGATGTAGCACAGCGTTTTCCGGCTTCATCGTATGGGTTGGTACTCTTCTCGCACGCTTCTGGCTGGTTGCCTGCGCTCCACACACGGTCGGTGGCGGTGGATGGCAATACGGAGTGGGCGCTCTCCGACTTTGCCGCCGCCATTCCCAATGAGATGTTTTCATTTATCGTCTTTGAATCGTGTAGTATGGCCGGGGTGGAGGTGGCATGGGAACTAAAGGATAAAACCGAATACATCATTGCCTCGTCTGCCGAGTTGATCTCACCGGGGTTTTCTCCCTGCTATCCGGACGCCTTACCTCACCTTTATCAACCGCAGATTGACCTTCTTGCCTTTTGTCGCACGGTAGAGGACGATTACCGTAAACGGCAAGGCGATTATGCTTCTCTCACACTCAGCCTGATTGCCACAAAGGAGTTAGACGCCCTCTCCGCCGTTATTCAAGGATGCGACTTCCCTACCGACACAGACGTACAATCGTTTGACCGTAACGGCCGTGCGCTTTTTTTTGATTTTGAAGCCTCTTATCTTCTGCTTCTCTCCCCTTCGCAAGCAGTTGATTTGCAGATGGCTCTTGACAACTGTGTGGTATGGAAAACGGCTACCGAGCAATTTATGCCCACGTATGGTGGTTTTGAGATTTTTCACCATTCGGGACTCACCACGTACATTATGCAGGAGCGGTATGCTTGGTTAAATGAGGTTTATATGGGGTTGAAATGGACTGAGAGAGGTGCGAAAAAGTAGTATTT
>JAITFU010000089.1 GCA_031281125.1 Prevotellaceae bacterium | reverse complement strand
TCTACGTCATGGCCAAACCTGTGGGATCGATGTGTAATATCGATTGTGATTACTGTTACTATTCAGAAAAACGTGCCCTTTACCACCATCATCATGAGCATCAAATGTCCGAGAACTTGCTCGAGTTTATTATCAAAGAGTATATACATTGTCAAACAACTCCTTATCCTCGTTTTAAAAATTATTAAATCTCTTATGTGTTTCTACCTTAACTAATTTATTTTCACCAAGCTCCACAAAGAATTCATGTACCTTAACTGATGGATGCTCAATTATTATCAGTAGTTATTTTACAAATTGGTTTTTTTAACAACTTTTTGGTCGAAAATTTGACAATTATGAAAAAGTTCTTATCTTTGATGCAATATTTTGGGTCTTTTTTGCATCTATATAGTAGAATCTGAAAAACTTTGAATCGTGAACCAAAATCGACATACGACAAGAGACGGCATCAAACACAAACTCCCGACAAGGGAGCGGCGCGTTGCGCAGACTGATTTTTTTGGAATAAATAACCTTAAAGAATATAATGCTTATGATTAAAAATGCTTTAAAACTTTTGTTTACATTCTTCCTTTTGATAGGAAGTTTTGCAGCTTGTAAAAAAAACGATTCAAGTACAATAAATGAACTTGAAGAATTCGAAGAAACAATCGTTGTTCCTTCTTCCAATCCATGTCCTTGTGAAAATTATCTTGAAGTTTCTGATTTCAAGGGGAAAGCATATATTTTCAATAGTCCAATTTCTGCTTTGCAAAATGAAGAATTAATGCAAGAGAGGAAGGCGAATGGTTATGTCGCATGGATTGTTTATAATCCAGATACTGACGTTGCCACGCTAAATATCAGGTCAAGTTATGAACGTAGTTATCTTAGAATTTGTAATTATCATGAATATGCAAATCCAAATCTTATTGAGACTTTTCCACCCGTCCATAAGGGTGTGGTAGTTTATTATGAAGCCAAAGCGTATATGAATAAAATATTTGAATCAGCCCCACCAAGTATATATTATGATTTATTATTAACAACATTCAAGAAATATTAATATGGAAAACTATATTCAAGAACTTTTTAGGTATGTGAATGGGGAAAAACGCTTCTTTGAAATTTCCTCTAATCAAATTATTGCTCAATTTGATGAAAAGTTGACATACGATGATATCAAAAATTTGTTAGAAAAAGAAACCTCCTTACAAATGTCTGGCATCGAAGGGACTAATTATAAGAAATTCAAACTGGTTAGTTTTACCGGTATGAATAAAGAGGCAATTACGAAGTTTATTGAGCAACAGAAAGGCAATGATAAGGCTATTTTATTCCGTAGCTATGTTTTTACTGATGAAAAAGGTAAAGATCTCTCAGCACTTACTGATACAGTAATTGTAAGGTTAAAGAAAGAAAGGGACCTCTTGGTTTTGAAGGATGCCGTTGTAAAATACAAGATTGATACTGTCAGTCAGTGTGAGTTTGATTCTCTAACATATTCATTAATAGTTAATTATTCTTCAAACAAGAATGCGATGAAGATAGCTAATGAATTAAATGAAACAGGGCTATTTGATTATGTTGAACCGGATCTACTTCTTTTTATCAAAAACCAAACAAATGATACCTATTTTGGTGACCAATGGGGATTAAAAAATATTGGTCAATATGGAGGTACTTCGGGTATTGATATTAAGGCTGAAAATGCATGGACAATTACGACAGGCTCGTCCAGTATAAAAATAGCAATTCTCGATACGGGTGTAGACTTAGGTCATCCCGATTTAATATCGAACTTAGTAACTGGATATGATGTTACGGGTGGAGGCAATAATGGAAATCATTCTGGTGACCCACATGGTACCGCTTGTGCCGGGATTGCAGCGGCTCAAGGGAATAATTCTGCTGGAATAGCAGGCGTAGCGTATAATTGCAAAATCACATCTATTTATCATGGAGGTTCAGCGACAGCGACTCAAATGGCTAACGGAATTGCTTGGGCAATAACTAATAATGTAAAAGTCATTTCGATGTCTTTTTCTATGACTGAGACAACTACTTTTAACACTGCATTATCCACTGCTGTTTCTGCAGGGTGTATTCTTGTTGCTTCAGCTGGGAACACCTATTTGGCATCTCCTTTAGCTGTCCGTTACCCGGCAAGTCACCCCGATGTTATTGCCGTAGGAGCTTGTTCACCATGTGGTACACGTAAACGCAGTGCTTGGGAAGTATCATTGTTAGGTACTTCTTGTGATACTGAGACACATTGGGGTAGTAATTTTGGGGAGAATCTTGATGTTGTTGCTCCCGGGGTGTTGATTCCAACTACTGACATTCGAGGCAATGATGGTTATAATCCATATGAACCTATTCATCTGGAAATGGGAGGCTCAAAAATATCAGCCGATTATGCTAATAAGGATTATACAGTTTGGTTTACCGGTACTAGCGCAGCAGCTCCCCATGTTGCCGGTATAGCCGCCCTTATTCTTTCTGTCTACCCAAAATTAAACCCAACGCAAGTACGATGGGCAATTGAATCCACTTGTCAAAAAATTAATCCATACCATGTCTTAACAAATCCTTTAGGCTACATTTATTCAACAAACCCTAATCATCCAAATGGCACTTGGAATGAGCAAGTTGGACATGGCTTAGTTGATGCATATTCTGCAATTAACAAAATACCCACTATTCCTCGAACAATAAATCTTGGCTTCCATTATCTTACTGGTCCTACGGGTGTAGAGGCAACTTGTCAAGGAGATGGCTTCTTAGGAAATCCGTCTATGTTTCCGGGCCAAACCCAAAATTATCAAGTAACAAGTTTTACCGGAGCTTTTATTTCGCAATCAATAAGCGTTCATAACGATTATCGTATTGATTTAGAGGAAGAGCCAAGAGGGGACTATGTTCTAACCGGTGAAGGCACATCTTTCCTATTTGTTACATATTCCATCTACCACTTGGGAGCTACCGTTAATAGTCTGATTTTGAAGTTTTCAACAAGACTGAAATAAGACTGTGCGATTTATTAACTTGTGATTCACTTACCGAGGTGCAATCTACCTTAAGCGATACCGAGCGGGGCGCGTGAAAAGTTGGCGCTTTATATCTGATGTTTCTTACCCACCACAACCTGTAAAGCACGCGGCAACACCTCAAAGGTAAAGGGCGCATGGCCTAAAGTTTCGCCGTCAATTTCGATGGGGCCGTAGGGCCACGTTTCGATCCTAATATTCGCTCCCTGTGAATGTTTCACTTTTGAGTATTGATAAATCTTACCGTCAAAGAGGTGTTTAAAGTGGCGTAGTATCCAAATTTTGCTTGCTTTACAAATCAGCGTCAAATCAAAAAGTCCATCATTTACTTGAGCGTATGGCATCTGCATCATTCCTCCGCCATTGAATTTACCAATACCCACGGTGGCAGAAAAGATTTTTCCGTCAAAAAAGAGTTGGCCATCCACCTCCACTCTAAAACGAGAAGCGCGGTGCCTCATCAACATTCTGATTGCAACCACCAAGTAACTTCGTTTGCTCATGCGTCCCTCATCTCTCAACTGATTGCACTTACGGTTTACAATGGCGTCAAAGCCCAATCCGGCTACATTTGCCAAATAGCGGGTCTGCACCACACGGGTCTCCACAAAAGATACCATACCCACATCCTGAAGCACTGTACGGTAATCAACCATCGCCTGCACCGCCTCGCTGTAGGTATGGGGAATGCCAAACATACGAACCCAATCGTTGCCTGTTCCTGTAGGAATCACAGAGAGAGACACTTCGGATGGAAGTACCTCTTTTTGATGGAATATCCCGTTGACCACTTCGTGTACCGTGCCGTCGCCACCTACGGCCACCAAGCGCCGGTATCCGTCACGCAACGCTTTTACCGTAAGTTCTACGGCATGATATTTGTGCTCCGTAAAAACACAGGTAAACAAAATGCCTGCCCTGTTCATTTGATTCGAAATGATCGGCCAGTCGGCCAAGCCGCGACCATAACCCGCTTTTGGATTCACAATGACCATCCAAGCTATTTGTTGTACCATATACACAAAAACTATTCGACACAAAAGTAAGAAAAATAACAGAAAGTAGAAAAGATTTCTTATTTTTGCGGCGATATATATAGAACGTCATGGGAAGAATTATTGCTATTGCCAATCAAAAAGGGGGAGTAGGAAAGACTACTACCGCCATCAATCTTGCTGCCTCCTTAGCTGTTATGGAAAAAAAGGTGCTGTTGGTTGATGCCGACCCGCAGGCCAACACCACATCAGGCCTCAACATTGACCCCAACTCTGTTTCGGCCAATTTGTATGACTGCCTTATAGGAAAGTCCTCAATGGAAGATGCTTGCTGCGAGACCTCCATCAATGGGCTTATGCTTATTGCTTCTCATATCGATTTGGTAGGAGCAGAAATCGAATTGTTAAACTTTCAAAACAGAGAAAATACCCTCAAGCAACTCCTTACAAATATCTCTGAACAATACGACTATACCATTATCGATTGCTCACCCTCTTTAGGAGTTATCACTGTAAATGCACTAACGGCGGCAAATTCGGTAATTATTCCTGTTCAATGCGAATTTTTTGCATTGGAAGGACTTGGAAAACTCCTGAATACGGTTAGGATTGTGCAGGCTCGCCTCAATACCAAGTTAGAGATCGAAGGTTTTTTGCTCACCATGTACGATGCCCGTCTAAGACTTGCCAATCAGGTAGTGGACGAGGTTCGGCGCCACTTTGGAGAGATGGTGTTTAAGACGGTGATTCAACGCAACGTAAAGTTGAGCGAATCGCCCTCACACGGTAAACCTGTTATTCTATACGATGCCGCCTCTGCAGGTTCAAGCAATTACTTAAGTTTAGCCAAAGAGATTATCAAGAAATATTCGTAGAACTTTTACAGGAACACAATATGGCAACCAAACCATCTGCATTAGGAAAAGGACTTAGCGCGCTCATTGCAGAAGCAGACGAACAGTCCGGACGTCCGGAAAGAAAAGTATCATCATCTTTTGAATACGAAGGTCTTAGTACCGTTGCCCTTTCTGACATCCAAGCAAATCCTTATCAACCAAGAGATACATTTGATCAGGAAGATTTGGACGATCTTGCTGCATCTCTTCGCACAATCGGTTTGATACAACCCATTACATTGAGGTTGGTGGCTCCAAATAAGTATCAGATTATAAGCGGAGAACGCCGTGTTCGGGCTGCACAGATTGCCGGCCTCACCCATCTCCCAGCCTACGTCCGTCAGGCCGATGATCAGGGGATGTTGGAGATGGCATTGGTCGAGAATCTTCAGAGAAAAGACCTCAATGCTATTGAAATATCTCTTGGATTCCAGCGTCTTATTGACGAATGCAACCTCACTCAGGAGGCAATGGCAGAGCGCATGGGCAAAAACCGCACTACCGTCACCAACTATCTTAGGCTCCTCAAGTTGCCCCCCGAAATTCAGTTGGCGCTTCGTCAAGGTGTGATCTCAATGGGCCATGCACGCGCCCTACTCTCAATAGAGAACAAAGAACAGCAGTTGGCGCTCACCGAACAAATTTTACGAAAAGGCCTCTCTGTTCGCCAGATAGAAGCCTTAGTACAAAACCGGAAACTACCAAAGGCACCATCTCGAACAGAGGTTGACCCACCCGCAGAACTTCCTGAAACCTACTTTACGCTTATTGACAAAATCGGACAATACTTTGGCAATAAAATCAGTATCAAACGGTCATCAAGGGGAGCGGGAACAATTACCATTCATGTCTCCAACGACAGGCAGGTGGAGCATTTTCTTCACGCTTTAGAATTTCTCAAAAAATAGACCGTGCGCCACATCTATCTATTTTCTATATGTTTCATAGTCTGTACACTCACCGTCAATGCACAGTTTAGGCAAAACAGCGGGTTAGGTATGAATCAAACCCAAAACCAAAACACCCAACAAACCGATTCTCTTGCCAACCAAGAACCTGCCGAGCCCCCTTTTAAATTCAAATCGTACTTTACTTCTTTTGTGTGGGTAGATGACTCATTAGGAACCGGAAAAGTAAGAAAAGATACGCTCCCTATCGGCAGAATGTGGATTGCATCGATAGTCGTTCCCGGATACAGTCAGGCATACAACCGTCAATTTTGGAAAATACCGATTGCTTATGGCGTTATAGGCACCTCTCTCTATTTTGGATACCAGAATAACCTTAAATTTCAAGAAACCAGTGAAGATCGATATGCGCAAAACCGAGACCTTCTCTACGTTGGCGCTTTTTTGGCCTATTGGGGAACGATGTTGGATGGGGTGATCAACTACAAATCTCCTTTAGAAATTCTACCCGGACGTGCCTCGCTCTACTCCACCCTTATACCCGGTTTGGGGCAAGCGTACAATGGTGACTATTGGAAAATCCCCATCTTTTGCGGCGGGTTGATGGTGTGTGGATACTTTATCCAATTTAACAATATGCAATACCAACGGTATCGAAAAGCCTATAACAACCCGGACAGTTACGGAGGACGTCTCTCATCTGAGAACCTGAAATGGTATCGCGACACCTATCGCCGTTACAGAGATTACTCCATTTTGGCAGGAGTGGCTGTCTATGCCCTCACCATTATAGATGCCAATACTTTTGCCTATTTTAGTGACTTTGATGTGAGCGATGACCTTAGCCTCCGCATCAGACCCGGAATTATTGAGCCTCTTGACGCTCGTTATGCTATGCACACCAGACCGTTATCCGTAGGACTCAAAATGAATATCAACTTTTAATCTTTATTACCACACGTTATGAGACGACTCTTACTAACCGGCTCTTTTATACTTTTTGTAGCAATACTCTCTGCCCAAGAACCCGTTAAAGGTACCCGTAAACAACTTATTCAAGAAATACTCACCCTTAGGAAGGAGAACAGCGAATTAAAGTTGATGATCGATCAAAACAGTATAGGGCTTTACGACACCGTATCTACAACTGATACACTCAATTGGAGTGGCGTCTTTGACTATTTTGAATCGGAAGAGGAGCCCTTTGTGGGTTCAACGGACAGCCTGCTATCGGCCTTCTACCTGCAGCGGTCGCTCCACCTCAACATTGAGGACGATTTTCTTGACCTCGACAACATCAGTTTTGTGGCAGATCTACCAGATTCTGTTTATATTCAACGACTTAAAGCTTTAAACTCTTTTATCAACCTACCATACAACGACATCGTCAAGAATCGCATTGTTTACTATACCCAAAAAATGCCTAAGCAAATCGCTACCATTCTTGGTTTGTCTGCTTACTATATGCCGATTTTTGAAGAGATCTTTGACTATCACGATATGCCATTAGAACTAAAAGCTTTGGCAATCATTGAATCGGCATTAAATCCCACTGCCGTGTCAAGGGCCAAAGCAAGGGGAATGTGGCAATTCATGCACCGTACCGCCCTCGAATACAAACTTCAAATCACCTCATTTGTGGACGAACGATACGATCCCATATTGTCCGGACACGCTGCCGCCCGCTACCTCAAAGACGCATACGCTGTTTTTGGAGACTGGGCGTTGGCAATCTCTTCCTATAACTGTGGCTTTGGTAATGTGGACAAAGCAATCCGCCGCGCAGGCTCCCGCGCCTTTTGGGATATCTACCCTTACTTACCCAAGGAGACACGCGGATATGTACCCGCATTTGTAGCGGCGCTCTACACCCTTACATACTATAAAGAGCATGGAATAAGGCCATTACCTATTGAAATGCCCGCACATATCGACACCTTTCATGTCACCCAAAGGGTACATTTTTCACAAATTGCAGAAATTACAGGCATCTCTGTGGACGAATTACGTGATCTCAACCCTCAATACATCAGAGATATTATTCCGGGAAAACCTTTTATTCTGCGCCTTCCGTACCCATATACCTCACTTTTTGCCGAAAAAGAGCAAGAGATTTATACCTATAACGAAAATGCTTATTTTAATTCCATTTTGTTGGGTCAAAGCAATCCGCAACCATCCACCTCGCGTGCACAGACCACGCATACGGTGAAGGCAGGGGAGACACTCGGCGGTATCGCACAAAAGTATCGAGTAAAAACATCAGACCTTCAGTACTGGAATAACATAAAAGGAACACTTATTAGACCCGGACAAAAATTAGCCATCTTTTCGGGACAAGCCGTAGCATCAACTCCAACAACCACCACTAAACCATCCACCACATCATCCACCACCTCGCCAGCAACTTCTTCTGCAGCCAAGAGCTCCACTACAAGCAGTCAAAGCGCAACATACCAATGGCATACGATACAAAAGGGAGATACACTTTGGGAGATTGCAAAAAAATACAGCATCAGCCTCAATGATTTGCTCTCCCTCAATGGCCTCAATGCAAATTCAAAAATAATTGCAGGAAAGAAGCTGAAAATCAAAGCCTTATAACTCACCAAGTGACCCTTGCCTGAAGTTTGCACTCCGATTCCCACAACGATTGTCCTGCTTTTGCCGATACAGAAGGATGTTTGGCAGATAGATAACGGGTTGCCGATCCCCTCAACCAGAAATCTACACTTTTGGAAACGTTATATCGTAGATTAAGGTAACCTCTTGTACCATAACCGTATAATGGTGGAAAAGAGAAACTTTGCATGGCATCGCGCTCATACACATACACCCTGGTTGACCAATCTGTGGTACGGAAAACAGCGATTCGGGCGCTTCCGCTTATCGGAAATTTTTTTGGAGAAAAGACAACATCCGACAACAAAGCCACTCCACCTGCCATACGGTTTTTGTCCGATCTTTTTAACAGACAATACTCTACCCTATAGGAAAACATCGTATTATCCCATATACCATGTTGCAGATGCCCCCGTAAGCCTATTCGATCGTTCAACACCAATGGCAAACGACTCCCTGATTCGGAATGTTTGTAATCGATCTTGATGTAATACAATCCGTTACTCCATGCATTTCTACTTAGTTGAACCATTGCTGATCGCGAATAGGAAGGAGCGGCCACATTGTACCGCAGCCATGGAAAATAACACCACTCTCCGGAAAACAACAATCTCCAGCGACTCCACGCATATTCAAAACTGCCCGTAATCGCGTGTTCATCAGATGGTTTACTGTTTCGGGAGAAGGCACCGGAGAAGGGCGCCGTATATCCTTTATCGTAATTTCTGTACAACATACCCGCTTCTACTCCGTCTCCACCATCCCACAGCACCCCCAAAAGTCCCGCCATATTTGCTTGTGCATCAATGGCAAATTCTCCAAAGAGGCGCCAATCGCCCCACACCGCCAAACCGTCCAAGCCGACCGATCCAAATGGCAACCTCCTTGATTGGTAACGATTATCCGGCCTTATGGTGGCGGCATTTTTATGGTCATACATATATCCCAATGCCGTTGCTCCCACTTTAAAATGATCATAACGAAGAGAAACATTACCTCCGGCTACAAATTCGCGTAGATTTCGCCTTCTCTCCAATTCGGTTTTAGTTCTATGCAATCCCGTAGTTTGTAGCGATGTAAATCCCTCTGTAACGATTCTTGCATCCACCTTTTTGCCAGAACCAAAAAGGGTCGCCTGTACCCTCCCTAATTCGTAAGTAGCGCATAATCCTCTAAAAAACAGATACTCATTACTACCTGTATATGCTGATACACCCATTTCGCTTTTGCGTAAACCCTGTACCGGTCCAAGCCCGCTCATCGAAAAACCGTTCCAAGCAACCAACCCCTGGCCAAAGCGTACCGTATAGTCTCCCGCCACAATCCGTTTCCATCGCCCAACACGACTGAGTTGCAGATGAAAGGAGGCAAAATCGATCCAAATTCCATCCCTGAACAACGGCTCTCCGGCATCCTGATCCAGGGTAATACCCCATTGCAACCTCTCTCCCGAAGTAAAACGGTAAAAAAGGGTGGCATCGGGCATCCAATCGTCTTTGGAACGGGTTTTTGTTCGCAACAACACAAGATGCCGTCCCCGTTTCACCAATTCACCAATTCTAAAAGGCAACACCTGTCCCGGCCTCCACAATTTTATCTGCGGTCGCAACCAAGCATCTGCAAGCGTGTCATACGCCGGAAGAAGGGTGAGTTCTTCCCACGAAAAAAGCGGACCAAACTCCTCATTGTAAGAGATCAGCTCTCCATAAAGGTCTGCAAACTCCTCTATTCTACTAAACGTTGTGTCTCTACCCAAAACACCTCTATCCTGTGCAACCAAACTTACCGCACCCCATACGCCCGCAACCGTTAGGCCGAGCATCCAAATCCTTCGCCTCATTCCTCTCTATTTTAATTGTTTATACTGTTTTACATCATTTGTAGCTCCTCATTGGCTTTGCGTACTTTTGCGGCCAAATCTTGTTTAAAGAGGCGCATCTTCTCCATTAGAGAAACGTCACCAATCGCTATAATTTGCAACGCCAAGATGCCTGCATTTTTTGCTCCATTCAACGCCACCGTAGCCACAGGAATCCCGGATGGCATTTGCAAAATGGAGAGAATCGAGTCCCAACCGTCAATCGAATTGGACGACTTAATAGGAACCCCAATAACCGGTAAGGGCGTCATGGCGGCAATCACACCCGGAAGATGGGCAGCGCCGCCCGCTCCAGCAATGATCACCTTGATCCCTCTATCGACTGCACTCTTTGCAAATTGCAGCACATCCTCCGGAACCCGATGGGCAGAGAGCGCTTGAATCTCAATCGGAATCCCTACACTTTTTAAAAAATCGGCGGCCTCCTTCATCACAGGCAGGTCAGAAGTACTGCCCATTACAATTGATACCTTTGGTTTTATATCCATATCTGATCTATTTTTTACAACTTTTATTCAAGTGACAAAATTAATAGTTATTTTTGCACCGACAAGCGTTGCTATCAATAAAACGTAATATTTATCTTTTTTTAATTTTTTTTATGAATACAATACGACTTCATGACAAACAATTTAAGCCTTTTATATTTCAAAATCAAATAAATAAGGCAATAGACATCCTTGCAGAGCAGATGAACAAAGAGTTGAAAGAGGAACCGCTTCCGCTCTTTTTATGCGTACTCAACGGCGCTTTTATGTTTACCGCCGACCTTGTCCGAAAGATGGATTTTGAACTGGAGCTCTCTTTTATCAAGTTATCGTCCTACTGCGGTACCCAATCCACGGGAGAAGTGAGTGAAATTATTGGCCTCAACGCCTCTGTGGAAGGGCGCACGGTGGTGGTGATCGAAGATATTGTGGATACGGGAATTACTATCGAAAAATTGGTAGAAACACTTGAAAAACAACATCCAAAACAGATTAAAATTTGCACTTTGTTGCTAAAGCCGGATCAGTATAAAAAGTCGCTTCATCTTGATTATGTGGGTCTTAAAATTCCTAATGCGTTTATTGTGGGGTATGGACTTGATTATAATTCTTATGGTAGGCAATTGCCTGATATTTATGTGATAGAACCTTAATGTTTGCGCGTATGCTTAATCTTATACTCTTTGGGCCTCCGGGTGCCGGTAAGGGCACACAATCAAAAATTCTTGTTGATAGATACGGTTTGATCCATCTCTCTACAGGGGATATGTTACGCAATCACCTCAGGGAGCAGACGGCGCTTGGTTTGGAGGCTGCTCGTTACATCCATCAGGGTCTTCTTGTTCCTGATAATGTGGTGATTGACATGATCAAAGATCAAATTGAATCTCATTCCGATGCCAAGGGATTTATTTATGATGGATTTCCGCGCACTATTGAGCAGGCTGCGAAATTGGACGAGTTGCTTACAAAGCGTGGCCACGTGATTGACATGGTGATTGCCTTGGATTTACCCGATTCGATGATCCATAATCGGATGGTAAAAAGGGCGGAGGTCGAAGGGCGTGTTGATGATGCCAAAGAGGAGGTCATTGCCACCCGAATCGCCACTTATCATCAAAAGACAAGGCCACTGCTTGACTATTACGGCGCTCAGAATAGGTGCGCTGTTGTGGACGGAACGCCTTCTATAGATAGGGTGAGTCTTGCGGTAT
>JAITFU010000019.1 GCA_031281125.1 Prevotellaceae bacterium | reverse complement strand
CGCTCGCTTCAAAGTACTCGCCTCCATGTGCCACGCGGTGTCCAACCGCGACAATATCATCCAACGAACCAAGCACGCCGCCTTGGGTTGCGGTCAATAGTTCCAAAACCTTTTTGATTCCGGTGGTGTGGTCGGGAATCGGAACCTCCATCTCCATCTTTTCGCATCCGGAGGGGCGATGTGTCACCAAACCCATCTCCATTCCCACACGTTCCACAATGCCTTTGGCCAATAATTGATAATTTTGCTCTGACTTCATGTCGAGCACTTGATACTTAATAGATGAACTACCGCAGTTTAATACAAGTATAATCATAGAGTTAATAATTTTGAATGTTGAGTTAGAAAAGGACAAATATATCGCTTTTATTGACACAAACAAGGCGTAACCATTTTAAGAGCGGTTGGACAACTACCAATGTGTATGGTTTTGCCCATCCAAGTATGCTCTCCGTCAAAGTGAACCCATCCCTCTTGTTCACGTATGAGGGTGAAAGAGGTGCCACAAAAATTTTTAATATGGGAGGATCGATCGATGCGTCTAAATAATAAACGTGTAGCAGTTAAAAGAATAGAAAATTTAGATTTGTTCTTCCACACCACCATATCTAACAACCCATCTTTTTCGTCGGCGCTTGGAGCTATCATAATATTGTTTCCCCACTGAGAGCAATTGGCAAAAGTGATCAAAAAAGCATGATAATCAAATGTTTGATTGTCGATTGTAAGGGTGTATTTTTTGGCCCGGTATTGGACAAACTCCTTTACCGAAGCGATGAGGTATGAAGCAAAACCCCTCGTGGACAGCTTATTAAAACGATTCGCCAAGCTGGCATCAAACCCAACACCAGCGGTACAAAAAAAGGGCTGACCGTTGATCTCTCCCGAATCGATGGTAGAAATATTCATCTGCGTCAGCACCTCAATTGCCTTTGTCACCGATAGTGGAATGTGGAGGTGGCGAGCCAAACCATTTCCCGATCCGGCTGGTATAATCCCCATGGGAACAGGAGAGTGCAACAAAGCACAAGCCACCTGATTTACCGTACCATCCCCTCCTACTGCCACCACCAAGTCATATAACTCCTCTCTATACCGCAAAGAAGTCTCAAAAGCATCGTTAGGCCCTGTGGTGTAATGAAACACCGCCAACCATCCATTTTGCGGATGAAATATGCCCTCCAATCTCCTTACTAATGAAGACTTTTTGCCCACACCGGAGAATGGATTGATAATAAAAGCAACTTTTTTCACGCGCCAAATATACAACAAATAGAATAAAACGCTATCTTTGGGGCTTTGAGGAGAGAGATGAGCAGCGAGCGAAACACCACAATACACCCACGTCCGGCACCCGTAGCGATTCCGGCAATTTGTTATCTGTCAGGTATCTTTGTACAACATACCCTTCATCACCTGGCGGTTCTGCCTCCTTTTTTCTATGCACATTTCCAAGCTATTCATTTTGGCGCGCTCTCTCTTTGTGCCTCTGTTTTTTTTTGTTTTTGGCTTCTTCCCCACTTTTCTACCCTCTCCTATCCCCGAACCTGCTATGGCTTAGCACTCCTCACCATTTTTTTTACAGGTGTTTGGTGTTATGCCAACCAAAACAACCTCTCTACCCTTCCAAAAGAGGGTACACCCGCAGTTTTCTGCGGAATGGTGGAGTCGATATCCCCTACCAAAAGTCAAAAATATATGCGTATCGGCTGCCGAATATTGGCCTACCGTCAGTTTGAAGCTTCTGTACAATGCAATTATAAAACATTTATTTATATACCTATAGACAAATATCATTCCTCATTGCAACAAGGATCAACCCTGCTGACTCTTTCCAAAATCAGTCAAACACCCGATTCCCTACCGTTTTCAATGCCTCCATCTCTATTCATCACAAGGTACAGCCCCCTCTTTTTTTCTCACATCCAACCCTCCTTTCCCGTAAGGTGGGGTCGCCAACTGCTCCAACACCTCAAAACCAACGTCCGCAATCCCAATGCATACGCCCTGATAGCCGGCCTGAGTTTGGGAAACAAAGAGGCCTTCGACCCCGAACTCAAAAGCGCCTACGCCGCTGCCGGCGCCAGCCACGTGCTGGCGGTATCGGGCCTGCACGTCGGCATCATCTACGGCATTATTGTGTCATTCTTTGACCTCTTTCTTCCGGGAAATAGCCGCCGCAAACAGATTCTCAAGCAACTATTGATCGTCTGCGCCCTCACCATCTTTGCTGCTTTAGCCGGTTTTACCCCATCCGTCACCAGGGCGCTTCTCATGGTAAGCCTCTCAATAATGGGAAAACTGATTCTACGCCAAGTCAATTCCATCCAAACGCTCTTTGCTACCGCTCTGCTTATATGCCTCTTTAATCCGGCAGCGCTCTTTGAAATTGGTTTTCAACTCTCTTTTTGCGCCGTCCTTGCCATCTTATGGATACAACCGCCCTTGCAAAATCTGTGGCATCCCAAAACAAAAGCAATAAAATATTTGTGGGCGTTAATGACCACCTCCACCGCCGCACAAGCCGGAACCGCTCCCATAGCCTTCATTTACTTTGGAACTTTTCCCTATCTCTTCTTGATCACCAATCTGTTGGTTATACCGCTTACCGGCATCATTCTCTACCTGTTGTGTATCTGGTTGGTAGTAGGGCAAATTCCATATATTGGTCATATAGTACTGTGGGCAATGGAACAGTGCGCCATATTTATGAACCAAGGGGTGCTGTGGATTGACAGATTGATATAGTTTATTACCTTTGCGCCGATTTTTATTTTGTTGTATCAATTATGGGAGGATTTTTTGGAGTCACGTCCAAGTCAAATTGCAGTACAGAACTGTTTTACGGAACAGATTATCATTCGCACCTTGGAACAAAACGGGGCGGTATGGCCTGTTTCAACCCAGACGGCTCCTTTGTCCGCTCTATCCACAACATTGAAAACAGCCATTTTCGCAACAAGTTTGAAGAAGAGTTGTATAAGTTTACCGGCAACTCCGGAATCGGCGTGATTAGCGATACGGATGCGCAACCCATTGTAATTCACTCTCACTTAGGCAAATTTGCTATTGTCACCGTAGGACGGATCAACAACCTTGACCCACTTGCCCAAGAGTTGATTGCTAAGGGCAAGAATTTTAATGAGCTGAGCTCAGGATCGTTTAGTCCCACCGAATTGGTTGCCCAACTCATCACATCCCAAGATAGGTTTGAGGAGGGTATCTCTTATGCTCAGGAACGCATTAATGGCTCTTGCTCCATACTTATCCTCTCTTCGCAGGGAATTATTGCCGCCCGCGATCGTTACGGACGCACGCCCATTGTAATTGGAAAAAAAGATGGCGCATATTCATGTGCTTCAGAAAGTTGCAGTTTTCCCAATTTGGGATTCTCCGTTGATCGTTTTTTAGGTCCCGGCGAAGCCGTATCCCTCACTCCGGATGGTTGCACCCGTTTGCTTGAACCTCAAAACAAATTGCAAATCTGCTCCTTTTTGTGGATGTATTATGGTTATCCCTCTTCTTTTTACGAAGGCATTAATGTTGATGAAGTCAGATACCGAAGCGGAATGGGCATGGGAGAAGCGGATACCACCCCTTTAGACTGTGTATCAGGGATTCCCGACTCAGGTACGTGTATGGCCATTGGATTTGGTCAGGGGAAGGGTGTTCCATACAGAAACGCCGTAGTCAAATACACCCCCACCTGGCCAAGAAGTTTTACCCCTTCAAACCAACACATTAGAGAGGTTGTTGCCCGCATGAAACTCATTCCCAATCAAGGGCTTCTTACCGGAAAGCGGGTAGCCTTTTGTGACGACTCCATTGTACGGGGTACGCAACTAAAAGGTCATGTCAATCGACTCTACGAATACGGCACAAAAGAGGTGCATATCCGCATCAGTTGTCCGCCCCTCATTTGGGTCTGTCCCTTTCTCAATTTTACCTCATCTATGTCCCAAACAGAGTTGATTACCCGCCGCATAATCGAAGAATTTGAGGGAAATCATACAAAAAATCTCTCTCTTTATGCAGATTCGCAAAGCAATGAATATAAAAAGATGGTGTTAAGAATTGCCCAACTCCTTTCTGTCAATTCACTAACATTTAGCACATTAAAAATGATGACGGACGCAATCGGATGTTCCAAAGAGCAGATTTGCACCCACTGTTTTGATGGATCTGGCGTATGTGAATAGACCTATCTATTGTGTATGTGATAGAATAACATTACCTTTGCGCCGGACTTGTGTAGTCCACCTAACCTTAACCTAAAAACTGTTCTATGAACATCTTTATTTCCAGCCTTAATTTTAAGGCAAACAAAGAGGACCTTCACCAACTCTTTGCCCCATTCGGAGAAATCGCTTCTGCCCGAGTAATTATTAACCGCGCAACCCACCGATCAAAAGGATACGGCTTTGTCGATATGCCCAATGATAAGGAGGGCCAGGCTGCCATCGAAGCGCTCAACGGAACCGAGCACATGGGAAGAACTATCAATGTGGCTATGGCCAATGATCGTCCCGACTCAGAAGTGTAATCAACCCCGCATCAATCAGCAAACACCATCTCGTCCAACAGATAACCTGCTTGGGCAACCTTGTCTATAACAAACAACACATAGCGAATATCCACCGATATGTTTCTACACATATCGGGGTCAAAGGCTAGATCGCTCATCGTTCCCTCCCATACGCGATCAAAGTTTAGTCCTAACAATTCGCCGGATGCGTTGAGTATCGGGCTTCCTGAGTTCCCTCCGGAAGTGTGGTTGGACGCGATAAAGCATACCGGAACGGTACCGTTTACATTCCAACGGCCATAGTCTTTTGTATTATAAATGTCTCGCAATTTTTGCGGGACGTCGTAGTCAAGTACTTCGGGACGATCTTTCTCCATGATTCCATCCAAAGTGGAGATTGCTTCATAATAGACAGCATCCAAAGGCTTGTATCCCATCACTTTACCATACGCCACCCTTAAAGTGGAATTGGCATCGGGATAGAACACCCTATCTTTCTGAAAAGCCATCTGCCCCCTCATATAGTTGCGGTTCAGGAGTTCGATGGAGCTATTTAGTTCGGTAACTCTCTTAAATATAGCCTTATTATAGTGATCTAAATAGGCCTGAGTCAATTGTTGAGAGGGGTCGTTCCACCATAACTCCATAAAGTCATCACGGTATATCCAATCAAAAGCACTTGTGGAGCAAGCGATAATTGAGTTCGAGAAAAGTTCATCAGCCCATTTTTCAATTGAAAAACCAAACATTTCGATTTGAGAGGCAATAATGGGGACTTGAAGGGCCTTGGGTGCATATTGGAGATACTCCTTCATCAACGCAACAAAACTACTTTTGTCAATAGATGGGGCCCAATCTTTATAAAAGGTATTCAACAGTTCAATAGAGAGCTCCCGAATCTTCTCAACGCTGAGGCCCTCCTTCTCTTCTCGCTCCATTATACGGGTTAGTTGTCCGGCAAGGCGTATCATTTCTATACAAACCAAAGCCTCATTGTGCCAATCTGCAGCCGCTGCAAAAGGCTCCAATTGATCGTATAGCTCTTGTAAATCAGAGATTAACGATGAGTACTCCGGACTATTTTCCAACGACCAGGCAACAAATGCCAACTCAAACGCCTGCTTTTGTTGCACGGTTCCCAATCTGATCAACCCCTTTAACTCTCCCTGCCACTTTTTCCAAGAGTTGGCTACAGAAGCATTTTTGGATGCATATTGAATCCGCACCTCGGAACTCTTTGCCATCTCGGCATTCATAATATCCAACCTCAAAGTTCGTAACCTGATTTTATGGGGGTTGGAGTAGTCCTGAATATATCTGATGGCAGCAGAATGGATGTACTCCTGAGTTCTCCCCGGATAACCATACACCATGGTAAAGTCATTCTCTTTGACCCCTTTTAAAGAGATGGTAAAAAACTTTTTGGGGCTATATGGCACATTTTGAGGACTATATGATGCCGGTTTGTTATCCGGTCCGGCGTAGATCCTAAACAAAGAGAAATCTCCGGTATGGCGCGGCCACATCCAATTGTCGGTATCCCCTCCAAATTTCCCAATGGCAGAGGGAGGTGCGCCCACCAATCGCACGTCTGTGAACGTTTCGTAAACAAAAAGAAAATATTGATTTCCGTAGTAGAGAGATTCAACACGTGCCTCATAATGAGTACCTTCTTTAGCTCTTTCCTGAACAGCAGTCTGATTGAGGCGTATTACCCTCTGTCGCTCCCGTTCTTCCATCCCCTCCTGAACATCCCTCAGAATCTCATCGGTAACATCTTCCATTCGAACCAAAAAACGCACCGACAATCCTTTGTTGGGCAACTCCTCGTCTCTGTTCATTGCCCAGAATCCATCGGTCAGATAGTCATGCGCTACAGATGAGTGAGATTGTATTTGCCCATACCCGCAGTGGTGATTTGTGATCAGCAGGCCATCTTTAGAGATCACCTCGCCGGTACACCCACCGCCAAAATGGACAATCGCATCTTTAAGAGAAGCACGGTTGATACTATAGACATCTTCTGCCGTAAGTTTGAATCCATTCTTTTGCATATCGCTGATTCTTTGCGAAATAAGCATCGGCAACCACATCCCTTCATCCGCAATCAAATGCGAAAACGAGAGGGTGAACAGCCATCCAAAAATGAGTAGTTTCTTCATCATGTACATTATTTATATATTTGCAAAAATAACAAATCTATCGACATGAACCAACTTGCCCGTTATATTGTTGCTTTGGCTGTAGCTGCAGCCATCTGTTTTCTTGCATGGTTTTTTAGCAATATCCTCACTTACATTCTGATTGCCGCTATTCTCTCCATTATGGGCAAGCCATTGGTCACTCTTTTACATTCGATCCGAATTAAAAAATGGCGCATTCCCCTCCCTCTTTGTGCATTGATCGCCATGGTTGCCATAATAGGTGCCATTGTAGGCATCTTTCTATTTATCGTACCGCTCTTTTCACAGATTGTGATGCAAGTTTCTGCACTCGATTTAGAGGCCATGGCTTCCAACTTAGCTGCCCCGTTAAGTGAAATAAATACGTTTATTCACAACTATATACCCGGAATTGGAGACGATATTACCGTACAAACGCTTTTTACTCAGTACATATCGTCTGTGGTCAAAGATTTTAGTATCACTCAGTCACTAAGCTCATTGGCTTCTTTATTGATCAATATCGGGATCGCTTCCTTTGTGATATGTTTTACCACCTTTTTCTTTCTCAAAGAAAAAGATATGTTCAACAACATTGTACTGAGCCTCTTTCCCGAAAAATACGAGCAAAACGCTACCCGCGCCCTCAAGTCCACCACCCAACTGCTCTCCCGTTATTTTATTGGCATCTGTATCGAAACGCTCTCCATTACCACCCTCAACACCATTGGACTTACGCTAATATGCGGATTCGAATTTAGGTTGGCCATTGTGTTGGCTTTTGCCTCGGGTGTACTCAACGTGATTCCTTACATTGGGCCAGTTGTGGGCGGACTCATTGGCGTATCGTTTGGAATCCTTGGCTATTACCAAACCGCCGAAGGCATAAGCCTACTCCTCTTCATCCTCCCCATTGCACTTGTCTATATCACCACCAATATGATTGACGTATTTATCTTTCAGCCATACATCTACTCAAATAGCGTAAAGGCTCACCCGTTAGAGATATTTATGGTGATCATGATCGCCGGAAGCATCGGAGGTGTGGTAGGTATGTTGGTAGCGATCCCCGCCTACACCGTAATCAGGGTCTTTGCGGGTGAGTTTTTTAACCACTTTAAGGTGGTGCAAAAACTCACCAACAGAATAAAAAAGGATGATTAAGGTGTATAATTTCCGGAATATCCGGTAATTACTATAGGGCGTGATGCAGAAGCAAATCCGCATTGATTGGTTACATAAACGGAAACTTGAAAGGTTGTGTATTGCGCAGCGGAAGAAAAAGAAATCTCG
>JAITFU010000024.1 GCA_031281125.1 Prevotellaceae bacterium | reverse complement strand
TAATTCATTATCTTTTAATATATTAGATATATGCATGCTGATATTTGGGACAGAGGTGTCAAAAAGTACAGCTAAATGATTTTGATTGAGCCATACATTGCCGTCCCTTGTCATCAGGCTGACTGACGTTTTACCGTCGTCGGTATTATAAATGATTATTTCACCTGTGTTCATATAATTAGTTGTTTATCGTTACAAAATATAACCCTGACTGCGAATAATCGTAGCCTTTCAGGCGGATGCTGCGGCGGTGATGGATGGTGGGGTGATAGGGCATTGTTTCAATTTCCTTGTATGCGTTTAAGCTCTTTGTCAAAGTCGGACTCATAATCTTTCAATTGCTTATTATGGAATTTGTCGTACTCTTTTTCTGCCAGCGCCTTAGCAACCTCGTGGTTGATTTTGCCTAAGTCGCGCAAAATCGCCTCTTCGTTAAATTGAAGGAAAGCGTCAAGCTTTTGCACCCAGTCTTTCATGTACATTACCAATCCCTTTTTTGCTTGATTTTCTGCATAATCTAAATACATGGATACAACTCGGTTGAGATTATCTAATTCCGTTTCGTTCAAATAGTTTTTTGCTATCGAAACGTCCGGTTTACGGATTTTTCCTTTTGGAGCGTTCTTCCATGTAGTTAAACCCATATTGATTTTTTGGCTGTCGGCACGAGTAGCAACGATTTCAGCAGCCGTTTTTCCTGCGATTGCCCAGTGAAGTTTATTTTGAACGGTGGCAAAAAATGTTCGAGTTACTTCGGCGCCAGTTTCGTAATCGGCGCTACACTGTGCATAGATATCGGTAATTTTTTGATAAAAACGTCGCTCACTGCTACGTATATCACGAATACGGGCTAATTGTTCGTCAAAATAATCTTTCCCAAATATGGTTTGCGGATTTTTCAAACGCTCATCGTTCATCGCAAAGCCTTTTATCAAATATTCTTTTAAAACACTATTTGCCCAAATACGGAAATGGGTTGCCTGAATGCTATTAACACGATAGCCGACAGAAAGAATTGCATCAAGATTATAAAATTTTGTTTGGTAGTTTTTCCCGTCAAGAGCAGTATGTGCAATTTTTGCACATACTGAATCTTCTTGTAACTCAAATGTCTGAAAGATATTTTTCAAATGTTTGGTCACCACACTTCTATCAACGCCGAATAGTTGTGCTATTTTATCCTGTGTGAGCCAAATTGTTTCATTAAAAAAATAAATTTCTATTTTTACTTGTCCGTTTGCGTCTTTATAAAGCAAAAACTCTGTTGGCTGTGATGGTATCATATTTTTGTTCATATAATTAGTAGTTTATCGTTACAAAATATAACCTGACTGCGAATAATCGTAGCCTTTCAGGCGGATGCTGCGGTTGTGGATGGCGGGGTGGTAGGGCATAGATTATTTTTCTTTCAAACGTTTAATGTCTTCTTCAATTTCTTTGAGGCTTTGTTCTTTTTCAAAATCTCTTTGGTTCAAATTTTGTGCCTTGATGAGATTTTACCCGATAACCGACCGAAATAATGACGTCAAGGTTGTAAAAATTGGTATCATACATTTTCCCATCAGACGCAGTTGTCCGGAAATTCCGGACAACTGAATATTCATCCAATTCTTCTTCTTTGAAAATATTGCCAATGTGTTCGGAAATAGTACGTTTGTCTTTTCCAAACAACTGTCCCATTTGCATTTGGGTCAACCAAACTATTTCATCTTCCAAGATAACATCAATTTTAATGTTTCCATCTTGAGCTTCGTAAATGATTATTTCTCCTGTGTTCATCTATTTGTTGTTTTTTGTAACAATATTCATTCCGAATAAAATTTATCATTTTCCCAATGTGCAGGGTTGTTGTTGATGTATATGACAATGCGGTCGCCAAGCACCAGTACCATCGGATGCATATTTAGCTATCCATTCGTGTACTTTTCTCTCTTTTTGTTCGTTGTCTAAAAGCATATGCCTGATTTCTAAGAATTAAAGTCTTTTTCTGCATCGCAAAGATAACGAATAATACTTTTTTGTGTAACTTTGTAGTACATTTGGAACTTTGTATAAATTAATTTGCATGAGAACACTTGCTTTACTTTTTCTTACTCTTTTGATTATGACCGATGTTATGGGACAAAGCCGCCGCAGCGGTATGCCGTGGACTACGCGCAGCGAAGTGATTGCGCAAAACGGAATGGTATGTTCATCACACCCATTATGCACACAAGTGGGTGTAGATATTTTAAAGAAGGGCGGATCGGCGGTGGATGCTGCCATTGCCGTGAATGCCTGTTTGGGATTGATGGAACCAACGGGTTGTGGAATAGGGGGCGACCTTTTTGCCATTGTATGGGACGCCAAAACCAAAAAGCTGTATGGAATAAATGCAAGCGGACGTTCGCCAAAGTCCTTAAATCTTAGTTATTTTAAGGAAAATGGAATAGAGATGATGCCCTCTTATGGCCCCTTATCGGTAAGCGTACCCGGATGTGTAGATGGTTGGTTTGAATTACACGCCAAGTTTGGGCGATTGCCAATAAAAGAGATTCTACAGCCCACAATCGACTATGCGAATGTTGGTTTTCCTCTAACAGAAGTGATTACGGCTACTTTTTTGCAGGGATTGAGGCAATTGTCAATTTATCCCAATGTAAAAGAGACCTACACTCCTAATGGTGAAAATTGGAAAAAGGGTGACGTTTTTCGCAACCCTTTATTGGCAAAAACGCTTCAACTCATTGCCGACAAAGGTCGGGATGAATTTTACAAAGGAAGCATCGCCAAAGCCATTGCCGACCATATAAAGTCGCAGGGAGGTTTTATCACTTTTGACGATTTGGCGTCGCACACATCTGATTGGATTGATCCGGTAACCACCAATTACCGAGGTTATGACGTGTGGGAACTGCCTCCAAACGGACAGGGAATTGCCGCCCTGCAAATGCTTAACATTTTAGAATACTACGATTTAAAATCTTTTGGATTTGGTTCGCCGGAACATATCCATTACTTTGTGGAGGCCAAAAAGTTGGCATTTGAAGACAGGGCTAAATATTATGCCGATCCAGCGTTTGCCAACGTTCCCGTTCAAGCCCTCATTAGCAAGGAGTATGGCGCCGAGCGTCAACAAATGATAAGCGACCTCCGCGCATCCACCTCCCCTCAGCCGGGTATTATTGCCAACACCAACAACACCATCTACCTGACCGTTGCCGATAAGGATGGAAATATGGTCTCCTTTATCCAAAGCAATTTTAATGCATTAGGCAGCGGAATGGTTCCCCCCGGCCTTGGGTTTATGTTGCACAACCGCGGATCGCTCTTCTCTTTACAGGAGGGTCAGGCCAACACTTTTGAGCCGGGCAAACGTCCTTTCCACACCATTATTCCGGCCTTTATTACCAAAGACGGAGTTCCTTTCTTTAGCTTTGGCGTGATGGGCGGAGATTTTCAACCGCTTGGACACGTGCAAATTATTATGAACATGATTGACTTTGGCATGAATCCTCAAGAAGCCGGAGACGCACCGCGAATTAACCATATTGGTTCTACTTCGCCCACAGGCGAAGTCCAAGAACAGGGCGGCGGAACCGTTGTGATCGAAAATGGTTTTTCACCCGAAACGGTTCGCAAACTTTTAAGTATGGGACACAAAGTCACTTATGG
>JAITFU010000196.1 GCA_031281125.1 Prevotellaceae bacterium | reverse complement strand
GGCCCCGTGTATGGCTCACAGTGGCGCTCCTGGCCCACCGCAAACGGTGGGCACATTGACCAGATTGCTGTTTTGATCCAGGGGCTTAAGGATCGGCCGGATTCGCGCCGACACATCGTTAGCGCCTGGAACGTAGGGGAAATCGACAAAATGGCGCTCCATCCCTGCCACGCCCTCTTTCAGTTTTATGTGGCACAAGGCAAACTCTCGTGCCAACTCTACCAGCGCAGCGCCGACCTCTTTTTGGGCGTACCTTTTAATATTGCCTCCTACGCGCTGCTCACCCTTTTGGTGGCACAGGTGTGTGGACTCCAACCCGGCGATTTTATCCACACCTTTGGGGATGCCCACATCTATGTCAATCACATAGAGCAGGTACAAACGCAACTGCAACGCACGCCCAAGCCGTTGCCCATTATGCGCCTCAATCCTCAAGTCACCAACATCTTCTCCTTTGAATATAACGACTTTACTTTGGAGAACTACCTTCCCGATCCCTCCATCAAAGCCCCCATTGCCGTTTAATTTTTTTTGCCCATTGCCATGCTCTCGATTATCGTTGCCCTTGCACCCAACCACGCCATAGGCTTTAAGCAGCAACTTCTTTGGAAAATCACCGAAGACCTCCAATACTTTAAGCGCACCACCACAGGCCATTGCGTAGTCATGGGGCGCAAAACCTTTGAATCAATCGGTCGCCCCCTGCCCCATCGTCAAAATATCATCATCAGCCGAACCTTAGTTACGCCCCCCACCGGAACCCATGTGGCACACTCACTAACAGAAGCCATTACATTGGCCGCTCCCCCCGATTCCCCACAAGAAATCTTTATCATGGGCGGCAGCGAAATCTATCATTTGGCACTGCCTCTTGCCAACAAGCTATATGTCACCCACATAAAAGCCACCCCCCCCCAAGCCGACTCCTTTTTCCCCCGTTTTGACTGGCGACAATGGAAAGAAGTTTTTCGCGAAGACCACCCCTGCGGAGTGGCCTTTCCCCACCCCTTCTCTTTTGTGGTGTATGAGCGTACCCTACTGCAACACAACTACAACATAGATCCGTTTAGCGTCTATTGATATTTTTTGTTACTTTTGCTTATTGAATTTGATCGTATGGAAAAACAGAGAGACCAATTTACCAACCAGTTAGGCGTTATTCTGGCCGTTGCGGGATCAGCGGTGGGCCTTGGGAACTTTTGGCGCTTCCCCTATTTAGTAGGCACTTATGGCGGAGCCGCTTTTATCCTCATATACCTTGTGATGGTTGTGGTGTTGTGTCTGCCAATCATGTTTTCGGAATTTATCATTGGTCGAAGTGCGCAAAGCAACTCATTTGGAGCGTTTAAGAAGTTAGCCCCAAGGACGGGTTGGTGGGGCATAGGCATACTCTGCGTAGCAGCATCCATCTCCATATTGTCGTTTTACTGCGTAGTAGGCGGATGGACTTTTGAATACATGTATCAATCTATCATAGGGTTCTCTTCTGATTCTCTTGTCTCTGACGCCAATTTTTCCCTATTTATCACCTCGCCTGTTCGTCCCATCATTTGGCACCTCCTCTTTTTGGGCCTCTCTGCGGCCATTGTGGTTGCAGGCATTAAAAATGGGATTGAAAAATACACTAAGATATTGATGCCCTTATTGTTGTTGATGATTATTTTTCTTGCGGTAAGGGTGCTCTTTTTGCCGGGTGCATCCAAAGGTGTAGCTTTTCTCTTTCGTCCCGACTTCTCCAAAATAACGGGAGAGGGGGTGTTGGCCGCCTTGGGACAGGCATTTTTCTCCCTCAGTTTGGGTATGGGGTGCATCATTACATACGCCTCGTATGTTAAGAAGCAGGACAATATCATGAAGTTAGGCCTAAGCAGCAGCCTCGCCGACCTTGGTTTTGCCCTCATGGCAGGTGTGGCCATCATTCCTGCCGTTTTTGCTTTTGGCATCTCTCCGGGCGAAGGTCCCGGCCTTGTCTTTATCACCCTACCCCGCATCTTTGCGCAACTCCCGGCCGGCGGTTTCATTGGCCTCGTCTTTTTTGTGTGCCTGCTCATTGCCGCCATCACCTCTGCCATTTCGCTTATCGAAGTGGTAACCGCTTATGCCACAGAGGAACTAAAGCTGTCGCGCCGCACCGCAGTGGTCATCACCTTTGTAATTGTAGCCATTACCGGCAGCCTCTGCTCCCTCTCTTTTGGCGTGCTCAAAGACGTTACCATCTTTGGAAAAGGATTCTTTGATATGTTTGACTACCTCTCTTCCAATATCTTACTTCCTTTAGGCGGCCTGTTGATTGTGATCTTTACCGGATGGGTGCTCAAAAAGAAGTTTGTAAAGGACGAACTAAGCAGTCAAGGCCTGTACCGCGTCCCCGTCTTTGGATTGATACTGTTTATTATCAAGTTTATTGCCCCTGTTGCCATTGCGCTGATATTCCTTAACTCGTTGGGATTGATTAAGTTGTTCTAACGTCTATACGTTCTATTATCAGCAACATATTTGTTATTTTCATTTAAAAAATCCATGAACCCTATCCACTACATATCGCCTGACCGCCTTTTGCTTCCGGATTTGAAGGAAATTATTGATACTGGATTTCACTTGGCGCTCTCAGACGAAGCCAAAAACCGCATCCAACGCTGCAGGGCCTATTTGGACCAAAAGATGCAGAGCCAAAAAGAGCCGATTTACGGCGTAACTACCGGTTTTGGATCGCTCTGCAACGTTGCGATTGACGCTTCGCAACTCTCTCAACTTCAAAAGAATTTAATGATGTCGCATGCATGCGGTATGGGAGAAGAGGCGCCGCAGGAAGTGGTTAAACTAATGTTGTTGCTTAAGATACAGTCACTCTCTTATGGATACTCCGGCGTACAGTTGGCTACTGTAGAGAGGTTGATCAACTTTTACAATCACGGTGTTTATCCAATAGTCTATCAACAAGGTTCTTTGGGCGCATCCGGAGATTTGGCTCCATTGGCCCATTTGTGTTTGCCTTTGATTGGGCTGGGCGAGGTGCGGGTGGCAGGAGAACGAATGTCAGGTGCATCGCTCAATGCACTAAAAGGATGGAACTCAATTGAGTTACAGTCAAAAGAGGGTTTGGCGCTGCTCAACGGAACGCAGTTTATGGGGGCGTATGGGGTTTGGATTCTGTTGCAGACTCATCGCCTCTCTAAGCAAGCCGATCTCATTGCTGCCCTATCATTAGACACATACGATGGTCGTATAGAGCCTTTTACCCAAGGCGTACACCATATTCGCCCCCACAAGGGTCAGTCCCAAACTGCGTCAGTACTAAGGGAGTATCTAAAAGGCAGTCAGCTTATTGCAAAGCAAAAGCAGGATGTGCAGGATCCCTACTCTTTCCGATGTATTCCACAGGTGCATGGCGCTTCAAAGGATTGTATCGATTATGTAACAAAAGTGTTTGAAACAGAGATAAATAGTGCCACGGACAATCCCACTGTAATTCCCCAAGACGATTTAGTGGTTTCTGCCGGTAACTTCCATGGCCAGCCTTTGGCCCTTGCCCTCGACTTTTTGGCGATTGGATTGGCAGAGTTGGGCAGCATATCGGAACGACGTACCTATCAGTTGATTTCGGGAAAACGAGGATTGCCTTCTTTTTTGGCGGCGCATCCGGGACTTAACAGCGGTTTTATGATTCCGCACTATACCGCTGCCTCAATCGTAAGTCGAAACAAGCAATTATGTATGCCGGCTTCGGTTGATACCATCGATTCGTCTCAGGGGCAGGAAGATCATGTAAGTATGGGTGCCAATGCCGCCGTAAAGTGTTACGAGGTGGCGCAAAATGTGGAGAAGGTTTTGGCAATCGAACTTCTTAATGGTGCGCAGGCTTTGGAGTTTAGGCGACCTTTGCGCTCATCTCATGTAATCGAAGATTTTATCTCCCGATTTCGCAAAAACGTCCCCTTTATTGAAGAAGACACAGTGATGTATCCGAATATGCAGGAGTCTGTAAAATTTTTACAACATGCTGATAACGAATATTAAGTTGTTGATTCAGGTGGAGGAGCAGCCCTGCCTGAGGGTGTGTGGAGCCGATATGAGTCGCCTCAATAACTTGGAAAACGCCTGGTTACTCACCAATGGGAAGTTTATTCAAGACTTTGGAACCATGGATCGTATGCCCAAAGGGGACTTTGAGATGGAAATTGATGCCTCCGACTGTTTTGTATTCCCCTCCTTTTGCGATTGTCATACCCATTTGGTGTATGCCGGCAGCCGCGAACAGGAGTTTATTGATAAGATCAACGGCCTTTCGTATCAAGAGATTGCCCGAAGAGGTGGGGGGATTTTACACTCTGCCCAATTGCTCCACATCACTTCAGAAGAAGAGCTTTTTAGACAAGCCATGGAGCGTGTAAGAGAGATCATCGCTTTTGGTACCGGAGCGGTTGAGATAAAGAGCGGCTACGGCCTTAACTTAGAAGATGAGCTCAAGATGTTGAGGGTGATTCAAAGGATTGCCAACGAGAGTCCACTGACTGTAAAGTCCACATTCTTAGGCGCTCATGCGTTACCCTCTGAGTACAACGGTGATACAAAAGAGTATGTAAATGATATAATTAACGAGATGATTCCCGTTATAGCCACAGAGGAGTTGGCCGATTACATTGACGTTTTTTGCGAAACCGGATTTTTTAGCGTAGAAGATACTGATCGTATATTGAATGCCGGAATGAAGTATGGATTGAGAGCAAAAGTGCATGCCAACCAGCTCTCCTTTTCGGGAGGAGTTCAGGTGGGTGTAAAATACAACGCTATATCGGTAGATCACCTGGAATCATCAGGCATCAAAGAGTTTGAATCCTTAAATAATTCTGAAACCATGCCGGTGGTTTTGCCCGGAGCGTCCTTCTTTTTAAATATGCAGCATGCGCCTGCCAAGCAAATGATCGATTACGGACTGCCCCTTGCCATTGCCTCCAACTACAACCCCGGCTCCTGCCCTTCGGGCGACATGAAGTTTATGATGTCCTTAGCGTGTATCAACATGAAACTGAACACTCAGCAAGCCATCAACGCGGCCACGATCAACGGAGCTTACGCTATGGACTTGAGCCACAGCCACGGAAGCATATCCAAAGGAAAAGTCGCCAACCTCTTTATTACCAAACCTATCCCCTCTCTCGACTCTATTCCGTACTCTTTTAACAGCCAAATAATCGACACCATCATACTCAAAGGAAGAATAATATGAACCGGCAAATTATCGAATGTGTCCCCAATTTTAGCGAAGGGCGCAATATGAACGTAATCAAGCAGATTACAGACGAAATAGAAAAAGTAGAAGGAGTAAAATTACTCAATGTCGATCCGGGCGCTGCCACCAACCGAACGGTCGTTACCTTTGTGGGAACACCTCAGGCAGTTTCAGAGGCAGCCTTTTTGGCGATAAAAAAGGCATCGGAAGTGATCGATATGCGCCACCATAAAGGGGAACACCCTCGTATGGGCGCCACAGACGTCTGTCCATTTATCCCCATCGCCAACATCAGCATGGAAGAGACCACACAATATGCCCGCAAGTTGGCTGAGCGGGTGGGCAAAGAGTTATCGATTCCCATTTATTGCTATGAATCGGCCTCATTTACCCCCGAACGTAAAAATCTTGCCAACTGCCGCGCAGGCGAGTACGAAGGTTTATCCAAAAAAATATCTTCTCCCCAATGGAAACCCGACTTTGGTCCCTGTCAATGGAACGAATCAATTGCCCGCAGCGGCGCCACCGCCATTGGCGCACGAGACTTTCTGATAGCCATCAACTACAACCTCAACACCACTTCCGTTAGAAGGGCCAACGCCATTGCCTACGATGTGCGGGAAAAAGGGCGAAAACTGCGTTTGGGCGACCCCATTACAGGAAAAGTGGTGTTGGACAATATGGGCAACGAAGTGTGGGTCCCCGGCACCTTAAAAGGATGTAAAGCAATTGGTTGGTTTATAGAAGAGTATGGAATTGCCCAAGTGTCAATGAACGTTACCGATATTTCGCAAACACCTGTACATCTTGCTTTTGATGAAGTAACCGCCAAGGCAACCGTCAGAGGAATCAGGGTAACGGGCTCCGAAATTGTGGGCCTAATCCCCAAAAAAGTGTTGATCGAAGCCGGAAACTACTACTTAACCAAACAACAACGCTCCTGCGGCATATCAGAAGAAGAAATCATCAAAATCGCCATTAAATCTATGGGTTTAGACGACCTCAAACCCTTTGATCCCAAAGAGAAAGTGATTGAATACCTGATGGAAGAAAACGGGCCAAAGCAGTTGGTCAATATGACCTGCGCCCACTTTGCCTCCGAAACCGCAAGCGAATCCCCCGCGCCGGGCGGCGGCTCCATATCGGCCTACATGGGGGCCTTAGGCGCTGCCTTAGGTACGATGGTGGCCAATTTATCCTCCCACAAACCCGGCTGGGACGCCCAATGGGAACACTTTTCCAACGCAGCCCGGGAGGGTCAAGCCATCATGAAGGAGCTCCTGTTTTTGGTCGATGAAGACACACGCGCCTTTAACAAAATTATGGATGGCTTTGGTTTGCCCAAAGATACAGATGCGGAGAGAGCCGCCCGCACCGCCGCCATTGAAGCAGCCACCCAATACGCCATAGAGGTGCCGTTGCGCACCATGCAGGTGGCGTATCGGGCATTTGACTTGGTCGAGGCCATGGCCAAAGAGGGCAACCCAAACTCCATTTCCGATGCCGGCGTAGGCGCCCTCTCTCTTCGTAGCGCCATCTTGGGCGCAGGCCTCAACGTGCAAATCAACGCCTCCGGCCTTAAAGACAAGGCCTTTGTAGAGAAAGCCCTCCGCGAGGCCAAAGAACTCTGTCGTTTGGCCAACGAGCGCGAAGCCGTGGTTATGAAGGTAGTGGAGGGTTGCTTGTCAGCTCCTACGGCGTAGTTAAGACACAACGTATAGAGTGGGCATGTCCGGGAGAGGTGGAAAAAAAGTTGGGATGGTGAACGCGTAAAATCCAAACATCTCCTGACGTATTTGTTCGAGAGCCGGAGAAGTAGTACCCGCCTCCGCCCATATTTTCCATTCGACCGGAGAGTAAGGAGGAACGGTAACCTGTTGCGGGAAAGAACAGGCTGGCGTGGGAATAGGGGTTATAAAACAGCGCTCCTCTGACGGCAATTTGGGAGTTACCCAAAGAGACGGTGGAGTTGGCAACCGGTATATTACCCACTCCGTTATGAATCTGTCTGCGGTCAAAAAATCCGTCTGCGTAATAACCCATTATTCTGTTTTCGCCGGTGGTGACTTGATTTCCTGATCTGGGAAAAAGTATCAACGACTGACGAAATTCAGAAATTGAAAGGCTATTACCATTTTCTGCGTTATTGGTCAATCCGTCGTTGGGACGGCGATAGTTGTTTGGACACGTTTCATGAGTGGGACTGAGCGCGCTCCAATATCCGGAGGCAGAGGAAGTGCTCCACCCCGTAGGAGATGTTGCTACCCATGAAGTCCATGCCCTGCGGGCGGTGGCGCCTGCCCAGTGAAAC
>JAITFU010000142.1 GCA_031281125.1 Prevotellaceae bacterium | reverse complement strand
AAATACTTCTCTTATGAGGCAATATGCTCTTGGTAGCACTTATGTAGGGGTGTCCAAAAAGAAGCAGATAGAATCTGAGATACACAATATTGGACAAGAGCTTTTGGCTGTATCATTTTGAGAAGCACACTTACTTTCCAATTTCTAAATAAAGTAACTGTACGGCTTGATCACATTCCAGAGTAGTCAAGAACCCATTTTTGTCTTAAAAGGAATCCATTCCCCAATACCCCTGCTATTGCTTTACTTCCTCTTGAATGGAAGCAGGGGCACAAGCTGTAATCAAGGGCAAATAGTTCTGAATACTTTTTATTGTCAATGGTAAAGTCAAGTTTAATCATATCACAGACCCTCCTCACTCCATCTTTGCATACTACCCTTTTATTTCCTTTTTCTTGGTATGTAGCAGTAACAGGAGGGAATTGAGCCCAAAAAGTAGATATTTGAGACTCTTCTTTTCGAGGTACAATCCACTCCTTATAAAAACAAGGGTCAAGCAGATTGTGCCTAACACTTGTATCAATCAGGAAATTAAATCCAAAGCTTGCAGTACCATGAAGCCTGACAAAAACTGTTGGTATTCCCAAACTCTTATCTGCATAACCCTTTGTGATTGTCTTTCCTTTCATACCTGCCTTACTTCTTTTCTTTGATATAGACAAAAGGAAAAACATACTCTTCCACTCTGTACAGTTCAAATTTTCCACTGGGAAGACGGCGGTAATATTCATCACTCCAGATGGAAGCACCTCCTGTGTAGTGAACCCTTATTGTTTTATCCTTTGGGTCTATTGTGCAAAAGTCATCTATCCTGTCAAATGGAGGAGTAGTCAGTTGTAGAGCAGTGTTTTCCTTAATCTTGTATATATCATATTGGTTAGTTTCTCTTTGCCCAGCCCACCATCTATTTATTAACAATTCCTTTTCTCCGTCAAAATCTACATCTAAAAAACCAAAAAGGATATCCCTGCTTGATAGAAGGTAGTCACTATTAACTTCGATAGAATAATCATAATCTAAATATACTGTTGTTCCTTTATATTTGGAATCATTATCTCTAAGTTTTTCACAAATAGAATTATAAGGTTCTTTTGCAGTGTAAAATTCTGCATTTAAGATACAGAATTTTGCCCCTGTTCGCTCATTCTTAAATTCCATCATGGCATGAACAGCATCATGAGTTAGCAGTTCATTAATAGAGCATATAACCTTTATCCTATATCCCTCAATGGATTGATTGTAAATTATTGTTAGGTTTCCTTTGTCAGTCTTTTGAGGAACCAGTGGTTTATCAACAATAATCTCAATAGGTTCACCTGTTGCCCATGCAATTTGAAGTAAAGAATCCATCCTAATCCCTTCAGGTGTTTTGATTTTTGTGGTGTCTTGATCAATCTGAGTAATACTTCCAGCAGGAGCATTTGTATTCCCTCCACATGATATGCAAAATAAAACTATTGATAATAAGTAAAATGATATTTTCATTTCTGTTATTTTTCTTTTAGCAAATGTAAGCTCCTTTTTTCACTTTCACAAAAATTTATTTGGCAAAGTGATTATTCCAGCTAACAATATTAATACTTTTTTGTTTATGGCTTATACACAGTTATTTGTTCAAAATCCAACACCCATCCATGCTTCAGGAAGAACTGATTACCCAATAATCCATGTATCTGTATCCCTGACTCCTCATTGATTTTATCAAAGGTTTCAGCTGTCTCTGAGCATATAAATGGCTCTTTGTAATCTTGTTCTTCAAAGCTTAATGGTATTTCAATAGTTAAACCTGCTGCTGTCCCATTCAAGGTATATACCTCTGATGGGGTTTCAGGCTGCATTAATTTTTCTTTAAAATGGTCATAAATTCTCTGGTCAATGATGTTTCTGTTTGAGCCAGTGTCAAGCATCAAACATATATCATGCTCAAAGAGTTTGACCACTATTAGGGGTAGGCCTGTTTTGGATAAGCCATAGTTTAAGGGGAAGGTCATTATTTGTTTGTTTTTGCATATTAATTCATTAAGTGTAATTTAAACAATCACTTAATAACTTCTAAGTATATTGTTTTACATATTTTTAAGAATAGGTGTAATAGTAATTAAAAAAAGAGCATCATCAAACACACTACTACTAGCATGAAAATTGTCATATCTAACTACACACCCATATCTTTTATTAGGAAATTCGTTATATTCTAATAAGTTTATTTCTCCTCTGTTAGTTTTTAATACTGCAACATTATATATTCCGTATGATATTTTTACTTCATAATAACATGTTGAGAGAATTCTATGTGTAATAGTTCTGTTTGTCTGAACAATAGCAGTATTTCCATTAATTTTGATTTGTATATTGTCAAGGGTATATTTTTGAGGTGGTGTATAATTTAAGTCAATTAATGTAGGTTTCTCAATATATTTCCCTACTGAATTTGAATAATTTCCCTTATAGATATATGTGGTATTTTGCAAAAATGATGAGATTAAAATTGCAGTATCTTGTCGAACAAAATTGTTATACACCACTTCTGCATTATGATTATTTTGTTGAAAGCATCCAAACAGGCAGAATGCTATAAATAAAATGGTTAATAGTTTTGTTTTCATATTTTTTGATTTTTAATAATTGTTTTAAATTTAGCCCCTTCCTATAGAATCCAACAAGCCATCAATATCATAACCTTCTTCAGGATAATCACCATATTGGCCATCAGTTAGTGCATCCCATGCTTCACTTTTCCAATCATAATCATCGTCCATATAAGTCCATCTTGAATCTTTGTGGTTTTTTACATCCATCCTTATTAATTTCAGTAAATCAATGTACTCTATTTCTCTGTCAATTTCCACATGGATAGCAGACAAGTGTTTACATGATAATGTCCATATTTTATCATATTTGATGTCCACTATGATTTTTCCTGACGTATCAATAATTCCCCATTTCCCATTTTGCTTAACACGTGCACATCCTTTTGTGGAAAATTGATAATATCCTGATAGAATATTGGCTTTAAATGTAGTATAGCTTGCATCAATCCATTCATATAATCCAAACGGGACAATAACTTCATTTTTGACATTTATATAACCATAGTGATAGTTAAAATCTCGTGCGCAGGCAAGTCCACAGTGAAATTGGCATAATTCTTTGTATTGAAAAGGGATGATAGTCTCATTGGAAGGATTGATAACCCCCCATTTGCCTTCTTTTAACACACAAACTACTGATGAAGAATCCACAAAATCACCTCTAACATCATCATATTGAGGTTCAATTATTACAGAAGCATTTTTATCTATATATCCTATTTTGTTCTCGCAAATAATTGCCTCTAATAAACAGGAAGATGAGGCAAGTTTTTTCTCAGTAATGAGAAAACCAACACTTTTTTTGTGTAATGAATTTATGTTTAGATGTTTAATGCCAATAGGAGTTAATTCCATTCCTCCTGATTTCAGATTCATTGCAACAATAGCTATCCCCAGCCAGCCCCAAGCAGGAGTTAATTTAAAAAAGAAAGTGTGAGGCTGTAAGCCATTTGTTGATAAGGCTCTGGTATGCCCAAGAATGTTAAATAAGCAACAGCCCTCACACCTGTATAGGATGTTAGAGATTGCATATCCTCCATTCTTTTGAACTTACCAGATTCTATCAACGAGAATAGCTCAACACTTTCTGTGTTTCAATATGTCACCACAAAGGTAACAATTTTTTGATTACACAAATTATGTCTCTCTTTTTGGGCTGTTGCTGATACAAAGTTAGGCCTATCCTTCCTAACAAAAAAACTTTGTATGATTAAAATTTCTATCTTTGTACCATTGTGGTACACATAAAATGTATGTAATATGTTAGTAGTTAGTTCAAGGGAATTTAGAGACAGGCAAAAAAGCTATCTTGATAAAGTGGATGCAGGTATGGAAATCCTTATCCAAAGAGGACAAAGCAAATCCTATAAAGTTTCTGCTGTTAAAGAAGATGACACATTGATGTCAAAAGCAGAGTTTTTTGCAAAGATTGACAGGTCTTTGCAGGAATATGAAGAGGGAAAATTTACCAGAGTTACAGGTAAAGAGGAGTTGAAAAACTTTTGGCAGGATTAATTGAGCACCCAACAACAGGTACATGAAAACCTGAGCCATTGAAAGGAGATAGGTCAGGGCAGTGGTCAAGAAGGATTAGTAAAAAGCACAGACTCATGGGCATTATGATGATAAATAACATGGTCAAGCCTATGTACGGATTTCGGACTATACCCGCCTGATTAACAAACAAAATATTGGGGTATTAAAATTTTTTCATACCTTTGCCCCCGCAAACGGGTTGTTAGCTCAGTTGGTTTAGAGCATTACCTTGACAGGGTAGGGGTCATCGGTTCGAGTCCGCTACAACCCACAACAAAATCATCACATTTATACTATTATCCACAAATATTATGGAGCGAAGAAATTTTTTAAAAACAGCTGTTGCAGGCGCGATTGCAGGCACAATTCAACTAAATAACACAACACTCTTTTCTAAAGAAAGAAGCCAAGAGGCAGATTATGATCTTATTGCAGTATTGGGCGGCACTTCGGCAGAGATGTATGCGCGGGCAATCGAGGCGATGGGGGGAATCTCTAATTATGTCAAAAAAGGTCAGCGTGTTGTAGTCAAACCAAATATTGGATGGGACAGGCTTCCGGAAGAGGCCGCAAATACCAATCCGGAGTTGGTTGCTGCCATAGTCAAGGATTGCCTAATTGCAGGTGCATTGGAAGTGATTATATTTGACAATACTTGCGACGAATGGCAAGCTTGTTACAAAAATTCAGGCATTGAAGCAGCTGCCAAGGCAGCGGGTGCAAAGATCGCTTATGGCCATGAGGAAAAGTACTATAAAGATGCGTTGCTGCCTCAAGCGGTACGCATGAAAAAGGCAAAGATTCACGAAGCAATTATCAATTGCGATGTGTGGATCAATGTGCCGATCCTTAAGAACCATGGGGGTGCAAAAATGACCATTGCCATGAAAAACTATATGGGTATTGTTTGGGATCGCCGATATATGCATGCAAACGATCTGCAACAGTGTATTGCCGATTTGGTTACCTACCCAAAACGCCCCGTGTTGAACATTGTTGATGCCTATCGCATTATGACACAAAACGGCCCCAAAGGGAAGAGCTTGGAAGATGTGCAAATGGGTAATGCACTCTTTATCTCTCCCGACATTGTGGCTGTGGATAGTGCTGCCATAGAGTTTTTTAATCAGTTCAAAAAGATGACGATTCAGGATGCCTCTCATGTAGCTAAAGGAGAGGAATTGCAGTTGGGCACTACAAAATTGAAAGATATTAAGATCAAGAGGATCAGGATTTGATCATGCTTATGTTTCTGGTTATTAAGCGATTTCGTGTTGTATTTTCTCTGATCCTCCTCTCAGGATTTATTTGGTATTTTGGGGCGGTACGGGTGCAGGTGGAGCAGGGATTGTCGCTATTACTTCACACCCAATTTGTTCCTGCGTTGCTCTCTTCGCTTGGTGCCTCACTTTTGGTTCTTGTGGCGATTCTGTTGCTGACCCTCCTTTTTGGAAGGCTCAATTGCTCATTGCTTTGCCCCTTGGGGGTCTTTCAAGATGTGGTGATCCGAATTTCCAATCTCTTTAAAACAAAGAAACAAAGGCGATTTCGTTACACAAAAGGAGTGTTTTGGTTGCGGTACTCCATTCTAACGCTAACTGCCTTACTTTGGGCGGTTGGCTTTACATGGCCGCTCTTACTACTCGACCCATATAGCAACTTTGGGCGAATGGCCTCATCCCTCTTTAAGCCGGTTTTTTATGCCTGTCACAACGGATTACACTATTTGTGGCCGGATACTTATTATTTTCAGAGTTACAGTGTTGGGTCTCTATTGGGGTGGATTTTGCCGATTGCTATCTTTGTTACAGTAGTGGGAATGAGCGCGTTTAGGGGCCGCCTTTTTTGTAACACTATCTGTCCGGTTGGTTCTTTTATGGGGCTGATCTCAAAATATGCCGCTTTTCGTCCCCTAATCGATAATAGTGGGTGTAATCGTTGCGGGCGTTGCAGTTTTGTCTGTAAGGCAGAGTGTATCGACAGTAAAGGGCAGCAGATTGACCACAGTCGTTGCGTCTCCTGCTTTAACTGCTTGATTGCCTGTAACGAGAAACAAGCAGTACGTTACGTTTTCTGTTGGAAGAGACCTGCGACACACCCATCCAACCGCCGCCATTTCATCACATCCCTCTCCGGATTGGCAGGTACAGTAGCGCTCTATCGGTTTGTGGATACAAAAAATCATCAAGTATCAAATAGGCAGACTATTGCTCCTGCCGGTGCCCGAAGCCATGAGCACCTAAAAAGGTTTTGCACCGCCTGTCAAGCGTGTGTAGCGGTTTGTCCTACACGCATTATTCAACCCACTTTTCGTGGGTACGGTCTTGATGGATGGATGTTACCTGCAATAAACTACCAAAATGGTTTTTGTACTTATAACTGCAACCGTTGCAGTCAGGTTTGCCCATCCCTCGCGTTGGAGCGCGTACCTTTAGAGGAAAAGAAGTTGATCAGGATTGGCAAGGCACGCCTAACGCTCAAGCACTGCATTGCGCTCAAAGATCAAACCGATTGCGGTGCTTGTGACGAACATTGTCCCACCAAAGCAGTTCACATGGTTCCCTTTGGCACTCAAGGTCTTAGAAAGCCTGTGGTGGACGATGAATATTGTATTGGTTGCGGAGGATGCGAATACATTTGCCCCGCAACCCCCAAAGCGATTGTGGTAGAGGGTTTACCGATTCACGAAAGAGCGTTGCCTCCGGTTGTGGAAGAGCAACACGGGATTGAAGACATTGATTTTGGGTTTTAGCCTGATCTCTATCCTTTTAGCAACTCAGGCCTCAATCTTTTTGTCCGCTCCATAGACTGCTCCTCTTGCCACTCCTTGATCAGTTTGGGATTGCCTGAGAGCAACACTTCAGGTACTTTCCACCCATTGAACTCGGCGGGGCGCGAATAGATGGGAGGCGCCAGCAATCCATCTTGAAAAGAGTCACTTAATGCCGAAGTTTCGTCCGATAAAACGCCGGGGATCAGGCGCACAATGGCGTCCACAACTACCGATGCTGCAAGCTCTCCACCGCTTAATACATAGTTTCCAATAGAGATTTCGTGCGTAACCAAATGTTCTCTAACTCTATGGTCTATGCCCTTATAATGCCCGCAAAGCAAGATGATGTTTTGGAGGCAGGAGAGGTGATTGGCCGCAGGCTGATCAAACAATGTTCCATCCGGCGTAAGATAGATCACTTTGTCATATAAACGCTCACTTGTAAGAGAGGTGATCAGTCTATAGAGCGGCTCAACCATCAGAATCATGCCGGCATCTCCACCAAAACCGTAATCATCGACTTGTTTGTAATTACCCTTTCCCAAAAGTCGAAGGTCATGAACAAAGATTTCTACAAGGTTCTTGTTTTTAGCTCGTTGAACAATAGAATGATTCAATGGCGAAGCCAATAATTCGGGCAGTACAGTGATAATATCGATACGCATATTTTATGAATTGGCAACAAATTTAGAACAAATTTGGAGAAAAACCAACGTATGCCACTTTTTTTTATACATTTGCAGTTTGAATCACTATTTATCCCGCTTTATGGACCAAGAAAACACGATCCCTGCTCCCGAGGAGCAATTCAAAGGGCAACTGCCTGAAGAAACTACGATTAACGAAGTGGCATCTGACCAAGAAGACACTCCGCAACCTGTTGCTGAAGAGGCACCTACTGAGGCTCCTGCTGTGCATAATTTTTCAAATTTTTCTCTGCCCGAAATCCTTTTGGAGTTTGACAGATTGTTAAACCAAAAAGATTCCACAGAGTTGATGAAAAATGCCGAGCTTCTTAAGTCGTTTTTCTACAAGGGGTTACGAAGAGAGCGAGGAGAAAATCTTCCACCTGATGACCACGAAGTTGGGATTGAGGGAGAAGAGGATGCAGAAGTCGAAGATGTCGAAGTAATTGAAGTCGCAGATACCGCTACAATAGCAGATAATGGTCCTAAGGAGAAACTCTTATACCAAGACGAGGAGAATGCTTTTAAACACATGTATGCCAAATATAAGTCTTTACGTATTGAGTATGCTAAGCATTTGGAGATGCAAAAAGAGCATAACCTTCAACTAAAGCAAGCCATTATCGATGAGTTAAAGGCTTTGGTCGAAAAACAGGAAGATTTGAACCATACTTTTCCCGAATTTAGACATTTGCAAACACGTTGGAAAGAGGTGGGGCCGGTTCCCATAGGCAACACCAAAGATATTTGGGATACATATCAGCACTATGTAGAAAAGTTTTACGATTACGTCAAGATTAATAATGAACTTAGAGATCTTGACTTTAAGAAGAATTTAGAACAAAAAACAATCCTTTGTGAAAAAGCAGAAGAGCTGCTTGTGGAGTCGAGCATTTTGTCTGCTTTTCGCAAATTGCAAAAATTGCACGAAGAGTGGAGGGAATCGGGTCCTGTGGCTCGAGAGTGCCGCGAACAGATTTGGAACCGTTTTAAAGCGGCCACATCTGCCATCAATAAAAAACATCAAGCCTATTTTGATGAGCAAAAAGAGAATCAAAAACAAAATTACGAGACCAAAATAGCCCTTTGCGAAAAGGCCGAAGAGATCATAAACGTTGAGTCCAACGATGCAAACGAGTGGAATAAACGCTCCAAAGAGGTGGAGAACCTTCAAAAATTGTGGCGCACTGTTGGTTTTGCGTCCAAAAAGGACAATCAAAAGGTGTATGATCGTTTTCGTGTAGCATGCAATAAATTTTACGATGCAAAACGACACTTTTATTCGCAATACAAGCACGATATGCACGATAACTACGATCGTAAAATTGCTTTGTGCGAACAGGCAGAGGCGTTGCAAAACAGCGATGAGTGGAGAAAAACATCCGATTTGCTGATGAATTTACAGCGACAGTGGAAAGAGACAGGCCCTGTTCCGCGTAAACAGTCTGATCTGGTTTGGAAACGTTTTCGTACTGCCTGCGATGCTTTTTTTGAGAATAAAGCCAAACATTTTCATGCAGTTGACGATAATTACGAAGATAATTTAAAGAGAAAAGAGGCCATTCTTGAGGAGATTCGCAAATACGAGCATACCAGTGACAGTAACAACGACTTGACCGCCTTCAAGGAGTTCCAAAGGCGTTGGGCCGAGGTTGGATTTGTACCCAAAAAGGATAAAGAGCGGATTCAAACTGCATATACAAAGGCATTGGATGTTGGTTTTAGCACTTTACGTGCAGCAGAAGGGGAGCGTAGGCCCAATAAATTTAAAAGACGCAACGATGACATGCACGTCAGCGGGAAGCAGGAGCGCACTTTCCGCTCCGAGAGGGAGAAACTCCTCTACAAATTCCGTCAGATGGAATCGGATATTGCTCTATGGGAGAATAATTTAGGTTTCTTTACCAAATCTAAAAACGCCGATACGCTGCTTGCCGATATGAACCATAAAATATCTTTGGCAAAAGAAGAACTGATGTTGCTCGAAGAGAAGATTAAGACGATGGACAAACAGTTTGAGTAGAAGTTATGAAGAAGAACAATGCCATTGGCTTTACCCTGATTGCCTTAATTTTAGTTGGTTTCTTTTTATATAACTCAAAGATTGTTAACGAGCAGCAAAAAGAGCAGCAACGTCTTGACTCATTAAAAAGGGTTGAACAAATAAAGTTTGACGCTGAGTTGGAGTTGCTCCGACAGCAGAATCCGGAGGCTACACAAAGTAGTGTTGCCCACGAACCTGTGGCAACGTCGGCACCATCAACTGCGCCTAATATACAAATTTATGGAAATACTCACTTGGACGAGGCGAGTAATCAGAAAGAACAATTTTTTACTTTAGAAAATGATTTACTCAGGATTCAGTTTACCAATCATGGAGCAAAACCCTATTCGGTTGAGATAAAGAATTATGAAACGTTTGATGGCAAACCGATTATACTTTTTGAAGGAGCCAAAAACGACTTTTCGTTGCAGTTTTATACCCAGCAACAACTCAACACAGCTCATTTTTTCTTTACACCCGTTTTACCTCAAACAGGACAAAACCTACAAATGCGCCTCTATCTAGACACGTTGGCGTATATTGAGTATTCCTATTCGTTATCCGAAGGCTCCTATAAGGTGGACTTTGACGTTCGTTTTGTAGGAATGCAACCTCTCTTTTCTCGGAATACCAATCAGTTAGACCTTCATTGGTGTATCCAGATTCCCCGCTCAGAAAAGGGTTATGACAACGAGAAAAACTATTCCACCATTGCCTATAAATATCCGGGCAATCCTAAAGTGGAAAATCTAGGAATCCGCAAAAGTGAAGGTAAAGAGCTGTTAAAGACCAAAGTAGAGTGGATCGCTTTTCAGCAACAGTTCTTCTCTGCCATTCTGATGGCCCCCCGCAATTTTACGTCCGGCGATTTGGCTTTTCATTTTTTTCCTCCCGAAGATCCCGAGTCCCTCTTAATGTACTGCAATGCAGATCTGCAAATTGGATTTGACTCCACTTCCGAGGATCCCATTCCTTTTGAGTTCTATTTTGGTCCCAACCATTACAATACGTTAAAGAGTTATGGAAATGAGTTTCAGGGTATTGTGCCTATGGGAGGATGGCTAATCGGGTGGATTAACAAGTGGTTTATCATCCCGATTTTTGACTTTTTAAGTCGATATATCCGTAATTATGGTATCATCATTCTGATTCTGACCATAATAATTAAGATCGTCCTCTATTATCCCAATCATAAATCGTATCTATCTACAGCCAAAATGAGGGTGTTAAAACCCGAAGTGGAGAAGATCAACGCCAAATACCCCAAAAAAGAGGATGCCATTAAAAAGCAACAGGAGACCATGGCGCTATATAAGAAGACAGGGGTCAATATGTTTGGCGGATGCCTCCCCATGCTCTTTCAGATTCCGATCCTTTTTGCCATGTTTCGCTTTTTCCCCACCTCGTTTGAGTTGCGACAACAAGGATTTCTCTGGGCTACAGACCTTAGCAGTTATGACTCCATTTGGAATATGCCCTTTTCCATTCCAATGTATGGAGATCATGTGAGCCTCTTTGCTTTGTTGATGGGTATCTCTATGTATTTTTATGCAAAGATAAATCAGGGACAGATGGATACAGGCTCTCAACAGATGCCCGGAATGAACGGCATGATGCTCTACTTTATGCCTATCTTTATGGTGGTGATTTGTAATAACTTTTCCAGCGGTCTGAGTTACTACTATATGCTTTCCAATGTTATTACCATGCTACAGACCTGGGTAATACGTAAGTACTTTGTTGACGACAAAAAGATTTTGGCGCAGTTGCATGCCAAAGCCAATGCGCCTCAGGCAGCCAAGCCTAAGTCAAAGTTTCAACAACGTTTAGACGAAGCATACAAACTTCAACAACAACGAGCACAACAACAACGTAAAAAATGATCGTTGCCAATATTGCGTCGATAAAAGAAAAACTGCCGCCAAATGTTCAATTGGTGGCAGTTTCTAAATTGCAGCCACCCGAAGCCATAATGGAGGCATACGCTACCGGACAGCGCCACTTTGGGGAAAACCGTGCAAGTGAGTTTCTCTCCAAATGGGCACAACTCCCAAAGGACATTCATTGGCATTTTATTGGGCACCTGCAAACCAACAAAGTGAAAATGGTGACAGGAAAAGCCAACCTGATTCACTCAATTGATTCAGAACGACTTCTTTATGCCATAAATCAAGAAGCGGCCAAACAGGGTACTCTTCAAAAGTGCCTGTTAGAGATACACATTGCCAAAGAAGAGAGCAAAACAGGTTTCTTGTGGGAGGAAGTTCAAAAACTAGTAAACGACCCCCAATTTCATAGCCTTACTTCGGTCACAATCTGCGGATTGATGGGTATGGCTTCTTTTGTGTCAGATATCCATCAGGTTAGGAAAGAATTTCAAACCTTAAAATGCTGTTTTGATCATTTAAAGCAAACAGCTTTTATAGATAATCCACACTTTTGCCACCTCTCCATGGGTATGTCGGGCGACTGGCCCATTGCGGTAGAAGAGGGGAGTACACTTATTAGGATTGGGTCTCAAATATTTGATAATAACGATTGAGCGTTTGCACCGCTTTATCAATATCTTCCTTTTGAACGTAGGTCTGAGTAGCGTGAAAACGAATGGCAAAAGTTCCATCGACTCTTGTGTGGGACAGGTATATCTCTCCGGATCGATTTACCTCCTCCAACACTTTTTGGGTAACTGTGTCGTCTTCCGAAATGGTACGGAACAGGGTAAACCCAAGAAAAGGCTCTTTGAGAAGTTTGAAATGTCCAGATTCTTCAATTTTTCGAGCAAAGTATTCATTGAGTGCAATTTGCTCTCTGATTCTTTGGCGTATTCCTTCAAGGCCAAATCCACGTAACACAAACCACAACTTGAGGGCGCGAAACCGTCGTCCAAGGGGTATCCCCCAGTCCCGGTAATCGTTCACTTGTCCGTGTGTGGCGGTTTTCAGGTATTCGGGAAGAATGTCAAAAGTGCGCACAAGCAATTGAGGATCTTTTATATAGTAGAGCGAACAGTCAAAGTTCACAAACATCCACTTGTGTGGATTAAACACAAAGGAATCTGCATATTCAACTCCTTCAGCTATGTAGCGGTATTCGGGCAAAAGTAAAGCGGTACCGGCATAAGCTCCGTCCACATGTAGCCAAACATTGTATTTGTTGCATATAGCAGCAATCTTATCAATTGGATCTATTGCTACTGACCCTGTGGTTCCTAACGCAGCCACCACGCAGATGGGAGTAAGTCCTGCTTCCATATCTTCGTTTATAGCTTTTTCCAACATTTTGTAATTCATTCGCTCTCCGGAGTCTGTCTCAATCTTTACCAAGTTGTTCCGCCCAATCCCCGCAACGCCCACCCCTTTTTCGATGGATGAGTGCGCTTGTGCGGAGCAATAGACGCGAAGTCCTCCCGGAACTCCGTTAAGATTAGACATAAAGCGGGTTGCACGCTCCCTTGCAGTGAGAATGGCAACCAAAGTGGCTGAGGATGCGCTGTCTTGAATCACACCTGTGAATTGATCAGGTAACCCGATTGCGCGTGCCATCCATTGGGTCAAACGCTCCTCCAACTCCGCCGCAGCCGGCGATGTTTCCCACACCATACACTGCGCACCAATTGCAGCCGTAACCATCTCTCCCATAAGCGACTCATACGAGCTGTTGGCAGGGAAATAGGCGTGAAAGGATGGGTGTTGCCAATGAGTGATTCCGGGAAGAAGGACAGAATCCAAATCCCTCAATATCATATCTATATCTTCTCCTTCCAAGGGTGCTTCATCTTCAATTTTGTTGAATATCTCCCTTGGCAACACAGCCGCTTTTACAGGCAGATCTCTAATCCGTTTAAAATAACCGTCAATCCAATCAAGAACCGCATCGGCGTCTCTCCTAAAATTTTCTTGTGTTATCATAACATAATATCTCCTTCAAAAACAAAAGTGGCCGGACCTGTCAATTGCACATCGCTAAAGTGCATTCCCTCAGCTTGAAACGACACCTGTAAATCGCCGCCCAAGGTTTTGATACAATAGGTGTGGATCCCTTTGGATAGGCTCATATTCCAATGAATTGAGCGAACATAAGCGGCAATGGCAGCGGCGGTAACTCCTGTCCCACAAGCAAAAGTCTCATCTTCTACGCCTCGCTCAAAAGTGCGGACAAAAAGAGAATCTCCATCCACTACCTCAACAAAGTTGACGTTGGTCCCCTTGGGAGCAAAGTCGGGATGGTTCCTCCAAAAAGATCCTCGATCTTTTACATCCATCGCAGCAATATCTGTGCCAAAAAAGAGCAAATGAGGCGATCCGGTATCCAAAAAAAATCCACCTTCACGAACCAATTCGATGTGGTTTACATCATTCATTTTGAGCTGAATAATGTATTTGTCTTCAAATCGTTTTACCACCTTTGCATGGTGAATACCGTCAACAGCAGAAAAAACCAAACGCTCTTTCTCTACACCTGCTGCAAATGCCGCCAAACAGCGCCCTCCGTTTCCACACATCGATCCTTCGTTCCCATCGGCATTGTAATAACGCATGGTAAAGTCAACATCAGGATCGTTACCTATCACCATAACCCCATCTGCACCAATCCCAAATCGTCTGTCACATATATTGTTAATGATTTTTGGTGACAGCTCCGGCACACACCTTTTGCCATCTATAATGACAAAGTCGTTACCTGCCCCCTGATATTTATAAAAATGGAGTTTCATTGCGCAACAAAGTTACGCAAAATTGTATGATTAAAAAATTTTTGTAACTTTGCGGGAATTTTTACCCACACCATAATGAGGCAACTGAAAATCACTAAATCGATCACCAACCGAGAAAGCGCTTCTTTAGACAAGTATCTTCAAGAGATTGGTCGTGAAGAACTTATTACTGTAGAAGAAGAAGTGGAATTGGCGCAAAGGATTCGTAAAGGAGAGCAGGAGGCTTTGGAAAAACTCACAAAAGCGAACCTTCGTTTTGTGGTTTCTGTGGCAAAGCAGTATCAAAATCAGGGATTGAGTTTGCCCGATTTGATCAACGAAGGCAATTTGGGATTGATCAAAGCCGCCGAAAAGTTTGACGAAACGCGTGGATTCAAATTTATCTCCTACGCAGTGTGGTGGATTCGCCAGTCGATTTTGCAGGCATTGGCCGAACAGTCTCGAATTGTGCGTCTTCCCCTCAATCAGGTGGGCTCCCTCAATAAAATTAACCGCGCCCTCTCCAAATTTGAACAGGAGCACGAGCGCGCACCCTCTCCCGATGAGTTGTCAGAAATATTGGATATTCCAAGAGATAAAATTGCTGACACCCTAAGGGTATCGGGACGCCATGTATCTGTGGATGCACCTTTTGTGGATGGAGAAGATAATAACTTGTTGGATGTATTGGTGAATAATGACTCTCCCAATGCAGATAGGGGATTGGTGTATGAGTCTTTAAATAAGGAGATTGAACGCGCCCTTTCCACCCTTACCGAGCGTGAGCGGGACATTGTAAAGTATTTCTTTGGAATTGGAACGCAGGAGATGACTTTGGAGGAGATAGGGGAGTACTTTGGTTTGACCCGCGAGCGAGTAAGGCAGATTAAAGAGAAAGCAATCAGGCGCTTACGCCACAGCGCACGCAGCAAATTGCTCAAATCGTATCTTGGATAAAAAGCGATGAGGTATATTGGGCCACATGTAAGTGCTTCGGGAGGCGTGGAGAATGCTCCCTTTAATGCGGCGGCGGTGGGTGCCAACGCTTTTGCACTCTTTACCAAAAACCAGAGGCAATGGACGGCCCCGCCTCTTTCCCCACAGAGCATTCAACTCTTTACAGAACGTTGTGTGGAGTATGGCTTTAGCCCCGATGTGATTTTGCCCCACGATAGTTACTTGATCAATCCGGGACATCCCGACCCATTCTTACTGAATCAATCGCGCCTTGCCCTTTTGGATGAGATGAAACGTTGCCAAGATTTGGGGTTAAAGATGCTCAATCTTCACCCGGGTGGACATTTAAACCTTACGTCAGTAGAAGAGTGCTTGTCGATTGTTGCCGAATCGATCAACTTTGTTTTGGAGCGGACGTTAAGCGTTACGGCCGTTATTGAAAATACTGCTGGTCAAGGAACCAACGTTGGGTTTGAATTTGAGCACATTGCGGCAATAATAGATCAAGTGAAAGATCAATCGAGGGTTGGGGTGTGTATCGACACATGCCACGCCTTTACCGCAGGTTACGACTTTACCACCTCTGATGGCTATAGATCTGTATGGGAGAAGTTTGATCAGACGGTAGGTTTTAGGTATCTAAAGGCTATTCATTTGAATGACAGTAAAAAAGCATTTGGATCCCGTGTGGATCGACACGAAAGCATTGGAGTGGGCTTCTTAGGAGTCTCCTTTTTTAAGCGTTTGATCAATGACCAACGTTTTGCACACATTCCCCTCATTCTCGAGACGCCGGACGATACGTTGTGGCCACAAGAGATTAAAATGTTACAAAATTTTATCACCCATTAATTATTAAATATTTATGTCTGAACTTTTAGCCCCTCTTTTAGACTCCCCCCTGCTTCCTTTGCTCATCTTTTTTGCACGAATTTGCGATGTTACGTTGGGTACCATGCGTATCATCTTTATATCCAAAGGAAAGAAAACGTTAGCTCCATTTGTTGCCTTTTTTGAAGTGTTGATTTGGATTATTGTGATCAGCGAGTTGCTCTCTCATACCACCAACTTCTTCTCCTACGTTTGCTATGCGGGAGGTTATGCCACAGGTAGTTACGTTGGGATGTATGTAGAAGAGCGCTTGGCAATCGGTATTCAGCTTTTGCAGGTTTATACCAAACGTCCCCCCGACGGGTTGATGCAACAACTTAACAGCGAAAACTTTGGGGCCACAATCATTGATGGACAAGGGGCCAACGGACAAGTTTTCATTGTGCAGATTGTGGTGACGCGGAAAAATCTATCCAAAGCAGAGTCAATTGTAAATCAATTTGATCCTGATGTTTTTTATGTACTGTCCGATACAAAGACGGTACAACGTGGTATCTTCCCGATCATTGGTTCCAGACGGCTTCGTATTCAGCGCGTTCGACCCGGAAAATAGGAATCAGATATGGATACATCATTTTTTAGTGCAATTGGGGATGCGTTAAGCACCTTTAGCAGAAGTTTAAATACACCGCTGTTTTTGGTACTTATTGGCGGAGGACTCTTTTTTCTGGTCTATTCGGGTTATTTTCCGATTCGATATTTTGGTCGCGCTGTTCAGTTACTACGTAAAAAACAGGATGATGCGCCCGGACAAATTAGTTCTGTTCAGGCACTTGCGGCAGCAATTGCGTCAACTGTAGGTATGGGAAACATTAGTGGTGTGGCTGTTGCCATCACCATGGGTGGCCCGGGTGCCATCTTTTGGATGTGGGTGAGCGCCTGTGTGGGTATGGCTACCAAGTTTTTTGAAGGGACTTTGGCGATTCTTTACAAAGGAAAAGATAGTGAAGGGGTTGTACAGGGAGGACCCATGTACATGATCGTAAATGGATTGGGTAAAAAGTGGAAGCCCTTAGCCATCTTCTTCTCCATTTTTGGATTGATTGCCACTCTTTGCCTGATGCAGGCCAACCAATTGACTGAAGCCTTTACCACTGTGTTTACTACGCCGGCAGGAATCGAAAACACCCTCTTTCTCAGGTTTATTATTGGTGTGGTCATCTGCGCCATGGTCTCCATTGTGATATTGGGGGGCATTACCCGAATCGCATCTGTAGCCACCAAAATTGTTCCCGGCATGGTACTTCTCTACTTTTTGATTGTCTTTTATATTATTCTCACCCATTTACCTGTGGTGCCCGACGTTTTTGCATCGATCTTTCGCGGTGCATTTGATCTAAAAGCAGGTGCCGGAGGGTTGGCCGGATCGGTCATTGTGATTGGTGCACGCCGTGCCGCATTTGTGAACGAAGCAGGGGTGGGTACTGCC
>JAITFU010000120.1 GCA_031281125.1 Prevotellaceae bacterium | reverse complement strand
GACTCATCTGGATACTTGGAACGTAACTATGTGTTTAGCGGCGGTAGCGATAGATCGGATTGCAAAAATTTTAAGGGAGGAGAGGTCAACTGCGTTTTTGGGGAGATCAATTTAGATTTAAGTGAAGCGCAATTGGCTGAGGGGACTCACGCATTGGAAATCAACACCGTTTTTGGCGGCGCGGTGGTAACTGTACCGGCAGATTGGAATATAGAGGTAAAGCGGCATGAGGTATTTGGCCGATTTTCTGATCGGCGTCCTTTGGCAGGGTTTGAAGTAAATGAAAATAAAAAGTTGGTTTTGGTGGTCACGTCTGTTTTTGGCGGCGGCGAAATAAGGTGTAAATAAGTATGGTACATCCGGTATTTGAAAACCATCGGTCACGAATGATCTTTGCCTGCGCCTGGCTTTTTCTTGCCATGGTGCAGGCATTTGTGGTATATGCTTTTTCGGCACAGGGTTTTGGGTACCTTTTTATTGATTACATGGTTTATAATCTGATGTTGGCATGTTGTACGTTAGCCGCATGGTATCCGATCAGGTTTGGCAGTTTAAAATTTGGCAGTTGGTTTACCAATGCTGTTTTTTATTCGGTTTTGGGAATCGCGATTCTTTTGATTTGTGTGACCGTTTGTTTTCTGATTATGTTGCTGATTACTTGGGGAGACGCCTCGTATCTACGTTTTATGCTCCTCTCTTTACCTTGGAGAATGGTTACAGGCGTGTTGTTGCTGGGAATATCGGTATTGATCTATTTTCTCCACATCTATACCCAAAAGCTTAAAGAAAAGGCCGACAATGAAATCCGGTTGTATGAGGTGATTAGGGACGGAGAGTTAAATGTACTTAAATCTCAAATAAATCCACACTTTTTGTTTAATGGCCTTAATTCAGTTAGCGCCATGATTTTAAGTTCTCCCGAACAGGCAAGGGAGATGTTGGCTGCGTTGTCGGACTATTTACGATATACCGTTTTAGCTACCAAACGGGAACTCTCCTCTTTGCAGGATGAGATGGAAAACATTGAACGATATCTCTCGATTGAAAAGTTGCGTTTTAGAGAAAAATTAAGCTATATATTTGATATAAAACCCGATTGTTTGAGTGAATGTATTCCCTCCATGCTTTTGTTGCCTCTTTTCGAAAACGCCATTAAACATGGTGTTTACGAGCGTATTCAGGAGGTGGTGATTGGTGCAAGGGCTTGGAAAGAGGCAAATAAACTCTACGTGGAGATTGACAACGATTTTGATGAGGAGCAAGCGTGTGAACGAAAAGGATCGGGAACCGGTTTAAAGAATATTAAAGAACGATTGCGTCTCACTTATGGCCATTTAGCCTCGATTGATACCAAAACAGGAGAGGGAAAGTTTATCGTAAAATTGCAAATACCATTAAAATGAAAATAATAGATGTGTTGATTGTTGATGACGAAGCGCCTGCACGAGAGGTAATTCGTCACTATTTACAAGACCATTCCCGCCTCCGGATTGTGGGCGAGGCAACTAATGGTTTTGACGCCATAATGATGATCAGAGAGTTGCGCCCTCAGTTGCTTTTTTTAGATATTCAGATGCCCAAACTGACCGGATTTGAGATGTTGGAGCTAATCGAAGAAACACCGGAAATCATCTTCTCTACGGCTTATGATCAATATGCCATTCGCGCCTTTGAGATGAGTGTGGTGGACTATCTGTTAAAACCGTACTCAAAAGCACGGTTTGAGACTGCGGTACAAAAAGCGGTGGTTAGGATCGATTCTGATAAAGGAGATAAAAGACAAATAGAGGAACTAAAGGAGCATATTAACCAATCTCTGGAGGTGTTGAACCGGATTGCCGTCAAAGATCGTCAGCAGATTCATATTATTCCGGTACGGGAGATCGACCACATTGAAGCAGACGGCGATTACGTTTGGTTACATACGCCAAAAGGTCTATTTCTAAAGGAAAAGACAATGAAATATTTTGAGGAGCATCTTCACCAGCACTTTGTTCGCATCCATAGATCCTATATAGTTAATGTTGACCAAGTGGCTAAAATTGAACTGTACGAAAAGGAGAGCTACCGCGTATGGCTCAAAAACGGGACTGTCCTAAAAGCCAGCATCAACGGATACAAGCGATTAAAAGAGATGGTGCGGTTGTAAAAAATTATTACCTTTGTAAAACGATTGATAAAACTAATACAACGTGTATGAAAGGTATTATATTATCCGGCGGCAGCGGTAGCCGTCTCTATCCGGTGACAAAGGGGGTCTCCAAACAGTTACTTCCAATTTATGATAAGCCGATGGTTTACTATCCCTTATCTGTTTTGATGTTGGCAGAAATCAGGGAGATACTCCTCATCTCCACACCTGATGACCTGCCCGGATTCAGGCGTCTTTTGGGAGATGGTTCCGACTTTGGTATAACCTTGAGTTATGCAGAGCAACCCACTCCGGATGGTTTGGCGCAAGCGATGGTGATTGGGGAGTCGTTTATTGGGAACGAAGCTTCTTGTCTCATATTGGGGGATAATATATTTTATGGACAGCACTTTACAGAAAAATTGATCCAAGCACGAGCGCAAGCGGAACAAAAGGGGAGGGGTACCGTTTTTGGTTATCGGGTAAAAGACCCCGAACGTTACGGAGTGGTAGGTTTTGATGAGAATGGTATGGTTACTTCGTTGGAAGAGAAACCGATAAATCCAAAATCCAACTTTGCGGTGGTGGGACTTTACTTTTACCCCTCAGGAGTTTCTCAAAAAGCCAAAACCGTACAACCTTCGGCTCGGGGAGAGTTAGAAATAACCGATCTTAATCGAATCTATTTGGAACAGGGATCGTTAGACGTTCAACTTTTTGGACGTGGATTTAGTTGGTTAGACACAGGTACCTTTGACTCACTAAGCGAAGCATCTACTTTTATCGAAGTGATCGAAAAACGTCAGGGGCTTAAAGTTGCCTGTTTAGAGGAGATTGCATACGAAAAGGGGTGGATTTCCAAAGAGAAGCTACGGGAAGTGGCGGCCCCCATGGCTAAGAACCAGTATGGGCAATATCTTTTATCGCTACTATAAGTAGTTGAATCGTATGGCTGTAATGAAAAAGTCGCAAAAGTTGCTTTTAAAACGATTAGAAGTGATTCGTAATGACGGCGGTACATCAGGTTACAGCCTTGCCATGTTGGTGTCGTTGGTGCAGGTGATACGCAAAAAACAACGTTGTTTCTTGCTTTTAATTGAGAACTTACGGAATGATCCGGATACCCGCACCCATTTTTGTGCCCTGTTGGAGCATATATTTACAAATACCGATTTGTACGAAGTGTTGATTGAGAGTGGGATCGATAGTGAGTATCACTTTTTTCCGGAGTTGAATAAACGATTTAAACACAAAATTTTACCACCTCTCAAGAATAAGGGTAGTTTTTTATATGCCATTAATTCGTTGTTTTATAAAAAGAAAGATTATAAATGGATTGCCGAAATTGAAGATTCTCTGTGGGTGGAGCTGTTGACGCTCATTGGAGTTGAGTTTAGGATTACCGATGCCAAAACAAGGGCATCCCTTTTTAAATCGTTGGTAGTGATATCGGGAAAGATTAGCACTTTGGGAATGGAATCAGAAATTAGCCGATGTCTTAGCGAGGACGAGCAGCTCTGTTTTGTAAAAGAACACCGAACCACATTACAAATGGTGGACGAATCGTTGCGCTCATTTGATCGAGAATGGGAAGTGCAAAGGCTTTTAGAAGAACTAAATAGATGCGAATCTCTTTTGCGGCACATTCAAGACGAAATCAATCGCTATGGAACAAGTCTTCACCAAACATATGTAATCTTACGCATCAGACGGCTGATTGATCGAATGAGGTTGATCATCGATATGGTCAACGAAGAGGGGATTGTAGATCTTTATCAAGTGGTTCGCTATTTTAAGGAGGTGGTACGCAATGAGAACACCAAGAATAGCATTCGCTCCCTGCTCCGTGAAAATGTTGAGTTTTTAGCCTATCGAATTTCTGAACACGAGCGCAACACCGGAGAGCACTACATCACTTCAACGGCTGCCGAGTATAAGAAGATGCTTCGTTCTGCCATGGGAGGAGGACTCATTATCTCGTTTATTGCCACGATCAAAGCGCTGTTCCACTTTGTAAAAATGGCTCCATTTTGGCAGGGATTTGCCTACAGCCTCAATTACGCCATGGGGTTTATTGGGATTTATGTGACAGGGGCAACTTTGGCCACCAAACAACCGGCCATGACCGCTTCTACCATAGCCAGCTCATTAGACAGTAAGATAGACGATTCTCCCAACTTACCCAAGTTGGCGATCTTGGTGTCGGAGACGATGCGCAGCCAGACGATCTCTTTTGTTGGCAACTTATTGATTGTTTTTCCATTAACACTTGCCATTGCTTTACTGTGGAATGTGGCGTTTGGGTATCCCATTGCCGATCCCGATTTTTCCCAAACCCTGCTCAATAACCAAAACCCCATCAAAGGCCTTAGTTTATTATATGCCTGTTTTACAGGATTTTTTCTCTATCTGTCCGGCATTATTTCGGGTTATTTTGACAATAAGGCGGTTTATGGCAACATTCCACAACGTCTGCGCGAGCATCCGGGTCTAAAGCGTTATTTTTCAAAGCGATCACTTAATAATTTAGCCAATTACGCCGGCAAGCATCTGGGCGGCATTATGGGAAACCTGTGCTTGGGCTTTTTCCTTGGTATGGCCGGATTTATTGGCTACATCTTTGGAATCAGCTTTGATATCAGGCATATAACCATCTCTACCGCCAACTTTGCCATTGGTTTACAGGGATTGGGTTTTGCCGTTGGTCTTGGCGAACTGATTTGGGTCACTTTTGGGGTGTTGATGATCGGTTTCCTCAACTTTTTGGTAAGTTTTGCGTTGGCATTTTTTACCGCCCTTGCCTCGCGTAGGGTCAAGTTTAAGCATTACCGGTTATTTGTTTGGTACTTAATTCGATTGGCAATCCGGTACCCCTTAGACTTTATTCGTCCGCCCAAAACGCCGCGTAAAGTGGAGGATTTTGTGAGGATCAGTAGTAGCGAACCAACGTGTTCGTAAAATTAGAATTGAAAAATGATGAGTAAACGAATTGTTTTTTTGTTGGTTTTGACCGGATTAACATTATCCGGATGCAGGCATATTTTCAGGGAGTCTCGACACGATAAACAGAAAATCTCTTTTGCAGGTGGGATCGGTTTAAAAGCAGACCCGTACATTGTTAAAACTGCAGCGCAGCTTGCGTGGTTGGCAGAACTTGTGAATAGAAGCCAGATAGATCCGTTGTATGGCGGTAAGTTTGCCGATAAATTTTATAAGTTGGGAGCAGACCTTGATTTGTCTGATTATAACGCTGAATCTAACAATGGAAAAGGCTGGGTTCCTATTGGAAATGGCTACTACAGAAGGTTTAGTGGCTCTTTTGATGGTGCGGGTAATAAGATTACAGGGCTTTACATCAACGATATCTCATCCGATTATGTTGGCCTGTTTGGCTGTATATGTGGGGGAAAGGTACAGGATTTAACCATAGAAACAACTCAAGCCGGTGTAAGCGGAAAAGATCAAGTTGGCGGCTTGGCGGGTTATATAGATGATGGCAGCAGTATAAAAGGGTGTAGTGTTGTTGGTACTGTCAGTGGCAATGTATTTGTTGGTGGCTTAGCCGGCTATCTTAGATCCGGCAGCATGACCCACTGCTATGTTGACGGCAAAGTGACGGGAACAGGTAATTCCGTTGGTGGCTTGATAGGCAGAATTGAAGGCAGTATTGTCACAAATTGCTTTGCCACGTGTACGGTTGTTGGAACAGGTGACTTTGCGGGTGGTTTGGTGGGTAGTGTCAGTACGGCATTTATAGAGGGGGGCATACTGCCTGAGAGCAAAATAGAAAACTGCTTTGCTACAGGTTTGGTTGATGGAGCCGCTGAAGATGTTGGCGGCTTGATTGGTGTTGTTTGGGATGGTAGCGTGGTTAATTGTTATGCCGGAGGTAATGTTAGTGGTACTGTTCATGTTGGCGGAGTGGTTGGCAATGTTTCTACCGGCGGTAAAGTGACCAACTGCGTGGCTCTAAACAACCATCTGCAAGGAAGAAATAGTGTTGGGCGTGTGACTGGTCACAGCTATTTTGGTTTACATCAGGGTAACCGAGCGATTGATGGAATAAAGGTTACAATTTTAGATGGGATAGCAGGCAATAATCGTATTACCGGTCAAAGCATTTCTGTTACCAAGCTACAACAGCAGGCCACTTATGTTGACATGGGGTGGGATTTTAGTACGGTATGGCAGATTGACGAGGGTAACGGTTATCCAACGTTACAAAAATTCATGGACAGTGAATATGAAAGAAGACAACGATTATAAACAGTGGCTTACCGACCTGAAAAGCCGGATTCGCCAAAGTCAGATAAAGGCTGCGGTAAAAGTAAACACCGAACTTTTGCGCTTATATTGGGATTTGGGGCAAGATATAGTTGCCAGGCAAATGGAAACAACATGGGGTAGCGGTTTTTTTGAACAGTTGAGCAAAGATTTGAGAAGCGAATTTCCTGATATGCAAGGGTTTTCCGAACGAAACTTACTTTATATAAAACGGTTTTATCAGTTTTATACGCAAGACGACACAATTCTTCAACAACTTGTTGAAGCAATTCCGCAGCAACTTGCTGCGGAATTACAAGTTGCAGAAAATAAAAGAGATATAATTCGTCAGCAAGTTGCTGACGAATTAGCCACCCCCCCGATTTTTCAAATTCCATGGTTTCATCATGTACAGATTTTCACCAAGTGTAAATCCGTAAAAGAAGCCCTCTTTTACGTTCAAAAAACAATTGAAAACGGTTGGAGCCGCGCCGTACTAATGAACTTTTTGGAAGCCGATCTGTTTTCAGCTCAGGGAAAAGCGCTTACAAATTTCTCTCGCTTGCTACCCGAACCCCAAAGCGACCTCGCAAACCAAATTCTGAAAGACCCTTATAATTTCGATTTTCTCGCACTTACCGAAAATTACAAAGAAAAAGAACTCGAAGATGCGCTAACTACCAATATCACAAAATTTTTATTAGAACTTGGACAGGGCTTTGCTTATATCGGCAGGCAAATTCCCGTAAAAATTGGTGAAACAGAACGGTTTATTGACTTACTTTTTTACCATTTGGAATTGCGATGTTTTGTGGTAATAGAATTGAAAGCGGGCAAATTTGAAGCCGAATATATTGGAAAACTTGGTTTATATATTTCGGCTATCAACCATCAAAAGAAAAAAGAGACCGACGGACCCACAATTGGAATGATAATCTGCAAAACAAAAGACCATATTGAGGTGCAGTACTCTTTGGAGGTAGTGAACCAACCCATTGGCGTTTCCGAATATCAACTCTCTAAGTTGCTACCCGATAACCTGAAAAGCAGTATGCCGAGCATTGAAGAAATAGAAGAAGAACTTAAAAAAATGTATAGAGATAAAAAATTAATTTCTTAAAATAATAGTCTATGAACCGAATTTTAAATTTTTTGCAACGAACCATACTCGTTACGTTGTGTTTGCCTGTGTGTGCCTTGCACCTTTACGCCCAGCAGCAAGAGGCACGTCTGCTTCGTTTTCCTGCCACCAATGAGCAGGAGATTGTCTTTACATACGCTGGAGACCTTTTCTCTGTCCCCATTACTGGGGGCGATGCAAAGCGGCTCACTTCACACATTGGCTTTGAAATGTTTGCCCGATTCTCTCCGGATGGCAAAACGATTGCCTTTACCGGTCAGTATGATGGGAATACAGAGGTGTTCACCATGGGTACGCAGGGCGGTGAACCGCTTCGCCTTACCTATACCGCTACACTGAGTCGCGACGACATTGGCGACCGTATGGGCCCAAATAACATTGTAATGACCTGGACACCAGATGGCAAAGAGATTGTCTATCGCTCCCGCAAACGTACCGAAGGTTTTGTGGGGATGCTGTTTAAGGTTGATCGCGAGGGTGGCTTGTCGGCGCCCCTTCCCTTACCCGAAGGCGGTTTTTGCAGCTACTCCCCAGATGGTACACAGTTGGCTTACAATCGTGTGTTTAGAGAGTTTCGCACCTGGAAGTACTATAAGGGCGGTATGGCAGACGATATATGGATTTACGAC
>JAITFU010000115.1 GCA_031281125.1 Prevotellaceae bacterium | reverse complement strand
CTGTTTGTACTCCAGCCATTCGTCCCAATATTTGAAACTGTCTGCTATTGGGGTCGATGGTTACGATATTGTAGCCCGTTCCGCGCCCTCCGGCAATCACAGCACGTCCCAAAACGGTGGGTACGCCGTCTGTCATAAGAAAAGTGTTGGAATGCCAATGCCCACCCATTGATAGGATAATGTTTCCTTGACAAAGAATGTCAAGAACTTGATCCCAATTGGAGAGACTGTTATCCATGGGGTTGTGTACAAAATATACAATCGGCGTCTCTTTGTGGGTTGCCTTGACCAATGAGTCCAACCAAACCAACTCTTCGCGGGGAACTTGCGCATTTCCCATTCGCATATTGGGCCCCGAATTGGAGCCGATAAACAACATTTCGTGAGACGTAAATGAAAAGCGGGAGGCGCCAAAAATACGGTTAAAGGTGTTGCATCCGCTTTCGCTCCACTTGGTATCGTGGTTCCCCGGGATGATGTAGTAGGGGACATTTAGCAAACCAAGTACCTCCTTTGCTTTTGCCAACTCATCATCCGAACCAAATTCGGTAATGTCGCCGGCAAGTATGGCAAATTGTATAAATGGTTGTGAATTAATATCGTTAACACATTTAGTGAGGTCCTCTACGCTTGTTCCCGATCCAATATGGGTATCGGCCAAAAAGGCAAAAGTGAGGATCTCTGTTTTCTCTTGGCCAAAGCACAAAGTGATTGAAAACAAGAATAATAGGGAGGTGACAAGTCGTTTCATATTACACTATATCAGCGATTACAAAAAGATATTTACCTGTGGTATGCCCCCAGATCTCTTTATAGACAGCATTATTCATCACAGGCCAATAGGGCAGGTCGGCGTCCCCTTTTGTTTTGATTCCCACCGGCAACGATCCTACCATTTGATGGGAGTATGCAACGTATAAAGGGTGATAGTTATACCCCTCTCCATACATGGTTGAGGAGGCAAACGGATTTTTTCCCAAAACCCATTCTATTTGATTCATGGCAATTTGGGTCATATTGGGGTCATTTAAAATGCGTCCCACAATAGAGACTGCTTTTGCTTTGCTTAACAATGTGGCGTGAAAACCGCGTCTTGAGGCGGCAGGAAGCACCCTCAGATAGGCACCTTCGCCAAGTTTTATTCCCGCTTTTACCTGAGCCACAATATCGGCATACCCGCGAGCAATAACTGCCTCATTTCCACGAATGGTAAAACGTTCAATGTTGAGTTTGTCTAATTCGTATATGTGTGCCGGTAGCAGATGAAACGTGGGGGCCAATTCGCATGTTTTATAGATGTATTCTTGATACAACTCTAAACCCCTCTTCCAAAGGGAACGATCGGGATGGCGGGGAACCAATTCGTACAATCGGGCTAAGCCTTGAATCGGAGATTGCTCATGGCCACGGTGTTCGTAGGTGAGGGTTTTGGTTTGTGCGGGGTCTTCGTAAAAGAAACCGCGAATCGGAATCTTCCAATTTGGGTTTTCGCTCTTTTGACATGCCAAAATCGTTTTTGCAAATTGGGCGCCTACTGTTACATACTCCTCTTTTCCGGTAATTGTGTAGAGTTCAGCAGCAGCAAAGGCGCCTGCGCCACATACCTGCGCATCGACACTTGTTCCCCATCTGACTGTAAACAAGCCTTTTTCGTAACCTTCTTTGCCAAAAGCAAAATCTGCTTCCGCAGCCCTCAGGCACCAGTCGGCAAAGATAGAATCGACCTCTTTGAAAGCTCCGGCAGCCACCACGCAGGCAGCTGAGGCCAAGAAGTTCTCAAAGGGTCCGTTTTCAGTTGGATTTGTGAAGATGCTTTTATTATCCGGTGTTACCACGTTGTCACGCCACATTCCATAGTTTACAGCCAAAGCGCGGTGTCCATCTCCCAAACGTGTCCTTAACAACCACGAAACACCCACTTTTGCCTCTTCTAACAAACGATTGTAGAGCTTTTGGTCCCTCTCTTTGACTTTAAGTGCCAATTCGATAACGGCTTGCGCCATCTCTGCTGTACATATCTCAAACTGAGATAGATCACCTGCATCGTGCCAACCTCCAAAGTTGGGAACGGTCACTTGTGTTTGGGGATGAGTCGATTTGCAGTTTAAATGGCAGGCACTGTGCACACCGGCTACATCTTCTCCACACCGTAAAGAGCGCAAAAAGTGGAGACTCTTCCAAATTGACCCGTCAAGAGCATTATCATCAATGACAAAAGGCTTGGTTTGACGGTCGTCCACCTTAATGTAGTAGGTGCCGCAAGTAGAAAAATCAGAAAAATCGAGTTCATAAAAAGTGCCCGATTCGTGATCGGTCTTATGTACCGGCGTTTCATAAACCAACCTGTTTTTAACGTCATAGAGTCTAAAGTTTTTATCTTTTACATTTTGGGCAATCGCAATCTTCTTCATTTTAGGTAAATAGCCGCTATGGCAATAAGCAATCCGATCTTTTAGTTCCCATCCATAGTCATCATCGGCATCCACCTTTTCTGCCCTGATTTCACCAATATAGAGTTTCAGTTGAGGTAACGCTTCCGGCGGACAACCTCCCAAAAAGGGAGAAATGGTCATTCTCTCTACTGCATTGCGCTCCACATCAGCTATTTCCAAAGTAACTCGATTCCATGTATTGGGGAGCAAACTGGGAGCGTGCATCTGGCTTTTTCCGGGATTTCCTATCGAAATATGGAAGTAAAAATTTTGAAAACCGGTCAATGCAGGGTAGAGCCACACCGAAATCCGGTTGTAAGGTGTCAAATCGATCTTCTTGAAAGTGAAATCGATTCCGCAGGAGGGTCTTGGTTGAATATTCTCGATTTTGGTATCCACGGTAAGGCAAATACAATTTTTTTCTTCAAATATTATCTCATTGGAAGTCAAAAGTGTGGCAGTACCAGAAGTCGATACATTTTGGGTGCCGTTGCCCGAATGGAGCGTGATATAGCTTTCTACTTTTTTGTTAAGCCACCTTGTTTCTGCACATTCGGAGATGTCATGAGTCATCTCTTTATGCGCATACTTATGTTCGTGACGAATCTTTTTTTGGGTCTTTCTTTGCAAAGTAAACCCGGGTAGTATGGTTATTCCGGCCAATCCAAGGGCCGATGAGCCCAAAAACTTCCTTCTGCTCAGATAACTTTCGTTTTTATTGGTCATAATGATATTGATAATGATTTTTTTTCTAACTTCGCCCATCAAAATATTAAGCCGCAAGATATGAAAAAATCGTTTACCTTGCTCATCTTTCGATAGGGTTTTTTTAATCTCATCGGTCATAGATACAAACCAAAATAATTCTCAGATGAAGACAACAACTATTAAAAAATCAAAACGACTTATTATAAGTCTGTTATTATTATCTATGATTCAGCTTCCTCCCCTTTTGGCACAAGAGCCTTTGGAGAACTTCTTCTCCATTAGCGGGGTGGTCAGGGATCAGGTTACCAAAAAGACGCTTCCCTTTATCGATATTTCGGTTCCCGGAACAAACATTGGAACGGTGACCAATCAGGATGGCTTCTTTTTGCTTAAAATTGGAGAAGATGTTGCTGTAAATGAGGTGTTAATCAGTAGTATGGGATATGTGAGCATTCGTATTCCCGTAAAGGAAAAGACCGATAAACTCAACGGCATCTATTTCCTTTTTGCCGGTGTTCACACGTTAGATCCGGCGGTGGTAGAGGGTTGGGATGCGTTACGTCTTGTGGAGGAGGCTGTTAAAAGGATACAAACCAATTATAGCGTCTCTCCCATACTCTTAACGGGGTTCTATCGCGAGACGGCACAAAAACGTGGTCGTTTTATTAATGTCTCCGAAGCGGTAATGAGTATCAATAAGACTGCTTACGGAGATGGGGTGGTTACGAGAGATAGAGTGCAGATTGTTAAGGGGCGACAGTTAGTGAGCACCAAGCCGAGCGATACGCTGGGCGTGCGGATTTTGGGTGGACCCAATATATCGATCTTTTTGGATGTGGTGAAAAACACCGATCTTTTGTTGGATGAAGAGGCACGGTCGTTGGTACAGTTTAAGATGGAGCCGGCTACGGTAATTGACGCTCGACCTCAATATGTGGTGAGTTTTAGACCTGTGGTAGAGAAGCCATACGCGCTACATTTTGGCACATTTTATATCGATAGAGAGACATTGGCCTTTACCCGCGCCGAATTTTTCTTGGATATGAGCAATATAGGAAAGGCGACCGAAGCGATTTTAAGAAAAAAACCTGCCGGAATGCGTTTTAAACCTACCGAACTCTATGTGTTGGTCAACTATAAACAACTGGATGGCAAGACCCATTTAAGTTATATTAGAAACGAAATGAAGTTCTCTTGCGATTGGAAAAGACGCCTCTTTTCGACTAATTACACGGCTATTAGCGAGATGGTTGTTACCGAGCGTTCTGATCGCGACTTTATGCCTATCTCCAGAAGCAGCGCTTTTGGTTTGTCAGAGTCATTGAGTACCAAAGTGAGCCATTTTTACGATGAAAACTTTTGGGGCGCATACAATATCATTGAACCTACCGAATCGTTGGAATCAGCAGTCTCTAAGCTAAAAAGACAACAGCGTTAGTCGACGATGTTAAATAACGATTTGCAGCTATTCCACCAAGCAAGGGGAGGTAGTGTCAAAGCCTTTGAAGTGTTGTTCAGACGCTACTACGCTCCCTTGTGTGGTTATGCACATCGTTTTACAAACAATCCCGACCATTCGGAGGAGTTGGTGCAGGAACTTTTTTACAAATTGTGGAAAGATCGCGCACAAATAGACATCGATCTTTCGGTAAAATCATATTTGTACGAGGCAATCCGCAACAAGGCGTTGCACTATCTTGAACACTTGCGCGTTAGAGAACGTTATAGACAAGAGATCAAGACGGTTCACCACCAAGGTTATACCGCTGCCTCACCGGACGTTATCATGGAAGCAAGAGAGTGTGAAAATAGGATAAGTGAGATTATGGATAAATTTCCGAATCGTCGTCGTAAAATCTTTTGTATGAATCGTTTTGGTGGAGATAAGTATATGGAGATTGCAACAAAACTATCGATCTCTGTAAAGACAGTCGAGGTTGAGATGCATAAAGCAATAAAGGCGCTAAAGGCCGGATTGGATGCCGGATAGTGGAGATATAATTAAAAATAAAGAAGATAGCTAATGAATAACAATAAAAAAAGATGGAAACCAAATGTGGATGGTGCGTGGGATGCTTTATACGCACGCCTCTCTGCCCAAGATTTGATCCATAGAGAGATGATTCATAATAAAGAGGTTTTTGTCCTAAGACGAGTCCATCCTCTTGTAAAGTGGTGTGTCGCTGCCCTCTTTTGCGCACTCTGTATTGGGATAACGGCCTATTTTTGGCCAAACTCATCCTCTCCTAATATGGAGATCGTCTCTGTTGTCAATCCAAACGAAAGTGAGGTATTGGTTATTACACTACCTGACGGCTCTGTGGTACTTTTATCAGGAAATAGTCAATTTTCATATCCTCAGCATTTTTCTTCTAATCACAGAGAAGTGAAACTCAACGGCGAGGCATTTTTTGAAGTGGCAGAGGAGTTTGGACGATCGTTTATTGTTGAGACAGAGTATATTAATGTAGAAGTGATAGGAACATCGTTTCTTGTTAGGGCCGATCAGGAGTGCCTCTTTGAAATAACTGTGAGGAGCGGCAGTGTGCAGCTCTCCCTTAAAAATGAGGAACAAAAACTTTTTGCCAAAGCGGGAGAGCAGGTAGAGTTGGTTGCAAATTTGCTGCAAAAAAGCAACATCCAAGGCCAAGTCACTGTTTCAACAAAGGAAATATCTCGGATGCACTTTATTGACGAGCCCCTTGATCATATTGTTCAGATTCTAAATGCGTATGGAGATCAAGAGACGTTGCTTGCCATCCAAGGTCAATCGTTATCCAAGCGCACCCTTACCGTTTCCATCGATTTGGGTAGTATAGAAGAGGTTGCAATGCTTCTCTGCGATGCGTTGGGCTTGAATATGGCAAATAGTGAGAATATTATCTATTTAAACGAGAGGTGAAACGTTGGGCTCTGATCGGTTTGTTTCTTCTTTGCTTTCGGTTGTTGGCATTAGCTGACGAATTGGATCGCTTGGTGACAGTCGAAATGAGTAAGGGGTCTGTATATGAGCTCCTTAGTCATATATCAGAGCGTTCCGGCATACTGTTTATTTACGAAAAAGGTGTGGTGAACAACAACAAAAGAACAAAAATTAGCGCAGGTACCTATATGCTAAGGGATGCTATTTTGCAAGTTACAGGGGAGAAAGAGCTGCAAATGAGGGTGATCGGCACACATATTTTGTTGTCCAAGGGTTTGGCAGAATCGTTGGTGCAGAACAACACCATCCAAGGATACGTAAAGGATCGAAGAACAAACGAGGCGATACCCTACTGTTCTGTCTCTTTTGAGGCTACGGGATCGGGAACCGTCACCAACTTAGATGGAAGATTTGCGATAAAGATCACCGACTCAATAGCTCAGGCAAATGTATCCTTCTCGCATTTAGGTTATCGCTCCTGCACGGTACCCATAGAGCTCTTCTCCGAAGTTAAACCCGAAATTTTTTTAGATCCGATAGCCGTTCAGTTGCAGGAGGTGGTGGTTAGGTATGTTCCTGCACAAAAGATAATCAGAGAAATGCTTGAGAATCAAGCAAAAAATTATTCAAAAGAGCCTGCAATCGTTACCTCTTTTTACAGAGAAGGAGTTGAGGTGGACAATCTGTTTGCCTCATTTACAGAGGGTGTGTGTCAAATCTATAAGTGGGGAGTTGGTTCTTTGCAAGAGGATCAAGTGAAGTTGTTAAAGATGCGCCATCTGCACAACCTCCGTTACCCCGACTCGATTTTGGTAAAGATTCAGGCGGGTGTAAGGGCCTCTCTTTTACTCGATATTGTCCGACACACCCCCGACTTCTTTGCTCCCGATAGAGATCAATATTTTACCTTTACACGTGTGGGTATGGAACGTACCGATTCATGTTTGGCGCACATCATTGCCTTTGAGCAAAGAGAGACGGTAATAGAGCCGTTGTACACCGGCTTACTCTATATTGACTCCGAAAATATGGCATTACTCAAAGCCGAATTTGAGATTTCTCCTCTTTATATCAAGCAGATGGGTACAAATGTGGTTGTAAAAAAGAGCAAAAACATAGATGTCGAAGTAAAAAAGATGTCTTATTCAATCTCTTACCGTAAGTGGAACGGCGTCTATTGGATTAACCATGTTCGTGGAGATATTCAGTTAAAAATAAAGAAGAAAAAGAACCTTTTCCAAAGTTCAAAGAGTATGAATGCCTTTTTTGAAATGGCTACTTGTGACATTGATACAAAGAATGTGGTCTCTTTCCCTAACAGAGAGCGTCTCTCCACAGGCAAAGTTTTTTCTCTAATAAAGTTTGATTATGACGCCGATTTCTGGGAAAGGTTTAACACCATAGTACCCGAAACAAAAATAACAGAGGCGATTGCTAAATTACTGCTCAATGTGGAGGTGCAGGAGTGATTCTGTATAGATTTCCTGCCATATCGGTAAAAAGAAGATACCCACGATGCCATACGGCGGAGCTCAGAATGGGGGCGCCAACGTGGTAACTCCATAGGAAAGTGCCGGTTTTGGCATCTAATGCATAAAAAGTGCCGTCATTGGCCCCGCAATAGACCACACCGTTTACCACAATGGGAGACGCTTCTACGCTCTGTTGACCGTTTTGGGTGTAGGCAACGGTATAGGTGAGGGCTGTCTGTGGTAAAAAGTTCCACAAAGCAGAAAGATCTTTGCGAGAAAAGGCAAATATGCCTCTGTCTGAGCTTCCTGTAATAATGAAATCTTGATCCACGTAGGGGGTAGAGGCCGAACCAAGCACTCCCGATACCCGCTCTGACATAACGATTTGGCCATCTTTGGGATCAACCACTACAAGATACTCAAAACCCGCGTAGTAGAGCAAGTCGTCATAGACGGAAGGAGCCGACTCGCAATTACGTAAACCCTTATCGGACTGCTCCCAAACCACTTCTCCATTCTCCATGTTGAGGGCGTATCGGCTTGTCCAATGGGTGCCGGAGAGGAGGATGTTTTTATAGACTACGGTAGAAGCCGATGTGTTGCTGCTAACCGGCATCAAGTTCCGGTTCCATACGATTTTTCCATCTAACAGATCGACTGCGGCAGACGTGCTTCCGCTACAGATATAAACCACGCCATTGTGCGCCGTCACACCCTGCTGAAAAGAGGTGGGGGAGAAGGAGAGCATTTGACGATCCCAGCAAAGCGTTCCAGTCGTAGCATCTATGGCATAGAGTGTTCCGGCGGCGTCACAAGCAAGCACTTTCCCTTGGTGGTAGGCCAAGGCCGACTTAATCGAGAGGGGCGTGCGAAAGCGCCACAAAACGGTGCCCTCTACCGGATCAATCGCACATATTTGGTTGCCATCCCCCATTTTGTCGTCGTGAGTGGCCACAAAGAGGGTATCTCCAACCAAAAGAGGGGGATAGATGGTGGTCATACCGCCCAATGAAAGGGACCATACCAAGCGATCAGAGGGGAGCAAAGGGGCGGTAAATCGGCTTCCGTCTTTTGTGGTAGCGGTAACATTGTATGATGTATGTGGTTCTATGACAATCTTTTGTTGGGTGCTCCAACTCCAATCTGACCGTTTTTGGAGGAGTGTGGTATTTTGACCATTTACAAGAGCTATCTCACAGATATCGGCAGGTGAATGATAGACGTTTACGGTGATGTTTTGCGGTTGTGAAGCGAGCGAAACGTGCGGACAAAGCAACGCATTTTGAAATGAGTAACGGGTTTGACTGCTGATCGATCCATCTTGGTGGAGGGTAAATAACCGGTAGGCGGCGGGGGTGTGGTCGCGCGATCCTTTGTTGGGGGTTCCGGTGCCAAAACACTTGATAGATGTTTGGGGCAGCAGTTGGCTCATTAGGTTGTGTCGGTGTCCATAGATGTAACTATCAATCGGATAGTTATCCAATCTGAGCGTATCGGATTGATATACCAACATTGGAACACCTCTCACCTCCCTCAAATAGAGGTCATGGGAGCAGATCACCACTTTTTGTTCGGGAGAAACCAAATCCAAATCATTTTTGATCCAGCCAAACACCTCTTTGGCATTATATCCGGTGGGATTGTCGCCATAAAGCATGGGAAATACCACAAAATGGGTATTGGCCACATCAAAAGAGTAACGACTTGGGCCAAAAAGCGCTTCAAAGAGCGCTTCGCCGTACGCCCCGTAGGACAAAAGGTCGTGGTTTCCTATCGACAAATGGGTCCTAACGCCCATTTTATTATATGTAAATTCACGTGCGTGCATCCTTAACCCCTTCTCGTAACAAATATCTCCTGATGTGATGACAAATGCAGGCGATTCGTTTTTAATAAAGGCTTTGATCTCGTCCATCCAAGATCGATAAGTATTTTCCTCATTGTCAGAAGTCTGAATAAAAGAAGAGGATTGATCAGGTCGAGGTATCAATCCAAAATCGACATTTCCCAAAATGGGAAGAGGACTATAATGTGCTCCTGACGGATCAAAAAGAGCAGGTATCGACATATATATAAAACGTGCCTTTGGATGGGCTTCAATGGAAAAGCTACCGTCGTCTCCACTCCACACAAAGTTGAATCCGTCTGTAATTTTGACATTAGAAACGCCTTTTTCCAACGGGTCTAACACCCCATTACGGTTGTTGTCAATAAATACTTTTCCGGTGATTACGGTTTGTGCTTCAATTGTTAACGATAAAAAGCAAAAAGTTACAAGTAGTGAAATAACGATTCGATTGTCCATTTTTAGTTATATTTGTCGATTCAAAGATAGATAAAATGGCCCAAACAACCACCATCCCCAAAGGTACCCGCGATTTTAACCCCACAGAATCGACAAGACGCAACTACATATTTGATACGGTAAAGCGAATTTTTACCCTCTACGGATATGCCCCCATTGAAACCCCCGCCATGGAGAATCTAACCACACTGTTAGGTAAATATGGCGACGAAGGCGATAAACTGCTCTTTAAAATTCAAAATTCGGGAGCCGACGTTTCAAAACCTTGTGAAAAGGGACTTCGCTATGACCTCACCGTCCCCTTTGCCCGTTTTGTTGTGCAACACCAAAATGAAGTGCTTTTTCCCTTTAAACGATATCAGTTGCAACCCGTTTGGCGTGCCGACCGCCCCCAAAAGGGACGTTACCGCGAGTTTTACCAGTGCGACGTGGACGTGATTGGCTCCGATTCGCTACTCAACGAGTTGGAATTGCTTCAAATAGTGGACGATGTGTTCAAGTCTCTGGGGATAAAAGTGTGTATTAAGATCAATAACCGAAAAGTGTTGAGCGGAATAGCAGATACAATCGGATGCCCCGATAAACTGACCGACATTACGGTGGCCATAGATAAGTTAGACAAAATCGGATTAGAAGAAGTTGAGTCAGAACTTGAAGCAAGGGGACTTTCCAAAGAGGCCATCCTAAAGCTTCGTCCCGTTCTCACCTTTAGCGGCGACACCCATCAAAAGCTTGCTTTTATCAAAGAGTACCTGTCTGAATCTGAGTGCGGTATGGTTGGCCTATCTGAGCTTGTCTCTCTTTTTGGACTGATTTTACAAGTCGGCATCACGAGTCAAGTGGTCTTTGACCTCTCCCTGGCTCGCGGGTTAAGTTACTATACAGGAGCTATTTTTGAGGTAAAGGCACTCGATTTTGAGATGGGAAGTATTTGTGGCGGAGGACGGTACGATAACCTTACCGGCGTTTTTGGTTTGCCCGGAATGTCCGGCGTAGGCATCTCCTTTGGTGCCGACCGAATCTACGACGTGTTGATGGGGTTAAATAAATTCCCTTCCACTATGCAAGATGCACCAAAAGTGATGTTTGTTAATTTAGGCGATTCCGAATCCATCACCGCGCTCTCCTGTATGCAAGCGCTGCGTCAAGCCGGCGTCTCCGTTGCGCTCTATCCCGACCGCACCAAAATGAAAAAGCAGTTTGACTATGCAGACAAACGAGGCATTTCTTATGTGGCCATCGTTGGAGAGGAGGAGATCAAACAAGAAATAATTTCGCTTAAAGATATGAATAACGGCACACAACAGCCAATGACATTAGAAGAAATGATTAAATATTTGGAAAAACCATAAATTGTTCCTATCTTTGCAACCTTATCGCGGAGTGGAGCAGTTGGTAGCTCGTTGGGCTCATAACCCAAAGGTCGCAGGTTCGAGTCCTGCCTCCGCTACTAAGAGGTCAAAATGAGGAATTTTGACCTTTTTTTGTCCTAATTTACATCGTTTTTTTCATGAGCACGCTACTAATAATTATTGTTGCCTATTCTATTCTCTCTTTTTCCGAGATGGCATTTAAAGAAGCGCGGCGGATGTATGGAGAACTCTTCGAAGAGCTTATAGATGCATTACCAAAAAAGAATAAAAATAGGTGGAGCGATTATTTCTATCTATTCCTCATCTTCTTCACAGTAATTCTTCTTGCTGTGTTGACTTTTATTATTTCACCTTTTGGATTAATAATGAGGGTCTATAATTTCTTCAAACACATGAACAAAAAGAATGAAGATAAAAATAATCGAAAACAAAAAGATGACTTGCCCTGTTATAAACCCTCAAGTGAAGGTGCTTCGATTCAAATTAAGCCACAGTTTATCCTATTTGGGCCTAATCTGCCCTTTACCCCTGATAAAAGGCAGATCATTTATATTGAGGACGTTTATCATGAACTACTGAATGGCTTTCTTATAGAAGAGTTTGAGCCGATTAACAATTACCTAACCAAAAGGAATTTTTCTTTGGAATATCTTCCGTATATCAATAAGCGAGTATCAACAAATCATTGTGTCCAATACTTCTTCCCCCACACTCAGCTCCAAACGGAGCAGATCTCCACAACCGAATTTACTTCACAAAATCTGTTCAATTTTTTGAGCGGTAGGGACTCGCTTCCTCCCGGTTTTTTGAGGTATAGAGGGATGGAAGGTGAATTGTACAAGTTTAGCTATTTTGAGATAGATGCCAAAACCAAAGAAGATGTTATCAAACAATTCGATTCCTATCTTTATAATGTACGTGATACCGGTGGTCAGTATTTCAGCTTGGGTACCCCTGAGCCTGAAGATGTTGCTGATTTTAGTTTCCCTTATGAAGCCATAAAAATTGTGGATGAAATAAAGGCGAAGGTAGAAGCGTTAAGGGTGCTTGGAATAAGTGAAATGGCAATCAAAACAATTTTTAATATCGAACAGAGGTTAAGCAAAATGGTGATTACCAAAGATTACAGAATATTGTTGCCCGATTACAACCATTTGGAAATCTTTTTAACGCCTTTACCCAAAGCCGTTTTTATCCTCTTTCTAAGGCATCCGGAAGGTATACTCTTCAAAAATTTATCGGACTACAAAGAGGAATTGAAAAACATCTACTTTACAATCAGTCCCAAAACCAATATTGAGGATTTGAACAAAAGTATAGAAGATGTAACAGACCCATCCAAGAACTCAATTAATGAAAAATGTTCACGAATAAGGGAGGCCTTTCTCAAAGAGTTTGACGAATCGTTGTCCCAAAACTATTTTATTACAGGTGAAAAAGCCGATTATAAGAAGATCAAGTTAGACAGAGCGTTAGTGATTTTTGAAACCAATGATTGGTTTGCAAGCCTTGCAGGAATTGAGTAACTATACTCATAAAATAATTTAAACAAAATAATGGTATTATGTTTTGGAAAAAGAAGACAAAAGAGCAGCAGCCTGTTAAAGAGAAAAATATGTTTTTTAATAGCATAGACGAGGCAGCAGAATACATTTTCAGAGATATTGAAGAGGATGATAGATGTGTTCACAAGAGACCATTGGAACAAATCAAGAAAGATTTGTATCTAATAACAATTGGAGACCTCAGATGGGTTAATCAAAAATATATTTGGCAAGGCTATATACTTGATAACTTTAGAGGGACTATTGAAGAGTTTGTTAAACACCACCTTGAAATTCAAGTCAATAATAGGCATGGTGTTGTGTGGAGAATAATGATGCAAAAAAGATACCCACAAATGGGAGACTTTACCAATTTTGATGAAGCTGCAAAGTATCAGTATGATATTGTAAGAGAGGATAGTAGGAATCTAAGAGATAGACCATTAGAGACAATAAAGAGTGATTTGATTTCTATGACAAATGGGGATATTAGCAAAGTGGGATTCCCGTTACTGCCGCGTTATGTTGAGGCTTATGCTCATAATTGCCTTGATGGATTAATCAGTTGGTATGCAGGAGTGAGTAAAACTCTTGAATGGGGCATTGTCTAATTCTGAATAATCACTTTGCTAAATAATTTTTTTAAAAAAAAGAAGATTGGAGTGTACATTTGCAATAAAAACATTTAGAAAAGTGAAACAAATTATAATAAACGGTATCAGAGAATTAGATAAAAAGTTGGGGATTCCAACTCTTTATGTTGAGCTTCATGGAAAAGCAAAATTTGGATTCAATTTCCTGATTGATACAAGTGTTAGGCATAATCTACTTGACCCCTGCTTTTATAAGGAATGGGTTATGCCACCATTAGAGTCAGAAGAAATGGTTTTACCTCCTCCTCTTGCTCTATATCTTCCTGTTACTGCCACATACCAAGAAAAAGGAAAGAAAAGGATTGTATGCAAGGATGGAGTGAGGAAGGTCTGTGATATGATTAAACTTGACTTTACCCTTGATAGCAAAAAGTATTCAGAGCTTTTTGCCATTGACCCCAGCCTGTGCCCTTATTTCCATTCAAAAGGGAGTAAAGCAATAGCAGGGGTTTTAGGGAATGGATTCTTGGTGAAGCATAAATTGGTCCTTGACTACTCTGGAATGTGACAAGCTACACAGTTACTTTACATAGAATTCTAAAAGTAAGTGTGTGGAAGATACAATAGGGCAAATTTATGCCGTTTGTTTAAAAAAATCTGTCAAATAGACATAAATGATAGAAAAATAGTTATCTTCTTCAAAACAGTTTACATACTTTTATATAGATGCCCCAAATTTTTTCACTCACTGGAATACTAAGAAAAAAAAGCAGGATAGTTACAGCTTAATTATTAGTTGTTTAAGATGCTTGTTCGTGTCCTGCCTCCGCTTCTAAGAGGTCAAAATGAATAGTTTTGGCCTTATTTAACCTCAATTTTATCCGGTCAGCCAGCGATTGTGGTTGAATGACTTTCGTACTGTCGGCATACGAGAGTATCAATCGTTCGAGTTCATAATTGATTATCAGTTCCAAATGAACCTCAAGCGTAGTGTCGTCTAACCACCTATGTTTTTGGTAGCCGTGTATAGGCTTGGATTCGATATAATGCGCTGTTTTATCGTAAAAGTGCAGAGTGATCTTTTCGGAAACAGCATTTTCTGGTTTAGTTACGCCTATGATATCATCGAAATATTCGCTCCAATCAATCGCAGAATTTGGAATATATTCCTTTTGGATTTGGGCGATGGAAGTAATTCTATCCAACGGAAGATTCCAATCGTATTTTTCTTTATCAGGATTGTAACCAAATAGAAACCAGCGATTGTTGAATTGTTTCAGGTAGTAGGGATGAATGGTCAGTAGCACCTTTTCTTTAAAAGATTGCAAATAGTTAATAGCTAAGACTTTTTTATAAACGATGGCATCATAAAGTGTGCCAATATGTTCAATCCCTTTCAGATCTTGATTATTCTCAAACTCCATGATTACAGGAGAATACATATCTGTAATGCCTTGTTTCAATTTGGGTATTAGTTCGCACATCCACTCAAACTGTGGCATTCCTTTGAATTGAGAAATGGTTTGCAGCGCGGTTTGCAAACGGTTAATATCCGATTCATTCAGCGGCATATTGTTGATAGAGAATTTTGTATCGGCATAGCGATAAAAAACTCTTTTCCCGTCTTTCAATTTTAATAAATCAATTTCCCACCCTTCGGAACTTTCCATGAAGCTTATATCGTCAAATATTTGCCTGCGGCTGATACCCTTTGAATTTGGATCAATTTCGGAGAATTTTCTGTTACATTCCCTAATCAGGTCTTCGATAAAATATCTTCTTCCACTGTTTCTGAAGCAGTTATCAAGTATCTTGTAACGTATTTGCGCGTTTTTGTTGGTTGCCATGGTGACTTTTTTCAATAAAGATACAAAGAAACAAAAGATTATTTACTTTTGTGCAGAAAGAGTGCACAGATTTGTTCTATCTTTGCACCAAAGTTCTTTGAATTGCTTGTTTAAAGATTTTGATTTTGCTAACTGTTGCGCTTTGCAAGAATCGGTTGGCGGTTATGAAGTTTTTCATAACTGAAAGTATATTAGTCATTATGGAACTGTTGACGTTTGTGTTTCATGAAAATAGATATATTGTATTATTATTATGAATATTATAAAGAAATGTTAAACAGTCATATACAAAGAAAACAAAAACAACTATTCAAAGAACTTTTTTTTAAATAAAAAGATGAAATTGTCTGAAGACCATATTGAAATCGTAAGAAAAGATTTTGCCTCGATGCAAGCCAAAGAGGATTTTCTTAAACTGCTCAATTTTGTAAAAAAAAATGAGTATGGCGAGAAGTGTGTTCCTTTTGAAATGAGACATCTGAATTATCACATCAATCCAAAGCATAATATACGCAGATACAATCAGTTTCGAGTCTTTAAAAAGGATGGCGGCGAGCGGACCATTTGTGCTCCTTGCAGCGGTCTAAAAGCAATTCAAACTTGTTTAAATGTTGTTTTTCAATCGCTTTACATCTCCCATAAAAACGCTTATGGTTTTATTCTTGATAAATCGATTGTCGGAAATGCAAAAAAGCATATCGGGAATATATACGTCTATAATATTGACCTAAAGGACTTTTTCCCTTCAATTGACCAAGCACGCATTTGGGGACGATTGCAGCATCCGCCATTTAATTTGAATGCAGAAAACGACAGAATAAAAATTGCAAATATGATTGCCTCGTTGTGTTGCCATGAAATGGAAGTAGAACGAATGAACGAATCCGGCAATTGGGAAGTCGTTACGAAACGGGTATTGCCTCAAGGAGCGCCTACATCGCCGGTTTTGACCAATATCATTTGCGAACGATTGGATTATTTGTTGACCGCCGTTGCAAAACGTTTTGGATTGAAGTACAGCCGCTATGCCGATGATATCACATTTAGTTCCATGCACAACGTCTATCAAAAAGATGGCGAATTTATCGAAGAACTTGAGCGTATAGTCAGGGAACAGGGATTTTTCATCAAGCAATCC
>JAITFU010000008.1 GCA_031281125.1 Prevotellaceae bacterium | reverse complement strand
ATATACAAATAAATCGGAAAAATGAATAGAAACGCGGCGAGAATGTAAAGAATACAAGTTAAAGTCTTCATGATATTTGCTTTTTTTTACCAATTATTATTACTCTACTATCAGAATTTGACTCTCCTTTTCTAAATATTTTTGAAAGAAGATAAAAAAGATAATCAACCGAACTACTTGAATAGAATAGTTGATACTTATATATTAAATTTAAGACAAAGTCGCTATATTTAAGAAGAAAAGCTCCTGTTTTTTTAAATTTCAAATCAATTATGTTGAAATTTGCATCTTCAAGAATTTTTTTAAGGGTATTTGGCTCAAAATGACACAAATGGTAAGGGGAGTGTAAATATGCCCAAGAATGTAACGATTTTTTAGCAAGAGTTCCATCTATATTTGGCGCATCAATTACAATAAGCCCATTCGGCTCTAAAAGTTCGTAAGCCTTTTTTATAGTTAGCATGGGGTCTTGCTCGTGCTCAATATATCCCCACATGGTTATTAAATCAAATTTTTCATCAATATTAGATTGCTTAAAATCGGTTTCAATTGTTTTTATTGAAGGGAAGTGCGTATTTATAAATGATAACGCAAGTGGGTCTTTATCAATGCAAGTAACACTACAATTATATCTTTCTGAAAGATAGGAAGCAAAATTGCCTGTTCCACTACCAACATCTAAGATTTTGCTTGTTTCATCTATCTTGCAATAATCCTGAAGTAAGTTAGTCCTAAGTATATTAGATTTTTTTTGCAACTTTTTTTCAAACTTCTTTTTCGAGTTTACAGGAATTACTGAATAGTAGTTCTTAAAGGAATAAAAAAAGTTTAATGCTGTTTCTGTAGGAGCAGGATTAAGATAAACAAAACTACAACTATCGCATTTTACATACTTAAATCTTTTTTGATAGTAATTGTTTTCGTGTTCAATCAATAAATGATTATTATTGCTTTTACACAATGGACAACTTCGTTCAATTAAACCTAAATCAACAATCAGAAAATCCCATTCAATTAATTTCTTTATAATATATATATTTCTATCAATATCTCCATCCAATGAATCTAACGCTTCCGAAATTTTTCTTGTCTGAGAAAAATAATCAAGTAGATGTTGAACAGTATTATTTTCAAAAACTACCTTATTCCCATTAAATACATTTTTGACTATAAATGAATTGCCAAACTGCTTGAATTTTAAGTTCGGTGAAATTATCAAGCTATAGTCTAATTGTTTATTATTCATCGTAAGCAATTTCTAATATTTTATAGTTTTGACAATTTTCTATAAGTTTATTAATTTCACACTTATAGAGATTAAAATCAATATCCATCTCAGAAATTGCTTTATCTATGGAATTAGTGTCTCTTATTTTTGTAAGAAAGTCAAAAACAAAATTGGAAATAACAATTTTGAAATCATCTGAAATAACAAATGATTGCTCGTTATTTTGCACCAGATTAACATTTGATGGAATGAATATAGTTTTATCTTTGATATTGCTATAATTCCAATTCATGTGAAATTCGTCAAGCAATTCAGTAGAGAAAATCCTGTGAGATAAACAGCCCCCATGACATTCTTTTCTCAAGTGATATTCACATTCATAACATTCTTTGAATGGTAGTTCTTTTTTTCTTAACATATTAACCCTAGACTCAAAAAACATTTCCAGCATATCCATATTTTCAAATTCATTCAAATATTGTTTTTCAAAAAGAGAATACATTGGCAAACAATAAATAACTTGTAAATCAGGAAATATATCAATTGAGCCTTCACACTTGCTGTTGAACTCACCATTGTTTTCTAAAATTTCTTGATATTGCTTTTCATTGAACATACATCTTATTACAGAATGGTCTCCAAGTGTCATAATGCCTAAATGATTGGCTTTTTTAATAAATTCAACAACTCTATCTGAAACCGATTTGTATTGTGTAATTGGGAAATATGTTTGGTTTATTTGCTTTTTAGTTTTTTCAAATATTGGGTGAGCAAAAGACCATCGAATATATTTGGCATTTGTCTCTGTTGCATATTTTAAAATGTAATCATACTCAAAATTCGTCTTATCAATATTGATACTAAATACAAGTTTTTGATTTCTTACGTGATGTAAGTTGTTGTTTAATGTTTCTAGTTCTTTGGGTGTATAAGTAGATGGAGGGTTTAAATTCAGTAATATGAAGAATTCGTTTTCTGGAAAGGAAGAAAAATATTCCTTTATTTTAACATCCCACAGCCCATTCGATTTTAATGATATTGTAAATCCTTCTGACCTAAATTTTTCTATTATTGATATTATTTGCGGGTGGAGTGTCGGCTCCCCACCCATTAAACTAACTACTTTTTTCTCACTATTTTTGAGAAAGGCAACAATATAGTTGATGTTGTCAAGGCTGATGAAATCTTTATTTGACAAAATCTCTTTTGCAAAGCAATATTTGCAAGATAAATTACAATTAGAATTTACAACTATATTGTACGGCATGCTATTAATTATTAGAATTAGAACATCCCGTCAATCGGAAATCTTAGATTATATTTCTTCACATGAATTTCGATAGGTTTAAAATCGAATTTGATGATTTTCTCTTTCTCAGACTTATTGTCTTTAGTATCTGAGCGTTTTGCATTTACTTTTGTTATCATGATTATAAATTTATATAGTTTATTTCTTTTGCAATCTTCAATACCTTATCAGACAATTCTTTATCGTCTTCCACCACTGCGGCAACTTGCCCAGCAAGCCACAATGTTAGCAGTTCGTCTTTATCTGCTTTCAAGAGTTCTGCAATCATAAATACCTGCTCGCGCCTGACCCGACGCTCGCCTTTTTCGATTTTACAATAAGTAGCAGTATCAATTTCCAAAGCAGCAGCCAATACTCGCTGTGGTAATTGGCTTGCTTCGCGCAACTGTTTAATTTGTTCAATAAATGTCATTTCAATAGAATTTATTTGTCTTGAAAAATTTTGGCAAAAATACATCTTTTTTCTGAATTGATACTTTCCATTTTTAGATACTTTCCAACAAATTTATGTTCAACGTGATACGCTGTTCATTTTCTATTTTTCCCATCACTGATTTTCTTACTTGGGTGGTGGGTGGGCAAAGCCGAAAAATGGCGAAGCCCATTTTTGGGCGAGGGTTGGCGATGCGGCGTGAGCGCAGCGAACACGGCGAGAGCCAACTATCTATAAAATATCTTTGCACCATTCATGCCACTTTTTTAAGTCATCTATTTTTCTCTGTTTCAACTTCTTGTTTTTATCTCTCTGTCTTTTTTGCTTCCCAATTGCACTGCGCTGTCCCCACATGGCGTATAACTCCTAACTTCCCGCAAAAGTAACCATAATTTTTCTAAATATCGATCAATTTTTTTAAATATTTGCACACAGCCAATTGTTTTGTAGATTTGGCTGCGTATATGAAATATCTTTTGTTATTTTGCAAAAACGCATATACAAAATACGCATGTCGTTCAATCGTTTGAATTATCACTTTTCTATTGGGGAGCATAATGATAATAAAGTCATTTTGGTGCACTTTGGGTATGACTTTAGGTTAAAGGAGGAGCTGAAGGCAAAATTTCCGTCGGCAAGGTGGAGTGTTACCAAACAATGCTGGGTTTTGCCTGACGTTAATGCTATTAGAAGAGAGGTGGGGATGGTGCTAAAACGGAGTCGGGGAAGGAGGTTATGGGGAAGATTCATCCGGTAAACTTAGCTGCGCTGGAGCGGATGCGCGAAACGCTTTTGCTTAAGGCATATAGTCCAAATACGATTCGAACTTATTGTATTGAGCTTGCGCAATTGCTCTATGCTATTAAAGATACTGCTGTGGATACTTTGACGCAGGAACGGTTGAGGGCTTACTTGTTGTATTGTGTGACAAAACTGCAACTTTCAGAAAACATTATTCATAGCAGAATGAACGCAATCAAGTTTTACTTTGAGCAGGTGCTGCACCGTGGCAAGATGTTTTTTGTGGAGATTCCTCGTCCGCAAAAGAGGTCGTTATTACCAAAGGTGATTAGTAAGGGGGATATTGCTAAGATTTTTGCGCAGGTAAACAATCCTAAACATGCGCTGATACTCAAGCTTTGTTACGGAATGGGGTTGCGGCATATCCATGCAGATGAACACACTCTTTCACCATGTTCAAAATGTCTTGGCCATAACGGGAGGCGGTCACTTTTCCGATTCCCGAAATTTGGAGCAGTTGTTCAAGATCTTGAGGGAGCAGGTTGGTAATGCCAATCAAAGCCCTTTGAGATAGAATCACATAGGCGGGGACGCTCTGTTTCTTAGCCAAAGCAAAACGCCAGGAACGGAGCTTTTCGTAGAGTTCGGGGTGAAGAATATCTTCAGAAACGGCTACTTTTTGTACACTATCTTGAACCGCCGGATTGCGTCGTCCTTTTTTGCCTTCTTCTTTCTCCATCGGTTCGCTCTGCTTCTCGCTCTTTTTCTTTTTCTCTTTTTTCTCCTCCACCTCGACCGTTGCTTTTGACTTGGCGTTTAAATAAATGGGGACGGAGAAGCCGTCTAAACAAGCTTCGAGGGTTTTGATTTTTTGTCGGACTTCTGTTTTGAAATGACTTAACACCTCGTTCACTCTTTTTCTAACCTCTTTGTTGTCTGTTTCGATGGCGGAGGAGTTAAGTAACGCTTGTAATATTTGTTGACTTTTTTCTAAAAAATAGAGGGCGCCTTTTTTTATTCGCTCTTGTAAAAACGGCTCTTCTTCCGGATGATTTGTTTGCAAAAGAAGGCGTTGCAGTTGCAACAGAAATGAATCCGATACATTTATTATTTCGTTTCTAAAAGACTCTTCATCCCTTCGATATCGGCTGATAAGTTCCGGGTAGAGGTTCTTGAAATGTTCGTTCAACAGCCAAAGCATTGTTCTAAAGCGGGGTGTAAAACCGTCAAAAGTAAACTGTTCCAACACCATTTTGACAAAATAGTCTTTGCGAAGCGCGTGGTACTGTTGTTCTTTTGGCACGTGATCAGATATATATCGATTGAATGAGTCGATGCTTCCGCTGCGGATAATGGAGTGGGGGGTGATAGGGGAGCGCAAAATCAATCCTTCCAAGGTTCTGCATCGGCTTAGGGCAACATACACCTGCCCGTGCGCAAAAGAGGAGCCGGCGTCGATAATCGCTTTCTCAAAGGTGAGTCCCTGACTTTTATGTACGGTAATGGCCCACGCCGTCTTGAGCGGAAATTGTTCAAAAGATCCCTCTTCCTCCTCCACTAACTCCTGCGTATTGGGGTTGATGGAATACTTCATGTTGCTCCATACCGCTTTTTCTACTACAATCGGGTGGTCGTCTTCTTTGCCCTGCGCTTCAATACGGGTCTCGTCGATGTGCGTAATGATGGCGATTTTTCCGTTGTAGTAGCGCTTCTCGGACGATAAGTCGTTCTTTACAAACATCACCTGAGCGCCCTTTTTTAACTCCAAAAATTGATCGGTAGGAAAAGAGTAGTCGGGAAAATCACCCTTGATTGTGGCTGTAAAGTGATAACTTTTATCGACTATTTTAGACAATTGATTATTGTTAATTCGCTGCGCCTGAGAATTATGCGTTGTCAGAACAATGTAACCCTCCTCATTTTGCGGATGAAAGTCGGGTTGATACCTTTGGTTTAACTCTTGCAAAAGTGCGTGGTTTACTTTGTTCTCTCTGATGCGGTTGAGCATATTGATAAAGTGCTCATCCGATTGACGGTAAACAGTTTTAAGTTCTATACACACGTATGATGTCTTTTTTAATGCTTGACTGTCAAAGAAAAATGGCGATTCGTAGTGGGTGCTCAACAAACTCCACTCTTCCTCTTTGGTAACGGGAGCCAACTGTTCCAAATCGCCAATCATCAGCAGTTGAACGCCGCCAAAGGGCAAAACATTCCGACGAAGGGTGCGTAGGACGTGGTCAACCGCATCCAACAGATCCGCCCTCACCATACTGATTTCGTCAATAACCAACAGGTCAAGGCTTCGTATGATATTGAGTTTCTCCTTGCTGTACCTAAAAAACTCATTCCCGGGTTTTGTACCCGGAACAAACGGTGTTAGCTTTAACTGAAAAAATGAGTGAATCGTAACTCCTTTGGCATTGATGGCGGCAACTCCTGTCGGAGCCACCACAACCATTCTCTTGGGAGAGTTTTCTCGGAGGTGGTGCAAAAAAGTGGTCTTTCCGGTGCCCGCTTTTCCGGTGAGAAAAATATCGGTATCAGTGAATTGTAACAGCTTATGTGCCAATTCAAGTGAAATATCGCTCCCCTCAGTAATCATACTTTTGCTTTTTACAAAGCTACAAATATTTTTTCACTTGATGCCATTCTGTACCTGAAAAAGGTCACTTTTCCCCCACACAATAGATAACCTTCTCACTGTCAACGACAATCTTTTTGAATGTAGGCTTTTATGTCGTCCACTGTTTTGGGAGCCCTATTTTCCTTAGCATTTCGTTTGCTTTTTCCAATTTGTCAGGAAATAGAATCGTATTGTCGTATTCGTTCAATGACTCATCCACCCGAACAATCGGGATTTTCCGTTTCTTGATTTCAGCTGTTACGTTCATTTCTATTGTTGTTTAGCGGTTACAAAGATAGTTATTTTTCCTTCTTGCCAAAAATCCTTCGTATTCAACATTTATTCTAAACGTCTCCCATTCATTATTTCGCTCACCCAGCACCTCAAAGTCTTCCTTGACTTCCGAAAAGTATTTTGCAATTCCCATTCGATAAAGCCGTGTTCGGGATTTGGTGCTTCCTACTGCGTAAATCCAAGCATCCGGATATTTGTCGGTAAAAGCGTAAACTGTTGCGACAACAGTAGCCAATACTTTCTCCCCATCTCCGTTGTTTGAAATTACAGTATCATCAATGTTTCCTGTTGTTTGGTCTTTGTCGCCAAAAGCAAGGTTGTAAATGTCCTTCAGATTTGTTGGCTGGTATCGAACAAGTTTAGGGATAAGCCCATTAGGACCTTCGCTTATAAATTCAAAGGTCATTAACTTGTCGCTTGATGCCAACGGATACTTTGGTAATTGCATTTTCAATCCTTTTCCCCCACACAATAGATAACCTTCTCACTTTTTACCACAATCTTTTTGTCTGTAAAGGCAGGGGTGGCAAAAGTTTTCTCCCCTGTTTCAAAGGAGTTCAAAAGAGTGAAATCGCCCTTTGCAGAAAAAATAAACACCTTTCCGTCTGTACAGATAAGGTAGATTTTACCGTCGGCAACAATTGGGGAGGAGTCAAATTCGGTACTAAACTCCATTGTTTTGATTAACTTACCGGTTTGTGCCTCAAAGGTGGCGACCACTCCGTAGGTGGTGGCGATAAATACAAAATCGTTACATGCTACGGGACTGGCGATTTCGGGCAGAATGTCGCTGTTTTTCCAAAGAATAGAACCGTCTAAAGCGTTGATTGCAACCATGGTGGCGTATTCGGCTGCGCCAAAGACAATTCCGTTGACGTAGGCCGCTCCGGGGGCAGGTTCGCCGGACAAACACGCTACACGCCAATATGGAGCGCCTGTATCAGGATTATATGAGGATATGCCGGGGTTGCCTATCAATATAAGTTGGGGTTTGTTGTTGACGGGGGCTAAAATGGGGCTGCTCCAGGAGGGACTCTTTTCGGGGCGCTCTTTTTCCCAACGTTGGTTTCCGGTGGCCACATCCAACGCTATTACCCTTGGCTTGTTTTGGGTGTCGTATTGAATAATGAGTAAGTTGTTGTATATAAGAAGGGAAGAGGCGTATCCGTAGTGAATATCAGGAACGCCGATGTTTTTGGCCCACAGTTGCTTCCCCTCCATATCGGCACAAATGACATCTCCTGTGGAAAAGATGGCGCACACTTGTTTGCCGTTGGTGGCTACGGTAGGAGCGGCTAATCCCGTATCATCAATTACGTCAGGCATTTTACTTGGCGAACCGGAGATATTCTTTGCCGCTGTGCGCCACAACTCCTTTCCGGAACTTAACTCATAACAAAAGAGTTCCCTTGCGTCATCGTCCGCTCCCGAAAAAAAGAGCTTATTGCCGTGAATCACAGGTGAATTATGTCCCTTTCGCGGTATGTTGACTTTCCACAAAATGTTTGTACCGGTGGAGAGATTCCACGAGGTGGGCATATTTTTTGCTGCGCTGATTCCTAACGAGTTGTTCCCTCTAAAGCCACTATGGGTTGTTTTGGGTACTTCGACCGCAACGGCTACAGGCGACTCTTCAGGCGCCTTATCAATAGCAATCTCGTCAATAATAACTTTATCAACGACAACTTCTTCAATGTCAATAGTCTCAACTAAAACATCTTCAAGAGATGTCTCTTTACCTTCCTCAAAGCTTTTTATGTAAGGCGATGATAGCAAAGCAAAAACAAATCCTCCTACCACCACACCTCCTGCTGCCAAAACCATCCACTTCCGCGCCTTTGACTTTATCATCCAGTCGTCAATGGGATCGACCTCTTTGTTGGGGATATTTTTGCTATTGGCAAAATAGAGGCGCAGGCTCACCACAAATACCATAGCCATAAACAGCAGAATAGCAGCGCCTGTTTTTAATCTATAGAGGCTAACAAAATAGGCCCTTCTTGCCATCAAGTCCAACTCCCTAATCTGCTCCTGCAATTGGGGATTGTTGCCCAACTCTTCGTTTGCCTGTTTTAGATTTTCAATCAATTCAGGGTGAGCCGTATTGGTACAACTCACCTGAAAATAGTTGGTAATGAGCATCACGGAGAACGTAAGCATAAAGATGGCCGATACTATGGCGATATTTCTGCTGATGGTTTTTTTCATGAGATTTTCTTTTGATTTTGAGGACAATAACTAAAACACCTCCCGCAGCCGACACACTCTGCGCTGCTGATGTCGTACACTTTTCGGCCTCTTTTTGTTGATAAGTGAATCAATTTAAGGGCTATAACCAATCCAAAAAAAGCTCCGATGATTATTGACCAAATACGAAACCCTTTTTGCACCTCTTCTACCCGCACCGCAAGCTCCTCAAGGGTCTGTTCCCGACCCCAAAAAGCTTCTAATTCCAACGATAACACATTACTATGATTGGTTTCGTTACCCATCGCCATATCATAGAGACGAACATCATTATTTACCCTACTGATCTTATCGCTAAGCATATACATAATAGTAACTCCCGCTGCTACCATAAGAGGCATAAAAACCACATACCGTAAAATTCGGTGTACTCCTTTGGAACGTATCTCATTGACCTTGTTCTGATATGGAGGATATATGGCATCCACCGGACAGGCATTGTGGCAAAGAGAACAGTTAATACACTCCTTTTTGGTGATCTTTACCTGTCGAAAAGAGATCTTTGAAAAGAGGCTCAAAATGGCTCCGTATGGACAGATAAATCGGCAGAAAGGACGACCTGTAAAGACCGAAAAAATCAGCAACAACACACCAAAAAGAATGAGCGGCAACTCCCCACCAAAACGAAAAATCCAGACAAAGGGGTCAAAACGACAGATAATAAAACGACTGTTGGTGACCGCAAAGAGTACGGCAAAACCCAAATAGACCCATGGGAATACACCCAAAACCGTAGAAACCGATTTCGATATTTTCCAATTCTTTACATTTACCAGTTCCTGCAACGCCCCAAAAGGGCACACGCCGGCACAAAACACCCTTCCAAAAAAGATCGCAAAAACAAGAGGTAGGGTAAACAATAGCAACAAGTATAACGGGATTGAATAAGAGTCACTTACCAAAGTTAAGACCACATTCTGCACCGCGCCTATACCACACACGCACCCATTCCTGAAAAATCCAAAATAGAAAATCGACACTACTGACGTCAAAACAACAGGCCAACGTATCTGTTTCTTTATCAGCGCCCACGTCACAAAACCCATCAAAAAAACAAGCACAGCAATATCGATATAAGACCACAAGACTTCGTTGGGGATAACAAACTGCTGTTGAGGATAAACGTATCCGGACTCAAAATCGGGTTTAGGAAAACGATTCATAGCGTGTCAATTAGATGGTAAACATTAGAAACCGGAACACGACTTATTGCATGGGCGGGACACACTTTGGAAATTTGACATTCGTTGCAATTTTTGCACAACTCTTGCTTTATTTGCAAAAAAAGCGATCCGTTACCAAATGCATTACAGCCTTTTGCGCACTTCCCACAACCATTGCACAAATCTTCGCTAATCGAATATTCAAAAAAAGGCTCCTCTACAAATTTGCGTTGAATGGCTCCGGTAGGGCATAAAAGATTTTCGGCAGCCGTATTTAGCTCTTTGGCGTTTGTGCGGTAATACCCTCCGCATAAATCGCAGTATCCGCACACTTTAACTGCATGGACGCTCTTTACCGCAGAGGAGAGTTTGACGCAATTGGTTTCGCAACGTCCGCAAAAGGTGCATTTGGTGGGGTCAATCTGCCAAAAGCAAGAGGCATCTTTTGCCTTGGTTTTTCTTATCGTAAGTCCAAAAAGCGCCAATAGGGATCCTCCTGCAAGCGCTCGTGCACAGCTCTTTAAGAAGTCTCTTCGGGCTATTGGATTATGGTTTACACGTTTATGGGATTTCATATTTTGTGATTGTCTTTTTGTGTGCTATGTAGATGCTTTCTCCCCAAACCGTTAGCCGGTAGGCAGTTGTTCCTTCGCCTAAGGCTTTGGCGTCAAACAAAGTGGTGCAAAACGTTCCGTCCCTTTTGTAACAGGAGATTCGGGGATTTCCCTTCTCCGAAGTCAAGAGAGACCCATCGGCACTTTTAGCAAGGTAAGAGGGATTGCAACACCCCATAAAAGCGCCCTCTTCTGCTCCGGCAACCCCAAACGCAGCGATAAAAGCACCCTCCAAGGTGTAACTTTCGATTTGGTGCCTGCCCGAATTGGCGCAGTAGAGTGTATCGTTAATGTTAATGACATCAAAAGAGGTACTTGGAATAATAAATCCTTGTGGACTTTTGATAAATCGAACCAATCCGCCCAACTTATCGTACTGAACAATGTTTTTATTTTCGGCATCGGTCACATACACATAATCTTGTGTTGTTGTAAGTGCGCAGTAGTCACAAAGAGGGCTGCACGCTTCCCATCCGCCCTGTTTTTGCCCTTGTAAAGAGAAACGTTCCAATCGGGTAGGGTAGAGGAGCCAAATAGTTGTATCCTCTACAACCATATCTCGTACGCCCGTTTCAATGGAAAAATCGTACAGATGTCTGCCATTCAGCTCAAAAACCGAAATGGTTTTGGAGAGAACAGCGTAAATAGTGTTATTAAAAATGTCAAAACATACAATATCAGAATCGGTGTAAAAACTTATTGTCTCTTGGTAAAGCGATACAAAAGCCGTATTTAAATGTTTATTATCGGATAAAACCGGACGATTTTCCCGCATCATCGAACAAATAACGTAGTACCCAAATGCGGCGATCAGCAGAAACAGGAGGGCGTTGAGGATTATTTTGTTCGATTTGGGCATAAAAAAATCAGTTAATCTTCAAACAATAAATCGAATAGGCATCTCCCAACAGCAGGTAGCCGTCTGCGAAAGCCATGGGGCCCCAGGCATCCACGCCATCCATGATG
>JAITFU010000011.1 GCA_031281125.1 Prevotellaceae bacterium | reverse complement strand
GCCTTTGCGGCAGCCTCTTTACCCAACGCTTCTATATAACCAGATTCGTCTCGAATGTCGGTAACGTTTACGTTAATCAACTTTAATCCAATCTTACGTAACTCCAACTCTACGTTTTGGCTTACGTTAATCAAAAATTTGTCGCGGTCGGCGTTAATTTCTTCAATATCCATGGTGGCAATCACCAAACGCAACTGCCCAAAGAGAATATCTTTGGCAAGATCCTGAATATTCTCCAACGACAACCCCAAAAGACGTTCCGCCGCATTGGTCATATTTTCGGGGTCGGTAGAGATACCCACCGTAAAGCGGCACGGCACATCCACACGGATGTTCTGCTTACTCAACGCATTGGTAAGGTTACATTCAATAGGAATCGGCGTAAGATTAAGAAAAGAGTAGCTCTGAAAAACCGGCCAAATAAAGGCTGCGCCGCCATGAATACATTTGGCCGAATTTACTCCGCCCTCCTTATTTTTGCCGGTTTTCCCATACACCACCAAAACCCGATCGGAAGGACATCGTTTGTAACGTGAAAGAACAGATGCAAATGCCACAAAAATGACAATCGCAAAAACAACATAAAGTGCAACAGGTGTCATAATATTTATTATTAAAGATTTACATAGGTTCAACGAGCAACGTCCCGGAGTCAATCACATTTGTGACACGCACCATCCGGCCGGTAGAGATAGGTTGTTCTGCATCAGTAATTGCATCATATTCGCGTACCGCTTGCTGCACGCTTAACTGCACCTTGCCCAATCCGTTGCGTGCGGCGGGAATGGTATAGTAAGCAGTCCCCGAGCGCCCGATGGCAGAGTGAATATCAATGTTGCCGCTCTGAACGGCTCTGCTCAAACCGTACAAAAGCAGCATCACAATCGCCACCAACAACAGGCCCATCAATACGCCCAACAGCGTGAGCCACGCCTTATTTTCGATGGTGGTGTAAAAAGAGATTCCGGTCCAGGAAAAACCGAGAAAAAAGTTGACCAAATTACGAAATGTAAAAAAATGGAGGGGCATTTGGGTATCGGCGTCCACATCGGCGTCGCCGGTGGCATCCCCATGATCGCCCATCCCCACAAAGGTCATAATCATTTGAATAATAAAAATCGTACTCATGGGAATCGCAATTCCCCACATGATTTTCAAAAAGATGTCTAATGAATTCCACCAAATAGTCATAGTTGTATCATATTAATTGTTTGTGCAAAGATAAAAAAAGTGAAATACGTTCTTGTCATTTATATTCCTTTTTATTTACAAAAATTTCAAATAGTCTTCCTTTTTCAGTACGCCGTCTTGAATACCTTTTCGTATGATATTCAAAATAAATTCTTGCTCTGTTGGATAAGAGTCAACTTCTGCACCGCCTAACATTAAATTTATGCCTTCGACATCTGTACTGTAAATTTCTGAAAACGCTAAATTCCATTGGTTTGTATTCCATTGCAAAGAGAATGTGCAAAAATCTATTGGCAAGTTTGGACTTGAAGTATATAGGCGAGTTGTATCAACAGCGCTTTTCAGATAATCAATCGCTATATTTTGTACTACAAATACGATTTTTCGTTTCCAATGATTGATAATTTTACCTTTTTTGTAGGCTTGCTGCATCATGGTTTTTGAAAATTCGTTTGCCCAATTAATGCCATAGTTGTATGATTCTTTTATATATTCTCCATTGTTTTTCAGGTCAGTAACGGCAGGATATGGTGAGCCTGTTGTTCCGCCTGCCTGAATTTCAACGCAAAGAAAATCAACGATTTCCCCTCTGCGATTTTTAGTAATGGCAACATAATCTACACTGCCGCCAACACCGAGATTGACTTCGGAAATCCATTCGATATTTGTCCAAAGCGATAAATATCTCTCTCGAATGGTTTCAAACATAACATCTTCTTTAAATCTTTGAGGACAAATGATAACAGGTAAATGTGCGTTAATAAAATCACCCTTATATCCCAAACTGCAAATGCCGACTTTTATATGCGGCTCACTTTTACGAGGTTTGATACAAGTTGCTTTGATAAACTTGCAATATTGTTGTTGAATTGCCGATTGTAGTTTTTGAGATTGTCCGACATAAGGACAGCCAAACACTTCGGTTGGAATTTTTTTTATAACAGGTTCATTCATATTCTTTTGCTTTAAAAAAGAGGACGACTAACTTGTTTTATGCGTTGTTTGGCTAAATCAGTGTAATGTTCACTTAAATCAATGCCAATACCGCGTCTATTTAATTTGAGAGCGGTTACAATTGTGCTGCCTGTTCCTGAAAATGGGTCTAAAATTATGCCGTTGTCAGGACAGGTGGCTTTTATTGGATTTATTAATAATTCTTCCGGAAAAACTGCATAATGGGCATCTTTTCGCCAAGTATCTTCGGGAGCAATGCGCCAAATATCAGACGGTAAGTGTCCATTTGCCCCCATTTTGATAAAATAAAAACCTCTGATATCCAACTCTTTGGCTCGACCGCTTATTTTTGTGTTATCGCTGTGAAAAGCCCTTTGTTCGCCTCTTATTGTCATTCTGAAATCCACTAACTTTCCGTCTGAAATTTCCTGTAAAATATCGTCTAACGCTTGGTTTGCAGTCTTTTTTTCTTCTTCGGACAAAAAATTGCTTTCTTTTATTTGTTGACGATATTTTTTCCCACTTACGCCTGTTGCCGACACAACTTCGCCGTTATAAACTTTCGGTTTTTTAATTGGGGCAATACGAATTTCATTGTGAGCGTAGTAATAGTTTTTTCTTTTTACAAAATGAAATAGATGTTCATAAACATCTCGCAATCTGTCTTTTGAGCTTTGTGTTCCTTTCATCTGGTCCCAAATTACATCGTTACGCAAAATCCAACCATTATCCATAAGCGATAAGGCAACACGCCAAGGCAAACCTAAAAGTTCTTTGTTGTGATACTTATCGCCCAAATTTAGCCACAAAGAGCCTTCTTTGGTTAAAATTCGCTGTATCTCGTTGAAAATCAAAGTTAATTTTTTTACATAATCACTAAAATCTGTTTCATTGCCAATCACGTTTGAATCTTCTGCAACATCATATTCTCGCAAAGCCCAATAAGGCGGTGAAGTTATGACACAATGAACAGTCTCATCGGGTATTATTTTTAAAACTTCCAACGAGTCGCCACAAATAAAGATATAGTCTCGTTCATTTGAAATAATCTGCTCTATTTCAAACTCCGCCATTTGTCGAGTATCGTAATTATATGTTCTTGGCACACTATTCATACAACAATTAATTGTTTGTGCAAAGCTAATAAAAAGTTATCGATAAACAATCCGTCCCACCGGATAGAGGTTGATTTCCGGCTCCACGTTTTTGCGCAATTCCGTCATAAAAAATTGCAATATCGCTTGCGGATTGTCGGCAAAGTCGGGATCGCCGGCTTTTTTCTCTTCAAAGAGTTTGCGCAACAACGGGTCGTTATCCATCATCTCGCGTCCCTTCACTTCCATATAACCCAAATTGATGTAAAACTCGCTGGCCGGCTGACACCAAGGGTTAAAAAAGCCCCAATAGACCAACGATCCGGGCGCTTTGGGTTCCAACAGATGCGCTACCAAACGTGCGCGCAACTGGTTCATAGATACGATAACAGATCCGGCAGGATAGAACACCCGTTCGGTTTGGGTCAAAAAATCGGGCGTTACCGTAATGCGTCCTTCGTACTGCCGTTGGGCAAACTGCACTTTAGTAAAACGATAGGTTTCAACCAACATGGTTTGACCCTCTTCTAAACGACGATAGGTGATATGATGGCGATCCAACAGCGCAATTGCTTCCATACATTCCGGTTTGATTATGTAAGCATCAGGAAGTTGAACTGAGTGCTGCACAACAGGAGTTGCATACATGCCCAATCGGGAGGATATAGGATTGTTGTAGTCATATATCGTCCAATCGGCACCCGAAAGATCGCTCTTGATCGTCTTTTTACCCCAACCCAAAAAATCGACCATCACACTGTCGGTGCGGGAAGTTTGATAACTTAACGGCATGGGTTCTGCGCGAAAAGCAGACGAGGCTATCGTTTGATCAGAAAGTGAGACGGCTTGTTTGATCTCTTTATACTCCTTGTTTAAGATTTCTCCACAAATACGGATCATCTCATAAGTGGCCTTTACGCGCTGTTCGTAAGGCTTGTAAATATGATTTTCGACCAAAACTCCCACACGGTTCATGGCCGCCGCATACCCGTTGGAGTATTGAGGAGGATATGACTGACACAAAATGCCTGTATCCACATTGTTCCAGTTAAAAGGCTCAAAATATGGGAATATCAGATGGTTTGCCTCAGCCATTTTTTGGATGATCTGAGGTTCCAGCACCTCTTGTGTCCATTTTCTGATGTGGGCCTCCATGTTTTGATTCATCAATTCGATCCCATAAGTCGATACATATTGAAAATCGGCTCCATCTGTTACATGAACGTCCATAAATAATTCGGGAAGCCATTGGTGGTAAAGGTGCAGCCAATACTGCATTTCCGGGGCGTCCGCTTTAAGAAAATCGCGGTTAAGGTTGATATTCTGTGCAGTAATCCGTGCGCCCAACTCGTCAGGTCCATTTTGATTGATCCGATTCAGATGACTAAAATTTTCATGTCCGTCCACATTAAAAATGGGAATAAACAAAATGGTGACATGGTCAAGAATCTCCACATGTTTTTGATAAATAAGAAGATCTCTCAGGAACATCAACCCGGCGTCTTTTCCGTCCGGTTCGCCGGCATGGATACACGCTTCTACCAACATCACTACTTTGTTGGTATTACGCACCGATTCAGGTGTAAAAAAACCATCTTTGTCCACTATCAGCAAGGGGAGATCGCGCCCTTGCGGGCTTTTGCCAAAAGTGGTAAAGTGTGCCATGGGAGAGGTAGCCGCAAGCAGTCGGCAAAAATCAATGGTTTCAGCATAGCGAGGGGTTTTCTTAAAATCCGTTTGTTCGCAATAAGTTGCAAAGGCGTCCTCTGATTGTCCGTTCATAACAACAGCGAGCAGGTAAAAGATTAAGAATAAGTTGAATCGTTTCATATCATCGTATTTTGAAGAACAAAGCTATAAAAAAATCAAGGATTATGGACAGATGTTTCTTGTTTGATTTGTTGTGCCGCAGAGGCACCTACCACTTTTGCCAACTCTTCGACTGAGGCTGCAAAAATTGCCTTTACGCTTTTGAAACGGCGCAACAGTTTAGCCTCCCGTTCCGGCCCGATCCCCGGTATTTGGCGCAAACGAGAATCGATCTGGCGTTTGCTTCTCAGGTCGCGGTGAAAACCAATCCCAAAGCGGTGCGCTTCGTCACGCATCTGCATCAAGAGGCGCAGGGTTAGGCCATTCTTATCTAAGAAGAGCGGATCGGGGTCGCCGGGCAAGTAGAGATTCTCTAGCCGTTCTGCCAATGCCACAATGGCAATCTTTTGGGCAAGACCCAACCCTTCCAACACTTTTACCCCTATGCCCAACTGTCCCTTGCCTCCGTCAACAACAATCAATTGAGGCAGAGGTGCCTCTTCGCTCAAAAGTCTGCTGTATCGCCTCCGCAGCACCTCCTCCATCGATGAATAATCATCGGGACCTGTTACTGTCTTGATGTGGTATTTTCGATAGTCCCTCTTGCTCTGCTTTCCCTTTTTATATGCAACGCACACCGCCACAGGATTTGACCCTTGTATATTGGAGTTGTCAAAACATTCTATATAAAGTGGATACACGCTTAGCTTGAGGTCTTTTTGTATGGTTTGCATCAATCGGTTCAAAGACTTGTCCGGATCTGTTTGCTCTATACGTTTGATTTTTTCCATTTTAAAAGCTTTGGCATTGCGAGTACTCATCTCCAAAAGGTGCAGTTTATCACCCCGTTGCGGAACATGAAACCTACATCCTGAGATCACTTGTTCCGGAACAAAAGGAACAATAATTTCGGGAGCAAGGGGACCAAGATGATTTCTAACCTGCTCAATTCCAAAAAGAAGCTGATCTTCTTTTGTCTCCATTATTCCCATTTTAAGCTCCATATTGTACGATTGTACCACCATACCCTCCACAACCCTAAGATAGTTGACAAAACTTTCAAAATCGTCCTGTTCGATACTAAAAACATCTACGTTTGTAATAGAAGGGCTAACTATCACCGATTTAGATTGATATTGTTCCAATAAAATCAACTGTTTTTTATAATTTTGCGCATCTTCAAACCTCAATTCATCCGATGCTTTTTGCATCTTTTCTTCGATCCACCTCTTTACCTTTCTGCTTTTTCCGGAAAGAATATCCTCTACTGCATCTATTTGCTCTTGATACTCCTCTCTGCTTTGCGCCCCAATGCAAGGCCCTTTGCATTTTTTTAAATGGTATTGCAAACACACCTTGTTTTTACTTAAAGTAATAGATTCGTTAGATAAAGATAAGTTGCAATTTCTTAAACGAAAAAGCTGTGTTATTAAATCTAAAAATATATACATTAATGTGCCTGAAGTGTAGGGCCCAAAGTACTTTGACCCATCCTTTATCCGCTGACGTGTAGAAAAGACCCTGGAGAAAGGCTCGTTTTTGATGCATATCCACGGATAGGTTTTGCCATCTTTAAGCAGGATGTTGTATTTTGGTCGCAACTCCTTTATCAAATTGTTCTCCAAAAGAAAGGCGTCCGCTTCAGAATCGACCACAGTGTGCTCAATCGCTGCGATTTTGCCCACCATTACCAATGTTTTTCCATCTTTGTTTCGTTGAGATTGAAAATATTGAGCCACCCTTTTTTTTAAGCTCTTTGCCTTGCCCACATAAATAACCGTTCCACTTTTGTCTAAAAAACGATATACACCGCTCTGTAAAGGCAATGCGGCAACTGCATTTTTCAAATCTCCAATATTTTTTGGCATAAAAATTTTTAAATTTTATAGAATTTTAATAACAAATATAGATATTATTAGGAAAAAGTTTATATTTGTGTGTTATATATTTATATGCAACTGATTCAAAACGGTGATATCAAACAAGCTATCAAAGTATCCGGGCCACTTGGAAAATTGGCCGCTGCCATTTTGATGCGTTTGTTAAAGATCCATAAAATAAATACGCTCTATGACCACGTATGTCAATACCGAGGTAGAATTTTTATTGAAGCGGCGTTTCAGTATTTGCAAATTACAAGCAATATTTTACCGGAAGAGTTGCAGCACATTCCCAAAGAAGGGGCCTTTATCACCGTCTCAAACCACCCTTTTGGGATGTTAGATGGATTGTTGTTAATCAACACAGTAGCCTCTGTTCGTCCCGACTATAAAGCTTTAGCCAACTACCTTTTGACGCGCATCCCCAACCTGGCGGAATTTTTCTTGGCCGTCAACCCGTTTGAATCAAATCAGGGGGTTACCAACAGCACTGCCGGAATAAGAAGGGCGTTGGAGCACATTCAAGAAGGCTCTCCCTTGGGCATCTTCCCCGCCGGAGAAGTATCCACCTATAACAAAGATGGATACGTAGAGGACAAAGCATGGAATCCGGCCATCCTTAAACTGATCCACAAAGCCAAAATCCCCGTTGTCCCCATCTATTTCTCCGGAACCAACTCAACACTTTTTCACGAACTTGGGACGCTTCATCCCACCCTTCGTACCGCCCGCCTCCCTGCCGAGATGCTTAAGAAAGCAGGAAAAAGCATCACCATGCGCATTGGAAGACCCATCACCCCAACAGAACAGACGCCATTTGCCACCCCAAAGGAGTTGGGCGACTATCTGCGTGCGCGTGTGTATGCCCTAAAGGCAAACATTCCTCCTAAAAAACCAACCAAAATTGTGGGAATCAGGGCAGAGCCTATTGCCCCGCCGCCCGATAGAAAGAGAATTGTAAAAGAGGTGGACAGGCTGAGTAAGAGCAATTTAGCGCTTTTTACAGTAAGCAACTACACCGCTTTTTATGTCGATTATACCCGAATCCCCTACCTCATGCTCGAACTTGGACGCAAGCGTGAAGAGGCGTTCCGAAGCGTGGGAGAGGGTACCAACTTGGCGCTTGACATTGACTCGTTTGATAAAACATACAAGCACCTTATTCTTTGGGATAAGCAACGCAAACGATTGGCAGGAGCTTACCGAGTGGGACTTGGTTCCGAAATCCTTCAACGGGACGGGCTATCCGGTTTTTATACCTCCACCCTATTTGGATTTGATCAATCGGCCATCCCTTTTTTAAATTCATGTATTGAGCTGGGACGTTCATTTGTTTGTTCCGAATATCAAAAAGATCCACTTGCCCTTATGCTTCTTCTCAAGGGATTGATGCACGTAGTGTTGCGGCACGAAGGACCGCGTTATTTAGTAGGCCCCGTGAGTATTAGCTCGTGGTATCCGGTATTTTACCGCAGCCTTATTGCCTACTATCTGACTGCAAAACACTCTGCCGAAGAGTTTGTGGGAGCCATCCGTCCAAAAACAGCATTCACCCCTGATTATATGCACGTGGACCCAAAAATACTCTTATCCAATTCAATGGGCACAATCGAGCAGTTTGAACGATTCATGATGCGCCTGAGTAACAATCAATACCGACTCCCCACATTAGTAAAAAAATACTTAAAGATCAATACTAAATTGATATGTTTTAATGTCGATCCTAACTTTAACTACTGTTTAGATGGATATATCGTGTTGGATATTAAAAAAATACCCAGACAGGAATTGCTTGGGATGTGTAAAGACATTCCCGACAAATCTGTGGTATTCAAACGATTTGGATTATTAGATCACACCGGAAACGGAGAAACAACTTAATAAACAAAGAGATATGGAAAAAAAACGTTACGTTGCTTTAGACATTTTGCGTGGCATGACGGTCGCGTGTATGATTTTGGTAAATAACCCCGGAGGCAAAGCATTTGCGCCGCTCCGTCATGCCGAATGGCACGGTTGCACACCTACCGATTTGGTTTTTCCCTTTTTCCTTTTTATTGTGGGCGCTGCCATGGCTTTTTCGTTTGCCAAATTTTCGCAAGGTCTCTCCGCTCCTGCCATCAAGAAGTTGGTAATTAGAGGTTTCTTGATTTTTGCCACCGGTTTTTTGCTCCAAGCCTTTCCATTTTATCCACTCTCTCCAAAACCCGACTTGAGTTGGGGGGCAAATTACCTCAATTATTTAAACAATCTAAGGGTTTTTGGCGTATTGCAACGGATCGGTTTGGCCTACATACTTGGCGGATTTTTAGCCATTTGGCTGCAAAAGCCCAAACGGATTGCCTGGGGTGCTATTACAGTATTGCTGCTCCACTGGGTAACGCTCTATCTCTTTGGCGGAGATGATCCCTATTCCAAAGAGGGAAATATTTCGGGGCAAATTGATGTGTGGATAGTTGGTAAAAGTCATGTATATAAAGGTTTTGGACTGCCGTTTGATCCGGAAGGTCTTTTGGGCGTTCTCTCAGCGGCCGGAACGGTACTTCTTGGCTATCTCGCAGGCGGCTTGATACGGAGAGACAAACCAAAAATTGATACCGTTGGGTTGTTATACACCATTTCGTTGGTATGCATTGGGTTGGGTATAATTTGGGGAATATGGCTCCCGATCAATAAGCCTCTATGGACAGGGTCATACGTACTCTATACCGCAGGGTGGTCCACGCTGCTGCTCGCCTTCTTTATCTATCTCACAGATGTGGTGGGGAGCATTGGAAAATTTAGTTTTGAGAAGCTCTTATTTCCTTTTAAGGCGCTGGGAGCAAACCCGCTCTTTGCTTTTGTGATGGCCGGTATTCTTGCCCGAATTGCCCGAATATTTGCATGGCAAGCAGGAGAGTCCAAAATTACTTTTTTACAGTGGTTCAACAGGCACGTTGTCATCGCCATTTTTGGGAACAACGAGGTGGGATCACTTGTCTATTCTCTTTGCTATGTCTCGGTATTTACCTTGATGGCCATTTTCTTATATAGAAAAAAGATATTTATAAGATTGTAACCATGCTGATTGGCCTACTTTCCGATACCCATGGCTCCTTTGATGCCCCATTGCGCTCTTTTTTCTCTGAGGTGGATCAGATTTGGCATGCAGGCGATTTTGGGAACATAGAGACAGCCGAAACGATTGCTGCCTTTAAACCCTTGGTGGGGGTCTATGGAAATTGCGACGGCCACAAGGTGCGGTTGTCTTATCCCCTCATGCAATTTTTTGAAGTTGAACAGGTAAAAGTGCTTATGACCCACATTGGAGGTTTTCCAAATCATTGGGATTATGCGGTTTTGTCGTCGATCAAAGAGCGTCGCCCCGATCTCTTTATTTGTGGTCATTCCCATATTCTAAAAGTGATGCAGGACAAAAAGTTTAAGATGCTTTGCGTCAATCCGGGAGCCGCAGGAAACGAAGGTATTCATATTGTACGCACCGCCGTCCGTTTTAAGATCGATGCCGGAAAGATTTCCGATATGGAAGTGTGGGAAAAAGCGAGATAAAAATTTGTAAATCAAATACTATGAAAAAAACTTTTCTATTAATGGGCATCGCGTTGGTGTGTTCCGTATTGGTTGCCCAAAACATCAGCACTCCTCAATCGGGTGCAAACTATGAGCTTGCGGCTCGATTTTCGTCCAAAAGGGTGGGAAAAATGGTCTTTTCGACCTCGATTACACCTATGTGGTTCAAAAACTCCGACCGATTTATTTACAGTTACGAAACTCCGGCCGGAAAGAACTGGTACCTTGTGGATCCGGCAAACGCAACTAAAAAACTTCTCTTTGATCCGGTTGTTATTGCAGCACAGGTGACAGAAATTGTAAAAGACCCCTTTGACGCACAACACCTCCCCATTCAAAACCTTAAAATCAAAGATGAGAACACCGTTACGTTTGAAATCACAAGTTCCATTGAGATAGAGAGCAAAGACGATAACAACAAACCCAAAAAAGAGAAGAAGATTTTTGGATTTAGCTACGATATTCGATCCGGAAAGCTAACAAATATCGATGGCTTTGAAAAAGAGAAACCTGTACCCACCTGGGCCAATTTTTCGCCCGATGGACAGATGATCGTCTTTTCCCGTAATTTTGACCTTTACTATATGGATCGCGAGGATTTTGATAAGGCACGCAAAAATGAAAAAGACAGCACCATAGTTGAATATCGGATCTCCAAAGACGGAATAAAGGACTTTGGTTACGGAGGAGGCCCCACCTCTCTCTATCCCGAAAAAGAGGATATTGAAAAACGATACCCGGCTCGTATTGTGTGGTCGCCTGATGGATCGGGATTTGCACTGATTCGTAGGGATGAGCGCAAAGTAAAAGACCTCTGGGTAATAGACGTGCTTAAACAACCGCGCCCCATTTTGGAGAACTACAAATACCAGATGCCGGGAGAAGCCGATGCGCCGCAAAACCATCTTTTTGTCTATACATTTAAAGATTCTACCTTTAAGGAGATCAATGTGTCAGCATTTAAAGATCAGGAAATTTCGATCTCGTATCAACCTATTCTTGAAAAAGAGCGTTTTGACGACATTCGCTTTTCCAGATGGTTAGGATCTCCCCAACGCCTCTATATCTCACGCACCAGCCGTGACCTCAAGAGAATCGATATATGCGTTGTAGATTTGGCCGCAGACAGCGCAAAAGTATTAGTAGAAGAGAGGCTTAATACATACGTAGAAATCAGACCGATTCACCTTATCAATAAAGGCAAAGAGTTTATTCAATGGTCGGAACGTACCGGCTGGGCGCATCTTTACCTCTATGATGGAGATGGAAATCTCAAAAATCCCATCACTTCCGGCCCTTTTCATGTAGAGAATATAATTGGTGTAGATGAAGCGACACGTACCGTTTACTTTACCGCCTGTGGCAAAGAAGCAGATGAGAATCCCTATTATTTTCACCTCTACAAAGTAAAGTTGGATGGATCGGGCCTCGCTTTGGTTACTGCGGGTAATTTCTCCTTTGACATTAATCCTATCGACAACAATAAGTATTTTATTGCCAACTATTCCCGCGTAAATACAGCACCTAAGAGCACCTTGTATGATGCCAACGGCAAAAAGATCCTCGAACTCGAAACGTGTGACCTAAGCCTTCTGTTAGAAGCCGGATATCAATTTCCCGAACCCTTTACCGTAAAAGCGGGAGACGGCATCACCGATCTCTATGGCGTGATGTACAAACCTTACGATTTTGATCCATCCAAACGTTACCCGATTATCGAATATGTTTACCCCGGCCCCCAAACCGAAGCAACCAACTACATCTGGTCAAGAGGTATGGACCGCACCGATCGCCTTGCCCAATTGGGCTTTGTTGTGGTTACTGTGGGTAACCGCGGCGGCCACCCCAACCGCTCCAAATGGTACCATAACTTTGGTTACGGCAACCTGCGCGACTATGGATTGGAAGACCAAAAAGTGGCCGCCGAGCGCCTTGCCGCCCGTTTTCCCTTTATCGACATTAGCCGTGTAGGAATACACGGACATTCCGGAGGCGGATTTATGTCAACTGCCGCCATCCTCACTTATCCGGACTTTTACAAAGTGGCCGTCTCCTGTGCCGGCAATCACGAGAACAACATTTACAACCGCTGGTGGAGCGAGAAACATCACGGCGTACAGGAGAATGTATCGGACAAAGGCGACACGACCTTTGTCTATAACATCAAAAAGAACTCAGAATTGGCCAAAAATTTAAAAGGCAGGCTATTGTTGATTCATGGCGACATCGACAACAACGTCCACCCGGGCAACACCATGCGTGTGGTGGATGCCCTCATCAAAGCCAACAAACGTTTTGATATGCTGCTCCTTCCCGGCCAGCGCCACGGTTTTGGGGACATGACCGAATACTTCTTCTGGCGAATGGCCGACTACTATAGTCGATATTTATTAGACGATTACAAGAATACGGTGGATATTTTTGAGCTGAACAACAACTAAAAAATTATTAACCCATTCGCCTGCTTACTATCCATTCTCTAAAAAATGGGTCGTCGAATCGGTATCGTTCTGTTTTGATCAGAACTCCTTTTTCTGTCAACCGTTTTAAGGCGCTAAAGATGGTGCTTGGGGCGCCCGCGTTTTTATACGACTGCAAATGAATGTGCTCAAAAGCGAGTTCTATCAGTACTCCCTTGTCTGTGTTGTTAAACGTGCGCCACAACCGCTCAAAATCGTTGTCGTGCAAAGAAATAACATCAGCAATAATTCTGTGTATCATTTCGTTGGTGTAACCGCTCCGTTCCAGTGCCATCCACACATGAAATGCCAATTGTTGCGTATAGTGAGGGTGGCACGACGAAAAAGCCAAGATGTCTGTTGCAATTTCGGGTGCTTTGTCCGTAATGGATGTAAAACGCTCGAGTAAAAAAACATAAAAATCTTCGTACGGAATCTTGTCTAAAGTGCAGAGTTGCCCAAAGTGATAGAACGGCGACTTTTTGTTTTCAAAAATTGTTTTCATCATCGATTCCGCACTTCCTAAAAATACATAATTGATGTTTTTATGGAATTGAATAACAGCACGTAAGCGCTTGTCTATCGACTTGCCCAACGACAACAACTCCTGAAACTCATCTAAAACTACAATCGGTCGTCTTTAGTCATCGGAAACAATCGAACCAAATTTAAACAGATTTGTCATAAAAAGGTAATATTTACATATTTATAGATGCGAAATTTTTCGTTGCGAATTATTTCGCAAATATAACAATTTATTAAATAGGCAAACTACAAACCATACGTACTGCGGGCATGGCGGTGCTTCCGCAACAGCGCATCTAACCCCAACAGTGCCACAGTAAGCAAGGGGATATAGAAGAGTAGGGGAATAGAAATCAGGCTTGAGGATGAGGGTTGTGTAACAATGCTGCCCAAAGAGTGGGTAATTTCAGCAAAAAAGAGGGCTATTCCTGCAAACATGGCATCAAATTGTTTATATCCGGGATATACAAAAACCATAATTGCAACAACTACGGCAAAAATTACAGATATACAAGCAACGTAAAAAAGCCGCTCTTTACGTTTGTTGAGGACAATCTTTTTAAGGACTGCTGTGGAAAAATCGGGAGAGAAAGGAGGCGATTCATTTGATAAAGAAGCCGTCCAATCCGATGCAAAGTAGTCGCCTAAGGGGTCATGGTGTGGTTGATTCATAAAGCAAATATAGTTTTTTTCTAATTCTGTGGATGCGTACTTTGGTATTGGAAAGACTCAAACCGCTGATGTAGGCCACCTCTTCCATCATTAGGCTCTTGGTGTAATAGAGCGAAAGGAGCATTTGCTCTTCGGGGGGTAGGGTAGAGATGATTTTTTCCAATGCAATATATGCCCGCTCCCTGTTTTCCGCTTCTTCAGACTCTTCTTCTAAGTAGTCGCGTATTTCTATCTTGTCAATGGAAACGCCATATCGTTTTTTCTTACGCGCATGGCTAATGGCCGTATTAAACGCAATCCGGTAGAGCCAGGTCGAAAAAGCAGAGCTTCCTCTAAATGTGCTTAAATGCTCATACGCCTTTACAAAAACATCCTGAGCCAACTCTTCTGCTTCTGCCGGATTGGGGCAGGTACGTTTTACCAATGTATAAACATAGCTTCGGTACTTATCTACCAAAGGCGTATAGGCGTTTAGGTCGCCCTTTAATACCCGCTCTATGTAGTGGCTGTCGTCCATCGAATGGTTTTTGTTTTGACGCACGAATTACGGTTTGGTTACAGTTTGGGTCTGTGTAACCAAAAAGGTGTTCCTGCGTCAAACAGGCAAACAAACAAAAAATTTTTCAAAGTTAAACCTTAAAAACAGAATCATCATGGATTTTACACCAATCATTGTCGTGCCCACCATTATGTACTTTGCTTACAAAGTATTTGAAGCCTTAATTCGCCGAAAAGAGCGAGTGATGCTAATAGAAAAACTTGACACATCCAATCTACAGGCACTCCCTTCTCGGCAAGAAGCACTAAATGTGTTGGATTATATGCCCAACAAACGGCATTCGGGTCTGCGTACAGGCTTGTTGCTCGCAGGAGTCGGCTTTGGACTTATTGTTGCATGGACGCTTTTTATAGTTTTGTATCAGTTTAACGTAGAGCTTTATGAGAAGTCTTACCGTTTTCGCGATACCCTCCATGTCATCTACTTAGCTTCTCCAGCCTTCTTTGGAGGCATTGGACTGCTTCTCTCATATTTTATTGAGCAAAAAGCGCGCAAGCAGTCGAAATAAGCGACAATAATCGATACGGTAAAAAATCGTGCCTATATTTGCACGATTATTATGTGTCGATCGATCTCTATAGATGAATTTTTAGAAAGGGCCAAAGAGACACCGGTTGTGGATGTTCGCTCTCCGGCCGAGTTTGCACAGGGGCATATTCCCGGCGCACATAATCTTCCGTTGTTTGATAATGAGGAGCGAGCAGAGGTGGGGACGCTATATGTCCAAAAAGGGAAGATCCAAGCCGTTCAAAAAGGATTGGAGATTGTGGGGCCAAAGATGCGTCGTCTTACCGATTTTGCCATTAATTTGAAAAGCGCGCAGCTGCTTCTCTATTGTTGGCGCGGGGGAAAACGAAGCGCGGCTATGGCGTGGCTGTTAGAAACGGTGGGTATCAGTTGCTTGACATTAGAGCAGGGATATAAAGTTTACCGCAACCATGTTCTGGAATGGTTTGCTAAACCACTTAAAATTGTATTGTTAGGCGGATTTACAGGCGGCGGAAAAACGGAAATCTTGCACGCACTTCATGTTGCAGGGGAGCAAGTTCTTGATTTAGAGGCATTGGCCAACCATAAGGGATCGGCATTCGGGGGTATTGGACAGGCGCCCCAGCCCACCACGGAACAATTCGAAAACCTCATTTATGCAAAAATCATCTCTTTGGATCCGGCAAAGCGCATTTGGATTGAAGACGAGAGCCGAAATGTGGGAAAATGTTCCATTCCCATACAGTTGTGGGACCAGATGCGTCATGCCCCACTTTTGTGTGTTGTTACCCACAAAAGTGATCGAATTATGCATCTCATGCATAATTATGCATATTTTGACAGAAAACTCCTTTGCGCAGCGATTCAAAAAATTGAAAAACGACTTGGATTTGACCGCTGCAAAGCCGCCATTACCGCATGTGAAACCGGCGACATTCAAGCCGCGCTTGAGATATGCCTTGATTATTACGATAAAGCCTATACCAATCAACTATTTGAACGCTTTGGTCAGGAATGGGAAAGCATCCTCCCACAATTTACGCCCCACTTTCCCCTTGACTCCGGCCAAATACAACACCTTATTTCGCTTACTATATGAAACTCACCCAATTTAGTCCCGGCGCCGGATGCGGATGCAAGATCGCACCTGCTGTTTTGCAAACGATATTAAATACTTCCGAACATCTTCCTCACTTCCCACAACTCCTTGTGGGTAACGAAACCAAAGACGATGCCGCTGTTTTTGACATTGGAGGGGGGCAAGCAATCATCAGCACCACCGACTTCTTTACACCCATTGTGGATGATCCTTACGACTTTGGTCGAATTGCCGCCGCCAACGCCATTAGCGACATCTATGCCATGGGAGGAACACCGCTAATGGCCATTGCCATATTGGGTTGGCCGCTCGATAAGTTGTCAGCAGAAGAGGCGGCCAATGTGATCGCCGGAGCAAGACAGATTTGTGGCGAAGCTTCAATCCCTTTGGCCGGAGGGCACAGTATTGACATAGATGTTCCGATCTTTGGATTGGCCGTCACCGGAATGGTTTCAACAAATTCGATTCAGAAAAACAGCACCGCTCAGGACGAGGCAATCTTGTTTATTACCAAACCATTGGGAATTGGCTTAGTTACAACCGCCCAAAAACTTGGTTTGGCCACTACTGCACAAAAAAGCGCCGCATTGCAGCTGATGACCCGCCTCAACAGCGCGGGAGCACACTTTGCCCAGATCCCGGACGTGTGTGCCATGACAGACGTCACAGGCTTTGGCCTACTGGGACATTGTGTAGAGATGGCAGAAGGTTGCGGCCTTTGCGGAGAGATTGACCACCAAAAAGTTCCCTATACTGAGGGTGTCGATTCTCTTATCACCCAAGGGTCTATCCCCGGCGGCACCTTCCGAAACTTCAACAGCTATGGCAATAAAGTCTCTCCGCTCACCCACTTCCAAAAGGCCTTGTTGTGCGATCCGCAAACCAACGGAGGGTTACTTGTTGCTGTACTGCCGCAAGGTGTGGAGCAACTTACATCCGTTGCGTTACAAATTTCCACTCCACTTTACAAAATTGGACAATTTGTAACCAAAAGAGACTATATTTGTACGATCACTTAATCTAATAATTTATGAAACGCTTTTCTCTATCTATTCTTACACTCTGTTTAGTAAGCGCATTGTGGGCGCAGTCCCAAAAACTTCCCCTTATTGGTATTTCGGGCACGCACGCTACCGGAGGCGCCACTCAGGTAAGTTCCACCTACATCCAAGCGGTGATACGCGCCGGCGGAGTTCCTGTTGTATTGCCTATTAACGACAATATCGAGGTGTTAACAAAGATGGTAACATCCATTGATGCACTCATTATGACCGGCGGAGAAGATATCGATCCGCTTAAATACTACAACGAAGAAGCTTTACCGGCTCAAGGTGAAATCGACCCCGAGCGGGATGCTTTTGACATTGCCCTGATCAAATTGGCCATAGAGCGTGGCATCCCTCTTTTGGGCATTTGTCGAGGCCATCAACTGATTAACGTCGCTTGTGGCGGAACGCTCTATCAAGACATCCCCTCCCAAATCAAAACAGGCGTAATCAAACACCGGCAACAGGCCCCCGGATGGTACGGAACGCACCGGATAGAGTTGGATCCCAACTCCGTTCTGGCCAAAATCTTGGGTACTACCACCATTATTTCCAACACATTTCATCATCAAGCGGTAAAAGATGTTGCCCCGGGGTTCAAGGTAACGGGACGCACAAGTGACGGGGTGGTAGAGACTATGGAGATGAAAGACAATCCAAGAGTCTTTTCGGTGCAATTTCATCCGGAGGCCCCTACATCACGTGGTCTTGACGACTTTTTCCCCATCTTTACCTACTTGATAGGGTTGGCATCGGAACAATAGCAGGTTGTTCCCTATCAATTGCGGAGAAATCGGGAGGGAGATAATCCGGTGAATTGTGTAAAAAACCGAGAAAAGGTTTTGCGGTTTTCAAAACCCACCTCTTCTGCCATTGCCTTAATAGACACCCTTTTTGATGAGGGGTTGGCCATCAAACGTATCGCCTCCCTTATGCGGCATTGGTTTAAATATGCTTTAAAATTGCCCCCCACACAGTTGGTAACCGCCTGAGACAAAAACATCCCATGCACATTCATCCGTTTCGCCACATATTCGAGGGTGGCGCTCTGGTTACGATACACTTTTTGGTCTGCCATCAGTTGCTGTAACTGGGCAAAGAGCTTGGCATCTCCGTCACTTGGCGACAATAACGGGATGGGAGCTTTTGCCCATTCTAACGCCTTTACTATCAATTGACGGGTTAAAAACCGATTTTTGTGGTAGAGATAGAAAAGCAGACCAAACAAAAACAGAATTGCCACCACCAAGAACAAGGTTTGATAAAAATTGAAGTCCGATTTTTGTAAATCATTTTCTTGCAAACGATTTATCAGACCTAAATGGTACCACGCCGTTTCCAAAACCCCATACTCGTAAGCAATAGAACTGTTTTCAGTCACTTTCTCAAAAAAGAACTTGGCAGCAGGATAATCGCCAAAGGTGTAGTAACATAAGGCAATCTGAGCATAGAAAAAGGGTTTGAGTGGAAACGCTTCATCAGAGACTGTTGTCAACGCTAAATCCAACTCGTTACCATAACCAAATCCGGTTTTAAAATCCTGTAAAAAGAAAAAATAACAAGCAAAGAGATCGTACAGAGCACGAAGTTCAATATCTTTAGCATCAATCGTTTGTGCCTGTTTGATGATTTCCTTCAGGTTGTTAAGGTAATCTATTATCTGTGGTTGATTTGGATCGACTCCTTCCCCTCCTTTTGTGCGCGAAAAATGATACAACAACTCAAAATAGTCTGCTTCGAGTTGCCATTTTTTATTATTTGACAATTTGGCCGCATTTCGCATTTGTGCCGCCAGTAGTCTTGCATAAGTAGAATCGTGAAGTTCAATGTCTTGGTAGGCAATTTGCTCCAATACGCAGATATAGTCCGCAAAAGATTGGTTTGCCATTTGAACAAAGGGGTTCTCCTGCGCCTTGATTCCAAAACACAACAGCAATATGGTCAGGGTAACACAAAAACGAGACTTCGATTTATTCATTTTAAATTATTCTTTTTACATAATACGATTTTGACAATAGGAACGGTTGTCTTTATGGCGTAAAAGAAGATAAAAAAAACGTTTTGCCCCCCTAAACACTTCTTCGTATTTAGGCAAATCGTGAATTTGGGAAGCAAGTTTCTTCTCCCAGTCGCGTTTGAAAGCCGCTTCTTTACTAAGAACTTTTTCTATGAATTTGTTTGGATCTTGCTTTTTGTGAAATGCTTTATTCCTAAATTCAATTAAAAAATCAACAACATTGATTCGTTCAATTTCTGTTAAATACCAAAAATCATACAAATCTCTCGGTTCTGTTCGGCTCATTAATGCAATCATTTTCTCAATCAAGATTTCGGCAAGTGAATAACATTGTAAATAATAAACTTCGTTAAGGTCGGAATAAGTACGGAAAATTGCTTTGGTTTCACTTTTTGTTTCCAAAACCTCTCCTCTTGTAATGTCGATTTTTAAATCACGACTGCCCATACTTCCCTGCAATGAGGCAACATAGTCAATGTAGAATTGCGGACTACCCGATTCGTGAATTTTCCATTTCGAAGGGTCAATTCGCATATCAATATTCGCTTCTTCCTTAATATATTCAAAAAGATTATTGAACGATAAAAAAACAAACTCATTTGAAACAGTGTTATCAAACAATGTGAAATCCAAATCTTCTGAAAAGCGATAATCTTCAAAATATGCTTTCTTCAATACCGTTCCTCCTTTGAATACTAATGCGTTATATAGTCTTTCGTTTTTAGAAATGGCAAAAAGTAACCAAGAAATCACATAATCCTTTTCAATTTGACGGTCGCTTACACGGTTTTGCGATGCAATTCTGTTAATCTCTTTTTGTTCTATCATAATTATTAACTAAAAATTGGAGAAATAATAGATTCTGTATCAATGTTTTGTTGAATCGACCAACGAAAAATAGTTTTGCCTTCTTTTGGATACGAAGGCTCTAACAAAACTATTGAATTTGTCCGTATCTTTTGCAGTTCTTCAATCATTGAATGATTAATTTTCAACAATTCGAGCAAAAATCCCAAGCGTTTAATTACAGCCTGAGAATCAAAACGTTTTGCATATTGCAAAATTTTTATGTAATCGATTTTGTCTTTGACTTTGTAAATGGCTTTTGCTATTTCGGTTATACCGCCTGCATAATCGGGTATAAAAAGAGAGTCAATAATCGTTTTTTCTAAATCGCTACATTGTACACGATTAAAACTGTCAATCCACGTTTTTTTATTGCCGAAGAAATGTTTTTTGTTGTGATAAACAAATTGGAACGGAACTTCTTTTATAAAAAGCAAAGATGGCTTAATTTGTTTATTTACAACAATTTGCTCTTTGATAAATGGCTGTGTCGTCAAACTGTGAACTTGCAATGCCGAAAAATATCCGATGTAATAATCTGCATCGCCAACAAGATATTGCGGAAGTAAATGCCAATCGGGCATAAAGGTTTTTGGGTCTTGTTCAAAGGGAATAGTGTAATAAAGGCCTTCTTTTACGCGCATGAGCAAGCCTCGCTTTGTCATATTACTCAACATCCTTTTTACATTCTCTTTAGAAGAATTGGAAAGTAACGAATATGCCTCTTCAATGCTGAAGCACTTTTTGTTTTGTCCGTTTACCTTTTCAAGGAGAAGTGCAACGGGAGATGACAATATTTTATCTTTTATAGCCATATAGTATCATTTGAATGACACTGCAAAGATATAACTTATTTGGAATGCGAGAAGACATTATTCTTTTTTAAATAATGCAATTATAACTACAAGTAGTTTTCTTTATGATGCAAAGGTAGATGAAATTCGAGAAATTTATCTACCTTTGCGCCTAACAAAAGCTACAAAATAGTGAAATATGGAAGTAAGCTCTAATATTAAAGATGTTGAGAAGGTTTGCCTGTACTGGTTATCTTCTTCTGACAACGATTATGATGTGCTATTAAATCTGTTTCAATCACGTTATTATAACTGGGCTTTATTTTTAGGCCATATAGTTTTAGAAAAACTCCTCAAAGCATATTATGTTAAAAAAAAGGGTGCTCATGCACCATTTACACACGATCTCCGTTTGTTGGCAAAAAAATGCGACTCAGATTTTCCAGCTGATTTGGCGTTACAGTTGGATGTGATCACAAGTTTTAATATCAATGCCCGCTACGATTCATTTAAGGAGGATTTTCAAAAAAAATGCACCCCTGAGTTTTCTAACGAATGGTTCAATAATATCAAAACAATCCGTCAATGGATAAAAGAGAAGCTATAGCAGCCGCACAAAAATATGTGAATAATATAAGCAAAAAATATGAGCTTGTTCAGGCTTTTATTTTTGGCTCGTATGTAAAAGGTAACTATCATGTCGACAGTGATATTGATGTAGCCGTGGTACTTAAAAATGTGCCAAATCTTTTTGATACGCAGGTAGATTTGATGCATATGCGTCAAGATGAAGACTTGCAGATTGAGCCACATACATTCAGAGATACCGATTTTAATACCGACAACCCGCTTGTGTATGAAATTTTGCAGGCGGGGTTGAAAATAACAATTGCCTGATTGGTTTTACAAAAAGTTTTGTATATTTGCCCCGTGAATTTTTAAACGTATGAACCTCCTATCTTTTCCGCCTTGTATGCCTATAATCATGTCTTTATATATGGATGATTTTCAGCGCATTGAGCCAATTGAAAAATGGGGGGGGTAATTTAAACATTCTCAGCACATTACGGCGTTTTTCTCTTATTCAAACTATCTTATTTGTTATGGCTCGACTGATTTGTTCAGGCGGGTTTTTTTATTGCCTATTCCGACATAACGCATCACAACCAAAATACATTATCCCTTGACAAACGATTCACGAATGTTTATAATACGAGTATATATAAAATTGTTAAAAATTGACTAAACTAAAAAAGCCGTTAGGAGGCAGCACAAACAAAATGAAAAAAAAAACATTGATTGCCTTTATGGCAATGTCCCTAATGAGTTATGGTAGTTGGGGACAAACTATCTTTAAACTTTCGAAAATTGCCAACAATGAGACGAAGGATTATGTTGCGGGTTCAAATCCTCAACTAAAGAATGACCTCTCCGCGAATGTGGACGTAGTGCCACATCAAGGTGGAGGGCAAGTAACGCTTATTCCAGGTCAAACAATGGGAGTGGCAGCTGGAAAATACACGGCCTCAGGGGCTCTTGGCATAGATTTTTTTATGCGTAGGGTGCCCATCTCGTCTCCCTCAATGCCATCAGGGATACACAATGTGGGAGAGATAGTGATGTTCTCCTATGAAGGGAGCGATGCAAACACCTGGATATCTGGAGGTCATAATGCGTTAGGTGCAGATGGCACCGGTATAGACCTCAATAAGACAATTTATTTAATAACAGCTAATACACCAGGTATTGTGATGTATTCTTGGGTGTTTCTTGATGAAGCCGCTCAAGGAAGCGGCTATACCTCTGTTATTACATGGGTAACTGCAACTGTGTCTGTAACTGGGGTGTCGGTCACCCCGACCACTGCGACTTTGACCGCTGGGCAAACTCAGCAGTTGGTTGCAGCCGTAACTCCCTCCAACGCTACCAATCA
>JAITFU010000157.1 GCA_031281125.1 Prevotellaceae bacterium | reverse complement strand
TGTAGCGGAATGAGAGCCGCTCCAAACCCAAGTCTTTGGCAGGGGGAATGTCGGCGGCAAGGCCCATGTCGGCGTTCTCCTCGGCGTCCTTGGTATGAATCTCGGCCAAACGCTCCAAGCTGATCTTGGCGTCCTGTGTTTGCTGTACAAAACCAATGATTTGACTAATCGGCCCATTTAGTTGGCCAATGATGTATTGTACCGACATCATCATACCCAAAGTCAATTGACCGTTGATCACGGCGCTTGCAGCGATTACTGTAATCAAAATGTTCTTTAGCTGACCAAGCAACGTAGCTCCGGCTTCCTGATATTGTCCCAATGCCAATCCCTTGATACTGATCTTGAAAAGTCTTGCCTGTATCCGCTCCCACTCCCAGCGTTTCTGTTTCTCGCAACTGTTGAGCTTGATCTCCTGCATACCGGTGATCAACTGAATGACGTTGCTCTGATTGGCGGCGTTTTGGGCAAAGGCTTTAAAGTCCAACTCCCTGCGTTTCTTTAAAAAGAGGACGATCCATACAATATGCAGCGCGGAGAGCAGAAAAAAGACACCAAATATAGTCAGATTGTAAAACAACAATACGGCGCCAAAGATCACAATGTTGAACATCGAAAAAAGGATGTTTAATGCCGAACCTGTCAAAAACGACTGTATTCGGCGGTGGTCGCCAATCCGTTGCATCAAATCACCGGTCATCTTGGTGTCAAAGAAGCCGACGGGCAGTTTCATCAATTTGGTCAAAAAGTCAGAGATGAGGGAGATGTTTATGCGTGTTCCCAAATGGAGCAGAATCCAGCCGCGTATGAAATTGACAGATGATGTGCTGATTGTCAAGACCAATTGCGCAATCAAAACCAACCAGATAAATTGTATGTTTCTGGTTCCGATGCCCACATCCACAATGTTTTGGGTCAAAAATGGTAAAACCAACTGCAGCAAACTTCCAAGTGCTAATCCAAAGGCAAGTTGCACTATCAACCCTTTGTAGGGTTTTACGTAATGGATCAAAAAGCCAAAACCGGTACGGTTGATCTTTTCGCCTTCGGCGGCATAAAACTCCGGTGTAGGCTCCAACAAAAGCACCACACCCTTATCCTCTCCTTCACTCTTTGTGCTGATCCAACACTTCTTAAACTCAACCTCGGAATAGGCCAACTTTTTGGAGGCGGGATCGGCAACATGGATCCGGTAGCCGTTACGCCCCTTTTTTATGTCGTACACCACTACAAAGTGGCGTTGGTTCCAGTGCACAATGCAGGGGAGGGGCGCCTCAACCAACTCCTCAAAGCTCAACTTTGCTCCCAACGTCCTGAATCCGATGCTCTCCGCTGCGGTGCTGATACCAAGCATTGACACGCCCACACGGGTGTATTCGCAACGCTGCCTAAGAGTGTCTAAGGTGTAGCTCTTTCCGTAGTGCGCAGCTACCATGCGAAGGCAGGATGGGCCGCAGTCCATGGCGTCGAGTTGGGGGAAGTGGGGGAAGGGCATGGGAGGGATTTTGTCGATATTTTAGTTACAAATTTATGTTTTTTTTTACTGCAAACAAGAGAACTTGTCCAAAATCTCCTGTTTTGAACTGCTCTCTGTTTTAAAACGCTCGTTTGATGAGGTTTTTTTCTGAATGGAAGATGAAAACGAACTGTTTTGCGCTCTTGGATGTGAGAGATGAAACAAGCAGGTATCCACTCTGTGTATTGAAAATCCGAGTCTTTCAAAACGATAAAACCGGTCAAAGTCATCGTCTCCCCATCCGTAGTGCTTTTCATTTTCCATGCCGGCAGAGATATACTTTTCTCTGTCTGCAAACACCGCGCCGCCATTCAAAAGACGGTTGTGAAATAGATCCATCTTGTCTGTATGTCTGTAAAGTGTGCGGATATTTTTTCTTTTAAGAAAAAGGGTGCGAAGTATTTCGGAGGTATTATAGCATTTTCCATTGTATGGATAGGCAACATCAGCTGTATGGTTGCGCAGCATGGTTATTGATTCAAATACCGCTTTTTGGTCAACTACCACATCGGCATCCCAAATAGCTATGTATGGGGTAGTAACATCTTGCATCATTGAGTTAAAATGGCGTGTCTTGTAGAGTATGGGGTCTTTATCTTCTATAAATTGATAGTTTATCTTTTTGTTTATCAATCTTTTTACCATCCCGCTGTTAAAACTTGATGCTTCTACGAGATTTATGTGGGTATCAAAATATGTACATAAGGAATCGGTAACAGCCACTACGTTCTCCAATCGCTGGATGGAGTCAAGCCTCAGAAGGATGAGGATTGTTACGTCTTTTAAATCTGTTTTCATATTTGTAAATATTTAGATTTTGTATCTGACAGCACCATGGAAACGCCGCATAGTCCGGTAATCAGACCTCTGTTATTAATAAAAAAGTCCTGATCACGTTCTGCCAATGCCCATATATCAGATTGTTCAATCTTGTTGATAATCTTTGTTGTCCATTGCTGCACCTCCCCTTTTGAAAAGTATTTTTGCAGCGCTGTGAGCAGTAAGTAGATTCCGGAATAACCACCGTCAATAAAAATGTTTCTGCTTCGCAACTCGTCATCAAGAAGAAGATTCATATCAAGATTCTCTCTAAGTATCCTGACGTGGCTGTCCCAGCCCTTAATAGGTGCCTGTTCCTCGACCGAATCCATCCCCCACATAAGAAAAAGCCGGTTGGCGTGAAGCGTGGGGAGCATTGAGCACGTTTTTGTTCCGATCTCTTCCAATATTTTGACAATTCGACAATTATAAAAACCAAGTTTATATATTCTGCTGAGCACAAATAGGAATTGGGGCAATTTGTAATAGATGCTAAATGGTTGTTGTTCTTCAAAAAACTCACTATCTGCTTTTTGATAAATATGGTTCACCGTTGTAATAATCAACTCCTGATAGAGATATTCCTGTTCGCCTCCATGTTTTTGGTCACTAGCACGTAAAGTCAGGTAGAATAGAATGTGTATTACTGACAATGTATTCAGATTGTCTAAATAGACGGGATAACTCAGGTGCTTAAAGATCACATCGTCCAAATCGCTGAGAATGGTGTTGGGATTTCCTTTTACGTAGGATTCCTTGATAAGGTAACTAAGAACCAATCCTATTCCGGCCAAACCGTTCATCAGATCAACAACTCTGTAGTCTGCTGCTTTGTCCATAATTACGTCAAGAAGCACTTCTGCTGTTTTTTGGTACGCCTTGTTCTGGTTAACTCTTGATAACCAAAAGGCATAGAGACAAAAGCCGGTCTTTCCGGCGAATAGACCTAACGGGGCATCCTGATTAAATGAGTTGATGATTTTTTTGTCTAATTGATTCATAATGTTCAAGTATTGTGGGATCTACGTTTGGATAAGCAACTTGTAATAACGTTCCATCGCTTGTTTTTGATTTCCAAGATAGAAATTGCCCTCTATTGATTACAGCAGAGCCGGATTGGTAAATCGGCTCTTGTAACACTTCATGCAACGGTACAAATTCATTTCCTTGTTGTTGAACAAATGTGATGACCTTGTCCAAGCAATCCGAATTAATCCGATTTGCATGAATCAACATTATTTGACTCAATGGCTTGCCAAAAAAATGTATAGCTTGATGCCCTCGAAACTCGATAACGGAATGGAGATGTGATAGATAGAGACAAATAATGTATTGCATTGTTCCTTCATCATCGCGTTGCCATGCATCTGTATAGAGCAGGTCAAATATGTAGTCTTTTGCGTCTATGGTAACAGGAGCAACGATATATGATCGTTTATGGAGAAATTCAAGAGCCTTGTCCCTCTGTTCCACACTATTTCCATAATCCAAGAATGGATAACGAAAATAGAAATTCTCTGTAGGATTAATTCCAGAAAATGGAGAAAGAATCCTCTCGTTTTTTATCACATCTTCT
>JAITFU010000151.1 GCA_031281125.1 Prevotellaceae bacterium | reverse complement strand
CTGTAAGACGCTCTATTACGAGAATAACGTACTTCAAAAGACAATGAATTACGTGGGCAACTACGAAAAAGAGGTGATTGAGGGCGGAGAAACCAACGAATACGATTACATCTACAGCCCCGAAGGTTTGGCTGCCATAGCTGTAAAAACAGGCAGTACCCGTACCCTCTATTATGCACATCTTGACCATTTGGGTAGTCTTAGGGTACTTACTGCCGACAATAAAAGTATTACATCGCGCTATCATTACGATGCGTGGGGTTTACGCACATTGGTTGCTGGAGCAAACATCACCAACCGAGGCTTCACAGGGCACGAGCACCTGCCAGAGTTCGGGTTCATTAACATGAATGCAAGGCTGTATGATCCTGTAATTGGGCGATTCTTGGCAATGGATCCCTACGTGCAGATGCCCGATTATACGCAGGCGTTTAACAGGTATAGTTATTCGATGAATAACCCGTTGATTTACACAGACCCGAGCGGAGAAAAATGGTGGCACTGGTTATTGGGCGATGTTTTGACCGGTGGGCTTTTTTCCAGTTCCGCTCTTATAACTTCTTCGGTTGTAGCGGGTACCGTTGCAGGCACTGGTGCAGCTGTTTACGCTACTACTTTCCCATTTTCAAATGATTTTTATGAACTTCAGAAGTTTATCTCGCCAATTGCCATTAAGCCTCCAAGTTTTCATTTTGGAAGTGATCAAACTGGTTTTGGATTTGATATTTCCGCAGGCTTTCCTACAAGCGCAGCTCCGGGAGCTCGCTATCATTTTGGTGCAACGTATCATATAAATTCTTACGGTGGGTACCAAGGATGGGAGACGAGAAGTGGATTAGAAACAAGAATGCTGCCTTTGGTTTCATATTCTTATACTAAATTCAGAGCAGGAGAATTTACACAAACCACAGGTATGTTCAGAACAGGCCCTCCATTTGCCCAATTATCGTATGAAAATGATTATATGTTTTTCTTCTGGGGTGCTGACAAGGGCGATAGATGGCGTACCGCAGCAGTACAAATGAATGCCGGGCTTTTTTCCTTTTATTTGAATATGTTTACGGGGGACCCTGACTCTTTTTCTATTGGAGACAGAGAAAGAAATGTAAAGATGATCAATGGACACCTCACATATACTGGTGGTTCTGCCGATAAGTACCGTGCTGGGGTTTTGTCGTTGGGATTCGGGCCTATAAGAGTAGGCCGCAACTCGGAAGAAATACGCAAGGTTTTCCAGAATCAATTTGCTCACGACATATTAACAGGCGGTGATGCTAAATGGTTTAGAGTATTGGACATAATGCCAAGATGGTATTGGTATTTCGGATTTGGAACAGGCAACTCATTATGGTAAGATCGTTTAAATTGTTTAGTATGAGAGCTACAGGTTTTATTTTTTTATATCTCACCACTTTATTCTCAAGTTGTGACAAGTTATTTCCAGATGAGAAATTGACGTTGCAGCGAAGAGATTATGTCGGTAATGAGCTGAGGACAGATGGCTATTACTATTCACACTGGGCGAGTTATAATAGTTTATTTGACAACAATACTGCTATAATGTTTTTTTACAGGAATGGAGTTGTACTAAATGCCCTGAGCTATGATGGCATTAATTTAGAGAGAATTGAAAACGAGATGGTTTTGTATTATGACATTATCCAAAAGTACAAGAGTGGATGGGGAGTTTTCATCATAGATAAAGATATAATTATGTGCGAGCAGTGGTCAACCTCTGCAGGAGGTGGGCTCCCTGTTTATAGGCGGAATGGCAGAATCGAGAATGAAACGACATTTACATTTAACAATATTCACGAAACTTGGCACTTTAAGCAATTCAGCCCTAAACCAGACAGTACGAATAGCTTTATCAAATAAATATCCATAATCAATCCAAGTATGAGGGTATTCCCCAAAAACAAAACCTTATGAAAACACTATTACATATATTATTGCTGACGTTTATAACGCTCGTCACCCCTAGTTGTAAATTTGAGTTATTTAAACCATACGTTGATAAGATAACAATTTCCGGTACAGTTTCTGATTCAAATAAAAATCTTTTAGACAATGTAAAAATCACATTATATCAAGATTTTATGATGTCTTCTGGTCCTGGTCCTGTGGATATTCAGTATAGCAAAGAGGGTGTTTTTAACTTTGAATATACACCAGGAAGTACTATTCTTTATTATTTCTTACGTTTTAAAAAAGAAGGATTTAGAGAAGAGGAGTATAGAGTTAGTCGTAGCAAAGCGCATCAAAAATGCAACATTATAATGGAAAAAGAGTATTAGCTTTGCACACAAATCTAAAAAACCAAACACCATTTATGAAGCCACGCGATCGTTTTCCCGGAAACTTTTGGACGGTAATCGTCATGGAATTTTTGGAGCGGGGCGCCTACTACAGCGTACTCTCCGTTCTTGCTACTTATCTTGTATTGAATCCATCACAAGGCGGGCTTGGTTTCTCCAAAGAGGCGGCAGGTGCCATCAGCGGCACCATTCAACCGCTTCTTTACTTTTTGCCCATTTTGGCAGGCGCCCTTGCCGACCGTTACGGTTACCGAAAGTTCTTGCTCTTTGCCTTCTCCTTTATGGTGATTGGGTATGGCCTCACAGGTATGGTAAACACCTACGTAATTGTATTTGGCACATTGATTATCATGGCATTTGGTGCAGGCATCTTTAAACCTATTATTACCGGAACCATCGCCCGTTCCACCACCGAACAAAACTCCTCGTTGGGATTTGGAATCTTCTATTGGACAGTAAACTTGGGGGCATGTCTCTTTCCGTTGGTTTTGGTGCCCTACCTTAAAAGCTTCTCTTACAGCTATATCTTTTATATGGCTTCCGGCATTGCCCTTTTGTTGCTCCTTATCAATATTTTTGTTTATAAAGAGCCTTCGCGCCCAAAATCATCTAAAAATATTTCGTTGATTTTATCTGAAATGGTGTTGGTTCTCAAGGATTGGCGTTTTATTCTGATGATTGTTCTCTACTCCGGTTTTTGGATTTTGTACTTTCAGATTTATGGAACGGTGCAGTGGTACCTAAAGTTTCATTTGGATATGGCTCCGGTGAACAGTGCGGTAAACACATTTCTTGGTCTCTTTGTTTCACAGCCAAGCTGGTCTTTTGACGTAGAGCATATTACAGCATTTACAGCAGGCATCATTATCTGTTTGCAACTATTTATCTCTGCACTCATTCGAAAAACAAAACCGCTCCCCACCATGATTACCGGTCTTGGTTTGGGTACATTGGGATTTGGCATTTGGATGATCTCTTCACAAGCGTGGGTCTTTATGCTTGGACTCTTTATCTTTACAATTGGCGAGATGGTGGCGCAGCCCAAATACCTCTCCTATATCGGTCAGATAGCCCCTCCAGACAAAAAAGCGCTCTACATGGGTTACTCTTTTCTTTACGGTGTGATTGGCAGCGGAGTAGGCGGCTTTTTGGGGGCGCACCTCTATGTCCTCTTTGTAGATAACATGAAACGCCCGCCTCTGTTGTGGCTCACCTTATGTACGCTTGGTGTGGTGAGTATGGTGGGGTTGTGGGCGTATGATAAGTGGGTTGCAAAGCCCTCTAACGAATTGACTTGATACTTTCCCAAAATAGATTGAGACCCTCGCATTTTCTTTTATCCAATGAGAAGCTTGTAGTTGAATTATTCAAAAAAATAGTACCTTTGCGGATGATAGAAAAACATACGTAGATGAAACAACAACGAATTTATATTGACACTTCAATTGTAGGTGGTTTTTTCGATAAAGAATTTGAAAAAGAAACAAAAATGCTCTTTCAACGACTCGAAGACAAAGAGGTCATTTTTGTGATTTCCGAAGTACTTTCTGACGAATTGATGGATGCTCCTGAAAGAGTTAGAACTTTGTTAGAGAATTATAACGATGAATATCTTGAGAAAGTACCATTAACAGATGAAGCAAAGGTGCTTGCCGATAAGTATATCGCCGAAGATGTGGTAGGGAGGACAAGTTTAGATGATTGCAGGCATATTGCACTGGCAACTATCAATAAAGTAGATGTTTTGGCAAGTTGGAATTTTAAACATATTGTAAACCTTGCTCGCATAAAAGGATTCAATGCTGTAAATCTGAAAAATGATTATTTTTCATTAGAAATTAGAAACCCAAAAGATTTAGTATATGGAAAAGACATTTGATTGCTTAAAAATGAAAGAAGATATTCAGGCAAAGATATATGAAGAAACAAAAGATATGACTTTTCCTGAATACCGCGCATATTTAGATAGGCGCTTAGAAAATAGTGTTTTGTGGCAAAGATTAGTACAGCGGGATAATGCACAAAAACAGAAGCGAGGGTGTTACTAGTTAAAGGTAGTTTAGAGAGGCTAATGCAGACATTTGCACTAAACTCCAAAAAAACTCCAAACCAGCTCTTTTTTGGTCGTCCAAAGAGAAGCTGATGTTTTTAGTCAGGTACTCTTTGGCAAACTCCTTGGTAAAACGATTATCTGCGTGTGATTCAATAGCTTTGTCAATATGGGCTACGCCAAAGGCCAACGATCGATCAAAAAGAGCCTCAAAATCGGACGACAGAGGTTTATTGGCTACCCAGGCGGCAAAGACAAAAGGCTTGCCGGTGTGGGCGATCCAATGTTCTGCAAGGTCGTAGATGTATGGATATTGCGCGCTGTGGAGCAACGCTTTGTCTCCAATGAGTACTACGCTATAGGGGAGATGAGTGGGGAAATCGGAGGGGAGCGGTACGTAGCGGGGTGTAATGTGCCAATAGTCATGCAACAATAGCTTGGCCAACAGTACAGAAGTGCGTGACTCCTGATCCAAAGCCACTTCCTTTATCTGTTCAACAGGAATGTGGCAGCACAGAAGCACGCTGGCAACTGCTGAAACAGCTCCAATACAGTGATTCCCAACGATTTTATAATAGGGCAAAGAGGGTACTGCCGCAACAGGAACAATGGCAATGTCACAGCTATTGTGGTGAAGTTGAAACGCTGCCACTGCCGGCGTGGCAAAGGCGAGATCGATTTGATTGGCTATAGGCTCCTGTTTTAGTCCATACACAAAAGGGGCCGTATTGAGGTATGGAATGGCCAATACACGAATCATGCAACTTTCCCTTTTCTAAATATCCACATTCCCAAGAAGGTAAATAGTCCGTTCATGATCAAAATGGTAAAGCCAAATCCAAATCCCAACCACAGTTTACCCGCTAAATCCAACACGTAACACAATATGGGTGAGGCTAAGGCAACGTAGGGAATAAACTTATCCTTGACCTGGTATTTAGTAAGAATTCCAAAGAAAAAGAGACCAAGCAGCGGGCCGTAAGTGTATGAGGCCAATTTATATACAAGGTCAATAACAGTGTCGTTATTAATAAAATATAGCAATACAATGATCAAAAAGAAGAGGAGGGCAAAAGCGCCATGTGCCCTCTTTCTTATGCTGTTTTTTCTCTCTTGAGTAAGATTTATTTTTTTGTTAAACCCAATAAAGTCGATACAGAAGGATGTGGTTAGCGAAGTGAGCGCTCCTCCTGCACTTGGATAAGAGGCCGATATTAAACCGATGATAAAGAAGAGACCCACGCCAAGTCCAAGGTACTGACTCGCAATGGTAGGGAAAAGTTTGTCTGTTTGCGCTTTGGTAAATACGCCCATGGCGTCTGCCAAACCAATGCCCTCCATACCTCCTAATTTTGACTTAACGTATAAGGCCAATACTGCTCCTAACAGCAAGAAAAAGAGGTTGACAACCACAATGGTAAAAGTGGTGGTATATATATTTTTCTGCGCATCCCTAAGTGTTTTGCAGGTAAGGTTTTTTTGCATCATCTCCTGATCTAATCCCGTCATTGCTATGGAAATAAATGCTCCTGCTATGAGTTGTTTCACCACATTTGTTCCGCTGTTCCAGTCCCAGTTAAACCATTTGGAGTAGTCAGAGGAAGTTACCGAGCTGATCATTTGCCCAAAACTCCAATCCATCTCCCTGCACACAAAAAACACCGTTAAAAATACGGCCAATAACATAAAGGTTGTTTGCAAAACGTCTGTCCAAATAATCGTTTTAACCCCACCTTTAAATGTGTATAGGAAGATGAGAAACATAAAAATAAAGGCCACCAACCAAAATGGGACGGAACCGGCCGGCAGAAATGCGTGTAGTACCAACACCACTACAAATATCCGCACGGCTGCCCCCAATATTCGAGAAACCATAAAAACCACCGCGCCTGTCCGGTAGGAAAAGAACCCGAACCTTTTTTCAAGATATGTGTAGATAGAAGTGAGGTTCATCTTATAGTATAACGGCATCAACACCTGTGCAATTACCACATACCCAAGCACAAACCCAAGCACCAAAGGCATATAATAAAACGCCTGATTAAGTACATTCCCCGGCACAGAGATAAAGGTCACCCCCGATATTGAGGTCCCCACCATACCATAAGCCACTATAAACCATGGAGATTTTTTATTCCCCAAAAAGTAAGACCCGCTATCGGCTTTCCGAGAAGTAAGCCAAGAAATAAAAAAGAGCAGCGCCGTATAGAGCGTAAACGCAGTCAGCAGCCAAGATAGTGGAAAGATGTGTGACATAATTTGTTTATTGATAATTAAATAGTTGCCGATGTACAATTGCCCGCCCAAGCGTAAGTTCATCCGTCGATTCCAAATCCTCCCCAAACCCAACCCCCCGTGCAATAGCAGATATTTTTACAGAATGAACCGACAACTGCTTGTATAGATAAAACGAAGTAGTCTCCCCCTCCATTGTAGTGCTAAGCGCAAAGAGCACCTCCTGAACCCCCCCCCTTTGAATTCTTTCAATTAGTGCATTAATGGACAAATCTTTGGGACCAATTCCATCAATTGGTGAAATAATACCGCCCAACACATGATACAACCCGCGAAACTGCCCCGTTTGCTCAATGCTCATCACATCTCGCACACTCTCCACCACGCAAATAGTTGTATTGTCGCGCCTTGTATCAGCGCAAATTGGGCACACATCCGTATCGGAGAGCATGGAGCATATTGTGCAATATTTGACCTCGTTTCTAAAACGAATACACGCTGCCCCAAACCTTTCCACATCTTCGTTAGGCTGTTTGAGCAGCCAAAGTGCCAAACGCAACGCCGTCCTTTTGCCTACTCCCGGTAATCGACCAAAAGCATCCACAGCTTGCTGCAAAAGCGCAGAGGGAAAGGGTGTATCGAGATACAACATTTTTATTTTTCGTTTTTATACGCATCCACCGCATTGCGTACAGATCGATGGAGCAACAACAACCGTTTGGCCAACTCATAATCGTCTATTCCCGTCTCCTCCATAATGTACCTCGACCCTCTGTCAATCAATTTGGCATTAGTCAACTGCATATCAAACATTTTACTCCCCTTTACGTGCCCCAGGCGGATCATGGTAGTAGTTGATATCATATTGAGAATCAGCTTTTGGGCAGTACCAGACTTCATTCGTGTGCTGCCGGTGACAAATTCCGGGCCTACAATCGCTTCAATAGCAATATCAACCTCTTTACTCAGTGGTGAATCGGGGTTGCAGGTGATACAGGCAGTGAGTATCCCACGTTTTTTTGCCTCGCGAACCGCGCCAATCACGTATGGTGTGGTTCCCGATGCAGCAATACCCACAACCACATCGTTTACCCCCACTTGAAAGGCCATCATATCGTTCCACCCACCCACCAAGCTGTCTTCTGCCGCCTCCACCGCCCTACGAATGGCTTTGTCTCCTCCTGCAATCAACCCCACCACCAAATCGAATGGGGCGCCAAAGGAGGGAGGAATCTCTGAGGCGTCCAATATGCCAAGACGTCCGCTGGTACCTGCACCCAGATAGAAAAGGCGTCCGCCCTTTTTCATGCGCGCCACAATTCCGTTTACCAACTTTTCGATCTGTGGAATGCACTTTTCCACAGTTAAAGGAACCGTTTGATCCTCACGATTCATATTGGTTAGCAATTCATTGACCGTCATTTGATCTAAATGATCATAATTTGATGTCTGTTCGGTAATCTTTAACATCTCTATTATTTTAAATGATATTTGAGCAACCCTTCGATAGGTCCTTGCAAAATTGTTCCAATGGTCATCCCCTGCTTTTGTGCTTCTTCTGTAATCAAATCGCTATAAAAGAATGCGATAGAGCCGACAATATTAACAGGATATCGTGTAAAGTCGTATTGCGAAATGTTGCGGCTAAAAAACTCTGCAAAAGATGTGCGCAACAGATTATTTATATGTGGATGATTACGATTATCGTTCAAAAAGGGAGAGAACGAGGCCAAAAAACGAGACGGCTTTGGCTCACGATACACTTTTTGGATAATGAAATCGACATTGACATCAGGAAAAAGAGTTTTGAACGATTGTTCAATCTCTTTGGGAAGTTGACGCTTGATAAAGTCTGATAACAATTTGCGCCCCAGTACGGCTCCGCTGCCCTCATCCCCAATGATAAAACCACCGGCAGGCACTTTGTCCGGAGCCATGGATGTTCCGTCATAAAAGCAAGAGTTTGAACCCGTGCCCATGATGCAGGCGATGCCTGAGTGGTTCCCGCAAAGGGAGCGCGATGCTGCCACCATATCGGAATAGGCAAAAGCGTTTGCTTGCGGAAAGGATTTGGCAAAGCACTCAATCATCATGTTTTCCATTTGTGGACCTGTAACGCCCGCCGCATAAAAGTGAATTTCATCCACTTTGCCCTCAATGGAGTCATAAAGGATTTGAAGAATCGTACATATCTGTTCCTGTGACAATAAGACAGGATTAATTCCCTCTGTAACTACTGTTTGAATAGTTCCATCAGGATGCACCACCCTCCAATCTGCTTTGGTGGCGCCACTATCGGCAATAATTGTTCTCATGGAGCAAAGGTAGCACTATTTTTTACAAATTTATCTAAAAATTGCAACATCTCATACATCACATGGAATTGGCTCTCTTTTGCGCTGTATCCGTGGCTCTCGTTGGGTAACTGTACATAACGGACATGTCCTCCCAAACCCGATAGTGCGTGAAACAACCTTTCCGATTGGATCGGAAAAGTGCCGTCGTTATTATCCATTTGTCCGTGAATCAATAAAATAGGAGTTTTAAGCTGATGGGCATAAGAAAAGGGCGAGAGGTCAAAATAGAGTTGAGGGGCTTTCCAGTAGGTACGCGACTCGTTTTGAAAACCGCTGGGGGTCAGGCTGCGGTTATAAGCGCCGCTCCGTGCAATACCCGCTTTAAACAATTTGGTGTGAGCCAGCAGGTTTGCCGTCATAAAAGCGCCGTAAGAGTGACCGCCCACCGCCACCCGGTCTCTATCTCCGATACCTATCGAGTCAATATAATTGATTGCAGCTTCGGCGTTCATGATCAACTGCTCTCTAAAATTGTCGTTTGGCTCTTTTTTTGTATTTTCGGCAATAATCGGCATGGCAAATCCATCCAACACGGCATATCCCTGAGTCACTACATAAATTTGTGAGGACACGTTTGGCCGAATAAAGGAGTATCGAGAGGGGCGGGCCTTTTGAGCATCAGCAACACTCTTATATTCATACGGATAGCCATACATAAAGACCGGCAACTTCCCATCTTTTTGAGCGTCATACCCAGCAGGAAGATACAACATTGCGGTGAGTCGAACCCCATCTTTGCGCTCATACTCAATCATACTACTCTGAATTTGGCGCATGGGGGGACATGGATCGGTGTAGAAGGTGATTTGTTGCGACTTTTTTGCTTTGGGGTCAACCAAAAAGTAGTTGGGTACATCTTTGACCGATTGTTTTAGAGAGATAAATTTGATGTTTTTGAAATCTACAATCGATTCTATCGTCTCATTATATGGCGCTTGTCCCATCCACAAGTTGGTTGCCTTTTTTGTTTTGAGGTCAAAACGATCAATAAAGTGCATGTTGTCTCCGGCTTTGTCTTTTCGGGAATTTTGACCTCCGCCGCCAACGCCTCCGCCTGCGCTTGTTAAATATATATAACTCTGTTTTTCATCTACATACACAACATTGACACCAAAACTATTTTTAGTGATGTAGGGCCTGCCGATTACCGGAAAGATGCCAAGCGAATCCACTTCAGTCGATTCGGTAAAGAGCAATTGGGGCGCTTTGGTGGTATCGCAAGGGGTAAAGCTCAAGGTGTTACGAAACTTATCTTTTGTAGAAGCTTCTGTGTAAATGGCAAAGTTTTGGTTTCCCCAGGTGATCTGTCCTACTCGGTATTCCGGTTTAATCACCAACACCTTTTCTCCGTCAAATGGGGCGGCCAACTGAAAAACTGATGTGACATACTTTTGTTCCGGTTCATCCTTTTTCTCCTCATCCTGCTGATCATCTGGCGCTTGTCCTCTTGAAGGCGGAGGCGGGGTTAACGATTCTGTCCATACCAACGTCTCAGGCAGATCGTTTCTCCAACCATATCCCGATTTTCTTGGCTCACGATTCTGGTCACGGTTTGCGCCTCTTGTTGGCCGCTCTTCTTCCTTAGTGTTATCTTCTAAAAGTTTGATTACATTGCCGTTGATATCCCAAATCTCCAATTTATTTGGAAAAGAGGAGTGTCCTTGTAAATAGGAAAAGGGTTTATACTCCGTGGTTACCAACATATAATTGCCATTAGGCGAAAGATTAAATGAGCGAACGATTGCCTTTTCGCCCACTTTGACACTCCCCTGTGGTGAAAACAGAATAAACTGAATCGTAGCAAAGTACTCAAAAAGTTGTTCATCGTACCACGACCTCAACACATCGGGTGTGGTACGTACCGTTTTTGTTTTGCCGTAACTCTCCTGAATAATGGGACCCACAGGGATGGCAGGTGCTTGAGGAATCTCTCCAATATCTTCGGGAACCGACTTATACAGAATCTGTTCGTCATCGATAAAGGTATAGACATTATCTCCCCCCCTGGTATTCTCCCCAAAAACGGCATTTAATGGGTATTTGTTAATCTTTTGGGCTTTTGCAGAGGTTACATCAATCCGCCAAAGTTCTACCTCTTGCGGTGCGTGGTGTAAAAAACATACGTACTTGTCTTTTGGCGACCATTTTACATTAGTAATTCGTGGATTTTCCGGCAACCCGGTAACATCAACGATCTTTCCGGTGACATCTCCAAGCTGAATCGAATTAGAGAAGGTCAGCCTCGATTCTGCAAATGTGACGGGATTCAGGCGCACCCCGCCTATCCTGTACTCCGGGCCGGCAATGTAGGTTAGGTCGTTCATGGATTTGCTACGCTGTAAACGTGCATACATTTTGTAGTTGTTGCTAAAGTTGGTTTCGGGGAGCGGCGTTGCCGTCATCAGATCCATAATCTCTTGTGGTGGATTCTGATAGATGTCCTGAGCAGAAAGTGTGAAGGTTGCGGTACAAAAAACGAATACCGCAGAGCAGATGGTGAATAGTTTTTTCATACGTAGATCTATTATTATATCGTTGAATTGAAATTAAGGGCAAAAGTTTAACCAGCGCCTGTAACCAATAACTGCTGCAATGGTATAGGCAGCAAAGAGTATTGAGGAGGGATACAACCCCTGCCAAGCGCACACACCAACTGCCAACAGGTTGGCAAAGATCCATACCCACCATTGTTCCAAGTAGCTACGTGCCAACATCCAAGTAGCCACAACGCCCATTGAAGAGAGCAGGGCATCGGCCCAAGGTAAGGGAGCGTCTGTATAGTGATTCAAAATCGGTGTCAACACTATGAATAACAAACAGATAAATAGGAGGCAAAAGAGAGCGGTACGTTTGGGAGTGCGGCAAATATCCGGTGCCACACTCCATTTCCACAATCCATAAATGCTCATTGCAACATAATAAACGTTTAGTGCCGCCAATGCATAAAAGCCGTTTTTGATAAAAATGTAGATATAGACTGAGGAAGTGAGCATTCCTACTATCCACATGATCTTGCGTTTAGCTATTTGCAGAATTACGTAGGCAACTCCGGCAACGGCACCAAAGATTTCGATATAAAGGTCAGGATTGTCCAAAACGTCTTTTTTTTGAATCGACAAAAATAGTTTATTTTTTGCCAATTTTATGGAATTGCTTTTAGAAAATGAAAAATAGAAAAAGCCATCGGAAAAATTACCGATCCCCCCATCGGAAAAATTACCGTTGCGGGGATTTGTAGAATACTTATCTTTGCAGCAAATTCCAATGTATTAACAACTTATTTTTATCAAATTATGAAAACGATTATCTATTCTATCCTGACCCTTTGTTTGGGTCTTGTACTAAGCAGCGGAAGCTGTTCACCCGATGCGATGGTATCTCCCGATCCCGACGGCGTATTGATTAAAGGCACAATCTGGGCTAAGTACAATGTGGAAACGCCCGGCACCTTTGCCGCTAAACCAGAAAACCCGGGTATGTTTTACCAATGGAACAGCAACAAAGCATGGCCGGCTACCGAACCTATTACAGGTACTTGGCCTTCAGTCATCTCAGCCCCCACCACATGGCAAGACACCAACAACCCATGCCCTGAAGGATGGAAAGTGCCATCACTGGCTCAATTGGAAACTCTTATCAGTTCAGGTCACAAACAGGCGGTTTTGAATGGTGTGGCAGGACATCAATTTGGAAACGGCGCCAACACCATTTTCCTTAGGACGGGAGGTTGTCGTTCCTTCTCCGGTGGTACACTTACCGATTCAGGTTCAACCGGTCACTATTGGACAAGTGATTGTCATGCGGGTACTTATGCGAAAGATTTGTATTTCTACGGTTCCTATGCAGAAGCTAATGTGCACCTTATGGGATATGGTATGTTAGTTCGCTGCGTAAAAAAACCGTAACCATTTGCCGCTTATCTTTTGAAACGATTCGGTTTTTTGCCGGGTCGTTTCTTCTTTTTAAAAACATTTGCTATCTTTGCACAAAAGTCAGTCGTATGTTTTTTACTGCGCAATATTTGCACTATTGAGTTATAATATCATGGATACTATTGTTTTAAAATATGATTCACGAAATCCCGTCGTAATGAAAATGCTTGATTACATCTTATCATTAGGTTTTTTTGAAAAAACAGAATATATCGACTCGTTTGCTGAATCGGATGATGATATTCTAAATGGCCGTATCTTTACTGCAACAGATGCGGATGATTTAATAGATCAATGTATCAAGTAGTATATGTATAAGATTACATATACTAACAGATTCAAAAAAGATGTCAAGCGTTGCCAAAAACGTGGGTTTGATTTGAGTTTATTGCGTGATGCGATCAACATTTTGGCTAATACCGGAAAACTTCCGCCAGAATATAAGCCTCATCCATTAAAAGGAAAATACAAAAACAGGATAGAATGTCATATTCAACCCGATTGGTTGATGGTCTGGATGCAGAATGATAAAGATCTTATTTTACTTTTTACAGAGACCGGAACACATTCTGATTTATTTTCGTAAGGCAAAAATATCCATAGTGGCTCAAGCCATCGGAAAAATTACCGATCCCCCCATCGGAAAAATTACCGTTGTCGGGTATTTGTAAAACACTTATCTTTGTAACAAATTACAACGTATGAACTGCTTCTCTCAAACTTACCACACCCACACGCACGCAAAAGCGTGCCCTCTTGTCTGTTATAACATACAGAGAGAGAGAGAGAGAGAGAGAGAGAGAGGTAATCAAGTAGTTACGCCCTTTGACTGCACTCAGGGCACTGCCTTCCGCTCCTTGAGCGAAGTCGAAAGGAGCCATAGTATTACGTCTGTCCCAATCGCGGGACGGGCGTTTTTTGTTGCACTTCGCACTACTCATATCGCATATCCATTATTTATTCATAAACATTTACTAACTATTTAATATTTATCAAATTATGAAAAAGATTATCTATTC
>JAITFU010000123.1 GCA_031281125.1 Prevotellaceae bacterium | reverse complement strand
CAGGTGGATAGAGGATCCATGTGTGCATACTCTTGTTGTCGGTGGTTGCGATCCAGCGCTCTTCGCACTTACCATCGGCCAATTGATCTAAGATGTGTTTGTTCTCAAAGGTAAGTTGTTGAATGAGTCCGGTATCGGGGTTAATCGACACCAACTCGTTGGGGAAAAACATGGAGCGAAATGTGCTGATTAACACGTTCCCCGCTTGCTGGACACCGTCAAAGTCTGTTCTGCCTATGGTGAGTTGTCGAATGGCGCCGCCCGGAAAGGCAATTTGATAAACATGCGTAAGCGCGTTTACGCAAGAGGTAAAGTAGAGCGATTGGCTGTTGCTGTTCCAACTCGCATTCTCAACGTTATAGGCAAAATTTTTGCTCATTTCGATCTTTTCTCCCGTCAAAAGGTTGATAACAAAAAGGCGTTGTTTATCGGCTTCGTATCCTTCACGCTCCATACTGATCCATGCAAGAAATTGACCATCAGGAGAAAAGGTTGGATCGGTGTCGTAACCGAGCATCTCTTGGGTAATGTTTTTGGATTCACCGGAGGCAAGGTTGTAAAGATAAATATCTGTGTTGGTGGATTTTGAATAGGCAACCCCGATGAGTTTGCGGCAAGAGTAGGCGATTTGCGTCCCGTCCAGACTCCATGAAAGTTGTTCGATGCCGCCAAAGGGTCGCGCAGGACATTCGTACGGCTCTCCCTCTAATAGATCAACAATATTGGTCAGCTTTTTCCCGTCAAAATCGGCGACAAAAGGGTGCGGAATCTCGTTAACCCACTCATCCCAGTGGCGGTACATAAGGTCGTCAATCACTCTTCCGGTTGCTTTTGGAAGGTCCGGGTAGCGGTCAGTCGGCTTTTTGCCTGTTGAAATAGTGCTGATAAACAAGATTTTAGTCTGGTCAGGGGAAAAAGTAAATTCCAATATGCCTGCGGAGATATCGCTCACTTGTACAGGATTACTCCCGTCGGGATACATGACCCAGAGCTGTCCACCCGAAAGATAGGCTATTTTACTGCCGTTGAGGTACCAACGGGCGTTGGTTTCGCCCTTTGCAGTTTTTGTAATTTGTTGATTTTCTGTTCCATCAACATTTATCACAAAAAGCTCCCGATTGCTTTTGTTTTGTGCGATGTCAATATAACTGACTCCATACAAGATCTTTGTACCATCGGGAGAGACCTGAGGATCGGACAAACGTCCAAATTGGTGCATAATTTCCGGCGTATAGACACCGTCTTCGATGATCGGATTGTGTTTTCCAATAACCACTTGGGTCTCTTTATTGGACGAACAGGCGGTTGAGGCAAGGATTCCTGTCATAATCATCATAGCGTAGAGATGGTTTTTCATATAAATAAGGATAATTTAAATGTGCAAAAATACGATTTTATGGGGTTTCCAACCCCCAATCAATCCCTTTTTTGGTTGCCGGAACGCCCTCCTTGATCCATACCGGCGCAGGCGCACCCTTTAAAAAGTGATCAAAAAACTGTGCCAACCTAATACTAAGGTCTTTACGATTGCGGCGTTCCACCAAGTTGTGATCCTCGTCGTTATATTGGAGCATCCACACCGGTTTGCCCAAGCGGCGCAACGCGGTAAAGAGTTCAATGCCTTGGTACCATGGGACGGCGCCGTCTTTGTCGTTGTGCATAATGAGCAGCGGCGTGGTTACGTTTTGGGCGTGGAACAGGGGAGAGTTTTCTATGTAGAGGTCAAAACCGTCCCATAAGTTTTGGCCAATACGGCTTTGGGTGCCTTCGTACTGAAACTGGCGAACCAAACCGCTACCCCACCGAATGCCTCCGTAGGCGCTGGTCATGTTGGCGACAGGCGCACCGGCACCGGCCGCTTTAAAACGGTTGGTTTGCGTAACCATATAGGCCACCTGATATCCGCCCCAACTTTGCCCCTGAATCGCCATATTCTCTTGATCCACCCACGGATATTGACAAAGCATTTCAACTCCGGGCAAAATGCAGTTCATGGCGCTTTGCCCGGGGTGGCCAATGGTATAATGGATGTCGGGGGTAAAGACCAAATAGTCGTTGCTCACAAAGTAGCTGATATTGACGGTGGAGGCGCTTGGGGCGGGCGCTTTGTAGGTGTAGAGACCGTCAGAGAGGGTTTCGTAAAAATAGATGATCATGGGGTACTTTTTGTCCGGATCAAAATCTTCGGGTTTGTAGAGAATGCCGGCACAAGGGATGTCGTTGGCGCTTGTCCAATGCACCAATTCGGCGGTACCCCATTTGTACTCATTTTGTTGTGGATTGATGTTGCTCAGTTGGGTTACCTTTTTGAATAGGTCGCGGGTCATCCAGATGTTGGGCGATTGGGTAAAGTTATTGCGGGCAAAGGTGAACACTTTGCCATCTTTGGAACGCTGCAATTGCTGATAGGTAAATCCATCTAAAATAAGCCGCTGCACTTGGGCCGACTTTTTATTCTGCTCTTTACAATAGAATCCGCCAAACTTGTTTACGTGGTCAAAAGCGGAAAAGAAAAGCGTCTCATTGGATTTGATGGGTTCTGAGGCACGTTGCATTCGCGCACCGGGTGCAGCAGAAGTCTCGTCCAAGCGTTGGATGCGGAAGGTAACCTGTTGTTTTCGTCCCTCGCCGTTGGTAAGCATCACAGGTGGATTGACTCCGGCGGGATCGACTTCCCAGATGTCGTATTTATCATAAACCAAAAATGAGGCATCTCCTTCACGCCATCCTCCGCTTCCATAAGCGCTTGGTAATGACGGAGAGTCGTGTGTTTCGTCCCAAAAAGCAACAGGGATATTTTGGGTAAGATTACGGATGGTGCCGGTGGAGGTCTCCATACCAAACCAAGCTCTATCCGTTTTGTTGTACCAGCACAGGTATTTGCCTTGAGGCGAGGCGCTAAAGTTGGAGATGGTAGCGGCTGTCAGCACTTTTTGGGCATTACCGTCACTAAGGTCTATCAGATAAAGATCGTTTGGAGCATCTGTATCCCATTGACTTTGAATCCGATATGGCGTATCGGTTGATGAATAAGCGTGATCTGAGCTCCATTCGTCCGGCACCTGTACGTTGGGATAATCGGGCGTGGCCAATTGTATCAATCCGTTCTCAGGGTTTTGAAGTTGGATATAAGAGAGATATGATGTGCGTTGATCTTGTTGAAGTCGATTGAGTTGCACCGGTTGTACAAAATCGTCCAAATAGTGCCATACGTCTAACTTTGCCGTTTCAAAGTCGATAAGCGTGGTGTCTTTTTCTAAGGGTTTGGGCGCAATGCCAAAAAAGAGCCTTGTGCCTGTTTTGTTGATCGATAGAGGTCGATTTTGACTGATAATCCAATCCTTAGGAAGCCCTTTGATGTCAGAATCGGCAACAAGAGAGGCTTGGGGATCGCCTTTTGTAAAGAAATAGATGTTTATGATCTTTTCGGACGTTTTAGCGGTGTCGGTATTGGCATAAAAAGCATAAAACAACTCATCCTTGTCAGATACGGGAAGAAAAAAGCGCGATTTTCGGGGGCCGGTGAGCAGCGCCTCTTCTGTTTTGGTAACAAGATGGTAACGATAGAGTCCGTCTTGAACATCGGAACTATCTTTACTGTTGAGTTTTCGCACAAAAAAGAGCTGGGTGCCCTCTTTGTTAAAGCTATACTCCGAAATATGGCGCAAAGTGTCAATCGTCCCTGTTTTAAAGTAGTAGAGCATCAGGTTGGCACCCTCTCCCTTCTCTTTTTTGGGCGCTTTTGTTTTGATTGTGGTATCCGGAGGCGGCTCGGTAGCAAACGCTACGGCCAAACTCCCCTCTTCGGCAGTTTTAAAGGAAGATATAAAGGGATACTTGGTGAGGATTGACTTTCCCGGCTCCCAGATACAAAGGGAGTCTTTGGGCATATCTTCTGGCTTTTTCTTTTTTATTTTAGCCTGACGGGTCTCTTCATACAGAGGCGAGATGGCACAAACGGCGTACTTGCCGTCAAAAGTAAAAGTTGGCGTTTTGCCGCGATCAATCGTAAATGAGCTTCCTGTAAGAAGATTACTTTGCTGCAGATAACCGTCTGCCGCTTGGGCCGATACCACAAAGAGGCTAAACTTGCCCTCTTTGCTCATTACTGCCGTCCCAACAGATTTCCACGTGTCATAGACCGAGTGGTCCAATGATTTTTTTTGTGCTGATAAAGAATTGACAATCAGCAATAATAAAATGAAAAGCGCGAATAGTTTTTTCATAGGAGGTAGATATATAGATAGACAAAGGTATCATTTTTTCTGAAATTACGGATCGAGCAAATCGGTATTTCGGTACGCCAATACGTCATAAATGAACTCCAACGCCACTTTGGCGGGGCCATTTGGATCCAGCTCCAACGCCTTATTATACGCATTTATCGCATCTCCCCAACGCTCCTTTTGGCGGTACTCCTGCCCCAAGCGGATCCAATCGTCGTGTGTTGCGTTATGCATCTTGATAGTGTCCATATAATGAATCAAGAAAAATCGAGTATCACAAGCGCTTAAAGGTCTGTTGTTCATTCGGCAGATGTGCGGCTTAGTCTTTATTCGTCAAGAGTAGCCGTATGTGACATATCGCGAATGATGATTCCGTCTTCAAAGACCTCGTAAGCAAACACCCAGTTTTTTTCAAATACTGCACAACGATAGCCAAGCTCTCGCCATTTTTTAAAACGACATAGCGCGTAATCGGCTGGATTTGATAATGATGTAACAAAACCTTCCATTCGTTTGATACGAACCTCAGCTGCTTTCTCGGAGAGTTTTAATTCATCAATAAGATAACGACTGATTTCACCGATTTTGCTCCAAAGATAATAGGGAATGACAACCTCACGCATTGCTAAAGTTTTCTTTTACTTGCCTTCTCAATTCACAAAAAAATTCGCTTGCCGGACGGCCGTCGCATTTTGCAACTTCTGCGCTAAAACACTTCTTCTTTGTTTCAAAAACTGTGACAAACGGCAATGTACGGGTGAACTTGACAAATTGTTTTGCCTGTGGGGTCTTTGTGTTGATTTCTACTAATGTTATCATATAGGACGATTCTTCTTACCTTACAAAGGTAACTATTTTTTCGATTCACATATCGGTTTTCGAAGATTCTTTTAATTGCAAACGATCATCTATCCTTGTCGCCCAACCCTTCTTTCGCCAATCCCATAGCATAAATCTTTCAACTCTATTCTATTTGTCTGCAGCATCCCTCGACAGTCTTTGGATAGAATCCATTACAATACTTTTTGTATTTTTGTCGCCTAACCGAAAAAAGTCAAGTATGACAAGCGCACTAATGTAATTTCAATTAGCAAATGCAACTTTATGTAGGAAAAATTTTTACTTTTAAGTTGCTATGAAAAAAGTACATTTAGTAAGATTCTTTTCATCAAAAAGTAGTTCTATTTGATTTTGTTTTTGATACATCGTACTTCACTTTATCTGTTATGGGGCAAAGGTAACATTTTTTTGCTGAAATGATGCATTAATGATTTTTTTATTATATTTGTGTCGATTTTAATTTACGAAGCCATGCTTCACTATGTGTTTTGTCCGCGTCTTGCTTGTACTGTTCAGGAGGTTGTAAGTCTGCCTCTTGTGCAACTGCTTGATTGTGAGCGACTTAACCGATGGGGTTTTTCGTATAATTATTAACCTTTTAATAATCGATATTATGAAAACTACCATCTATTCTCTCCTGACCCTTGTTATGGGTCTCGTGTTGAGCGCCGGAACCTGCTCCCGTCCTGCTCCTGTTACTAGCATCACGTTGCACCTCACCGCCACCACCCGTGCGCCCGGCGCCTCGTTTAAAATTACTGAAACCGTTTTGCCTGCTAAAGCCACAGACAAGAGTGTTCACTGGACCAGTAGCAATCCCGGCGTAGCCAATGTTGATTACAACACAGGATTAATTACTGTAAAATCTACTGCTACCGCACCTCTTACCTGTACCATCACTGCCGTAACCGTAAGCGGCGATAAAGTGGCCACTTGTGAGATCACCGTTGCACAAAACCTTAACACTGACACTCCCGGCTGGGGATCCACTCTGGGTACTGTTACCCGTGGTTCAGAGCGAAAGATTGGCACTCAGATATGGTCAGATGTTGTGTTCGCCTCTGCATGCAACAAGACTTCTTGGGCTCCCAGAACCCCCTCCGGCGTTTCAGCCGATGGTTGCCGTCCGTCAGGCGCCGCCAGTTCCGTCACCTATTTTACATGGGCTGCCGTTGTTCGTTATCAGGATCAGTTATGTCCTGCTCCTTGGCGTGTTCCCACTAAGGATGATTTTGTCACTTTGTTTCAATATTTGGGTGGTACCGGAACAAGTGGCGGTAGTTTTCCCGATGTAAAGGACAAGTTAGTACTACAGACTTCCGTTGGTTGGGGTGGTGCTTATGGCGGCTTCTGCGATTCGGATGGTTTGTTGTTCAGTCAGGGTTCTTACGCTTACTATTGGTCTCAGTCCGAGGCCTCTGCGGCCGGTGGCTACAGTTTGTTCTTCAATACGGGTGGCTACGTCTACCCTCAGAGCAACGACTACAAGTACTTCGGGTCTCTGCTGCGTTGTGTTCGTTAGTGGTTTTAGGAATTTCTTGATTTTTGATATTTGAAAACAGCCGGGGCTGTTCAAAAAGTTTTTTGAGCAGCCTTTTTTCTTGTTTATTTGCTAAAGATTATCTATCTTTGTACGTGAAAATCAAAATCATATGCCAAGGAAGATATCAATCAAAGAGT
>JAITFU010000092.1 GCA_031281125.1 Prevotellaceae bacterium | reverse complement strand
GCGCTTGGATTGGGACATTTCTATCCGTAGGGCGTTGCCCTACACTAGAATATTAAAGGCTTACAGCCTTAATCAGACTTTTGCTTTCTGCAGAAATTTGAAATGTTAATTAATTAATTTACAAATAGATACAATTTACGCATTTCTTGTTGTAGGCTATTTGTCAGTGAGTTATAAAGAAGTGCTAAACATTAGTAATTTTTTAATAAACAATTTACTTACTGTGCGTATTCAATGTAAGCATTCGGTGAGGCACGTAAAAAAAAGTGTATTAAATGCAGTAATTTTACCTGCCCTTGTGCCAACCCATCTCCACCCATACTAGCATAGAGCAGAATGAGGATTCACAGTTAAATATTTTTTCGATCATCGTGAATCAATCTGTGTCCAAAACATTCAGACACAGGTTGGAATTTTCAGCACACGGTTTTGGTTTAAAAAGATTGCGTTTTTGGATAATACGATTTATTACGTCAGGTCACAACTACAAGTGTTGTGGTATGAATAAATATTGATATGGGTGCCTTCAAAATAATTGCGCCGATATTTGCAGATTCAACCGGATTAGACGAAGTGCAACTTGTGTCCAAAACATTCGGACATGATTAGGAATTTTCAGCACACGAAGGTGCGGATGTTGTGTTTGCAATTTTCCAATTGTGTGGTAACAGTTCTGCCAGGTCTCTACTATAATCACTGTCGTATGAATGGATATTATTGAGGACATATTCAAACCAATCGCGGAAGTTGACGTTGGATGCTTTGCAGCATCCCATGAGGGAATAGATGACCGCCGCATCTTCTGCCGCACTGTGATTGCCGCAAAAGAGATAGTTGCGTTTTCCCAAAGCTACAGGCCTCACACTGTTTTCGATTAAATTGTTGTCAATCATATATTTGCCGTTAAGAAGATACCGTTTCAAACGGACATAGTTATTTAATGTATATTTGATGGCTTTTCCGATGGGACTTTTAGGCGTCACTTTTTCGTTTTCCCTAAGAAGCCATTTTTCAAAAGAGACAATAATGGGTTTAGATAAACGGTTACGCAGTTCCTTGCGCTCTTCATACGGGAGATTATCGGTATCAGCCATCCGTTCTACATCGTAGAGCAAGCGGATTTGGGAGAGTGCATATTCCGCCCTCTCCTTGTCGGAGGTCAATGCCTCCACATATTTTCTTCTCACATGCGCCCAGCAGGCTAAAAGTATGATAGTCTCTTTGTTTTCATAGATGGAGTACGCATCATATCCGTCGGTTTGAAGGGCGCCCCGATAATTCGACAAAATCGGGATGACGACTTTCTGCGCCCTTGAGCCGTTATCGTAATGAAAGAAAACAAGCGAATCCATCACCGAACGAAACAGCCATAAATACCCTTTGACCGCTTTCTTTTCCTGGTGGATGACGACCGGTATCGTTGTTTCGTCAGCCTGTATGTAATCCGATCCAAGAATAATTTCCTGTAATCGGTAATACATGGGTCGTAACAAATCGGTCGTTTCCTTGAACCATCCATTGATGGTTGAAGCGGATAATGTCAGCCCATCGCGCTTAAACATTTGTATCTGACGATAAAAGGGCAGATGGTCGACGTATTTGTTTATCATCAGTTCCGATAACAAGGTAGTCTCCGCATAACTGCGTGGAAGTGGAAGAGCCGGTAGTGGCGCTGTTATTATCAGGGCGCTTATATCGTCTTTAGGGGTTTTACGCACATATTTGTGACGGATTATCTTACGTACATAGCATTTGCCCGGTTCGTGTTCAAGGATTTCCGTGATTTCAGCAGGTAACTCATCGTACTCCTCCCGGTTATCCATAGCGGGGTAATGATGTTCTTCCCTGCGTGGGAGATTTTCTGGCAAGGGCTTGCGTACAGGCTTTTCTTTTACCCTCACTTTGACGGTTTCCGCCAGTATTGATTCGATTTCTTTTATGGCTGCTTCCGTTTCCTGTCTTTCCGCTTCTGTCAGTTCGAGGTCGTCAAAGAGACCTGGATAGGATAGATTATTATTTATTTGCCGTTCGCTGGATGAACCCCACAATTTACGTTTGAGGTATTCCAACTGGCTTTTTAATGTTAATATCATCTCGTCCTTAACGGATATGGTATTCTTTTGGGTGGCATTTTCTTTTTCAAACTCTTCCACCCGGTTCTTCAATTGATTATTCTCGCGTAACAGGCTGTTCCGCTCTTCTAAAAGTTGAGCGAATACTTCTTTAAATTTGCCTGTTTGTTCCATTTTTTATCGTCTCTGATTATGATGCAAAGATACTACATATCAATTTAATAAACAAATTTTTTGGAGACTTTTTTTCGACGTTTTTCGTGTTTTTACCATTTGCTTTTACGTTTTTCGTAACTCGTTTTTTACCCGCTTTTCTAAGTTTTTATTTCGGCTTCCAGCGCTTCAGCCTTTTGACTTCCGACAAACTTATACCCTCTATCATAAGTACCAACTCCGTCCATGTAGTATTAACCGCCGGCTTGTTGATTCCTGTATCCAAAAAAGGCAAACGAAAACGACCGGCTTCAAGTTTCTTATGGTATATCACCATGCCGCCACGCTCCATGTGAAGTATCTTCATCACATCACGCGACCGGTTTATAAATATGAAAGCATCGCCCGTACTTACATCATATCCCATCAAACTCTTAACTATTCCACTCAATGTGTAAAATCCCTTGCGCAAATCCGCTGGATAGGGATACAAATAATAACGGATGGAAGCATTCAAACTGAACATACACTATCGCGACAACAGGATGAGCGTCTTGACTAATTCCAAGTCTCTTTCTCCACCAAGACGAACTGACGTCCCGTTTTGATAGCTTATTTCCATATAGGGAGGCCGTTCATATCGAGGCGATGGTTCAGGCGCTTCTCTTATAACTTTTGTGCCTTTCAACTTTCCGTCCTCAACGGGAGATAGCCATACCGGAATAAACCCGGATTCTTTTCTGCTATTGTTCGTAACGACAGGATTATTCTTTATTGAAACGTCTTTATCCGGTAACTTCCGATATTTCCTTAACCAATAATAAAAACGTGAACGTCCTATCATTTCGTTCGCGCAAAATTGCTCCACCGATAAACCGCTTACCTCATAGCGAGCATATACCTCTTTGTACTTCTCTATTGTCCACATATCATATACGTTTGAATTTTTAGCGGACAAAGATCGGCGTTTATTTTATCTTCACATAGACGGGGTTTACCGAATGCTTACGGTTCAGGTCGCAAAATAGGACAATTTGTTTTTTGCTGTAGGCAGGGAAAAATACAACGACAAAGATGAAACTGTCAAGATTCATCACTTTTTGC
>JAITFU010000067.1 GCA_031281125.1 Prevotellaceae bacterium | reverse complement strand
AATGTTGATATTTTTTCAACTTTGTACTCATTTTTTGCTTTATTTTAAATTTTGAACATTTGCTGTTTAACAAAGAAAATAAAGATCGAATATCGAATTTTCGCGAATTTATTAACAGGCTGAATTGATAAATGGCAAAAACACAAAACACGATTAAAAATTGATACTCTTTATCTTTGATTTAAAGAAGTTTGCATTGCCATTTGCCCCACCGTATTCGTTTCCCGTAAAAATTCGGTAAAAGTGACAGTTTCCCCATTCGGCAGGCTTGTCGATAATCGCCATATCTTCTCCCGTGTCGTTGGAAACATATTGTAAAATTTTTGAATGCCAAGTGTTTATACGCGCAATACTCCCTTCTGTTTTAAAGAGGTCGTCACTTTGGGCAAGTTCCTTAATGTATTTTTTATAACGCTCCTGATATTCCGGAATAGACATAATCTTTCTCATCAACATTCGCTCTCCGCTAAGATCACCCCAAGCAAGCATATTTTGTGTTCCCGCGTTTGCAATTAAGTGAGAAGTTCCCAAAGTGTTATCGTAATCGTAAGGAATAAAATAAAATTTACCATCCCCATCAAAATAGAAGTAATAGTTATTTGTATTTACCCAGTAATCGTCCCACATTCCAACCATTACATTTACAGAATATGCCCGCAAAAACTGATCTACATCTACTCTTTTCTCAAGATAATCTTTAAGTTGAGAACTTCCGCTTGGCAAGGGATTCATATTATTGACAAAATCTTTTAGTTGATCCCTGGCATTTGCAAGCTGCTTTTTGTTTGTTTTTAAATCATAAATAAAACCTTCTGATTTAGAGGGATCCAACGACACATTTTCGACGCCAAAGTTTTTATCGATCATGGACGATGGGCTAAGGTTTGCTCCCCAACTTGCTTTCCAGAGATTTCCACTTTGAGAAACAAAATGTCCCGACTTTCTGCGGTTTGCCACATACGAATCGTTCACTCCCTCAATCATCACATAAACGCCAAAATAAGCGGGTTTGGGATCACCTTTTACATTGATTGTAAGGCGAGTATATGCAACGCGTGGTGCAGTATATACATTAAAGCGTCTAAAGAGGTCGTAGCTATAAACCTCTCGGCAATAGGCCGCATCGTCTTTGTGCCACTTAAGCCCGATCCTGTCGTTTTCGCAAAAAAGGGAGTTGTTTTTATATTCGCCAAACTTAACAACAAAATGACAGTGATGCCAATCGGGATTTTGTGCATTGTGTGATTGCCCGGCGCTTCCTTCCGGACGACGTCGCGATGTATTTCCTCGCAATCGTAACCCAACATAATAGTCAAGTTCAATCACCTGTCCCCCTTTTTTATACGTAAAACGTGCAGGAATACACTCTTCGTTGTGCGGATTTTGGTCAAAATAGTTTAAAAAACGATTCCAATCCACCAACTCCACATCGAGCCGAATTTCCGAAACAGTTTGCATATCAAACAAATAATCAGAATCTAAAAGCGATGGAATCGTAGTTGACGAATCGATTTTGTCCTCTTCTTCCTCGTCAGGCAAAAGGGTTGACGTTTTGCAGGAACAGATAATCGCTCCACATAACAAAACGAACAAAAAACTGCTTTTCATTGTTGTCAGAATTGATTGTGCACAAAAGTACTCGAAATATTTCAACAAATGAAAAGTCAGTTCAAAACCATTATTTTTGCGATGATTTTTTTTAGGATTTGTTGTTGCTTCAGATACACAGATAATCAAAAAATTATTACTTTTGTGCAAATTGAACACGCCATGCACAATATACACGAGCTCGTCAAAAGACGCTTAGAATCTGATGTTTATTCACGGTTAAATATCTTTCCCGCACTCTTGATTTTAGGTTCAAGGCAGTGTGGAAAATCGACACTGGTTAAAATGATAGCCAATCAAAGAGACGATTTTTTGTATCTTGACCTTCAAAATATGGCAGATTTGAATAAACTTTCTAATCCTCATCTCTTTTTTGAAGCAAACAGAAACGCTGTCATTTGCCTTGACGAGATTCAGATGAGCCCTCACCTCTTTTCTGTTTTGCGCAGCGAAATTGACCGCGATCGGCGTGTTGGAAGGTTTATCTTGTTAGGCTCTGCATCACAGGATCTTATTCAAAAGACATCGGAAACGCTGGCAGGAAGAGTAGGCATTCTGGAACTGACTCCTTTTTTGATCGACGAAGTGATGGAACAAAAACCTCAAATTGGTTTACAAACATTTTGGAATAGGGGAGGGTATCCCGATAGCCTCTTGGCTTCAAGTGACGAGACAAGTACCATCTGGCGAGAAGATTTTATCAAAACTTATGTACAACGGGATCTTCCACAGCTTGGTATTCAAATTCCCGCCTTGCAAATGCGTCGATTTATGACTCTTTGCGCCCATTTATCGGGACAAGTACTCAACAGTTCCAAGCTTGGAGAATCGTTGGGTGTTGCACATACTACCATTCGCCGATACATTGATCTCTTGGAACAAACTTTTTTGGTGCGTGTCTTGGCACCATACGAAACTAATGAGAAAAAACGTTTAATCAAATCTCCAAAAATATTTATTCGCGACAGCGGAATATTACATCAACTTCTTCAAATCGAGGATTATAACGATCTGTTAGGAAACCCTGCTTTTGGATCTTCATGGGAAGGATTGGTAGTAGAAACCATTTGCTCCTTGTTTGTCAACTGTCGCTTTTCTTTCTACCGCAGCGCAACTGGAGATGAGTTGGATTTAATTATTCAAAAATCAAACAAAACTATTGCTATAGAATGTAAGGCCTCAGCCGCTCCTCAAGTCACAAAAGGCTTTTGGAGTGCGATTAATGTGGTACAGCCTCAAAAAGCGTTGGTTGTCGCGCCCATATCTGACAGTTATCCGATTAAGGAAAATGTGGTGGTTTGCGGAATCACACAAGCTATTGCATTGATTGAGCAATTATAAACAGAGTGATCCAAACTACCAAGGTAACCTCTCCAAATCGACATTACCTCCCGACAAAATCACCCCTACCCTTTTTCCGGCAAAAAGCGACTTGTTTTTCAAAATCGCAGCCACAGTTACCGCCGAAGAGGGCTCAATAATAATCTTCGCCCTTGACCAAAAGAGCTTCATGGCGTCAACAATCTCTTGTTCCTCAACTGTAATGATATCTGATACCAAACTTTTAATTAGAGGAAAGGTCAAATCACCAAGACTGGTGCGCAAGCCATCTGCAATGGTTTGCGGATTGGTTTGGGGGATGATCTTTCCGGCATGAAAAGACCGATAGGCATCGTCAGCCCCTAAAGGCTCGGCACCTATCACCTTGGTACGCTCCGAAAAGTGGGCACAAGCCAATGCGGTTCCCGACAAAAGTCCGCCCCCACCAAGTGGAGTCACAACATAATCAAGCTGTTGCACCTCTTCCAATAGTTCCATGGTTGCAGTCGCCTGCCCCCTGATCACCGGATATTGGTTATAGGAGTGAAGCAGTGTGGCTCCATACTTTTCAATCACCATAGCCGCAGTCTTTTCTCTGTCCACCAACGTGGGGGCACATTCAACAATCTCTCCTCCATACCCTTGTGCCGCCGCTTTTTTGACAGACGGAGCATTTTGTGGCATTACCACCCACGCCTTTACCCCCTGTTTGGTGGCTGCACAAGACAATGCTTGGGCAAAGTTTCCCGAAGAGTGCGTCACCACTCCCTTAGACTGCTCCTCTTTTGAAAGAGACAAAATGGCATTGGTAGCCCCTCTAATCTTAAAGGAGCCGGTACGTTGAAAACATTCGCACTTAAAAAAGAGATCGGCTTGAGCCATCTGATTGATTGTGTTATTAGTCACCACGGGCGTTTGATGGATGTGCGGTGTGATGAGTTGCCGGGTCGCCAGCAATTGATCTTTTGAAACAGGTAGAGACATATCTTTAAAAAAAAGACAAAGATAATCTTTTCGTCTCTATCTTTGCAAAAAGTATTGTAAAACATAATTGATCACCATGAATAGCCGATTCCTATCCTCCGAGCAAGTGGGACAATTGGTGCAACTGCGCCGGCATTTGCACGCCCACCCCGAATTGCCAGACAACGAAGCACATACAGCCCAAGAGATTGTACGTTTTTGTCGCGAGTGGGCGCCGGATGCCCACATATTGGAAAAGATTGGCGGACACGGGCTGCTTGTGTCTTTTCAAGGCGCTGAACCGGGTATAAATATTATGCTTCGGTGCGAGTTAGATGCCCTGCCCATCACCGAAACTTCACAACTTCCCCATGCTTCGTTACACCCCCACATTGCCCACTCCTGCGGCCATGACGGCCATATTGCAATGCTTTGTGGCGTTGTTCTTTATCTATCTTCTCACCCCCTACCGGAAGGCTCCGTCACCCTCCTTTTTCAGCCCGCCGAAGAGACAGGCGTCGGCGCCTGCCGTATGGAATCTGAGTTAGTATCTTTGGGTATCTCTTTTGATTACGCCTTCGCGTTGCACAACCTCCCAGGCGCACCGCTTGGCCAAATAGTCTGGCATCCACAAACCTACGCTTCCGCTTCCCACGGCCTTGAAGTGGAGTATCTAGGAAAAACGGCCCACGCATCTGAACCTCATTACGCCATTACCCCCACCTTTGCGGTCATGGAGACGATTCAAGCATGGATGGAGTTAGTCAAAACGCCCTCCCTCTTTAATGAATTTGTCCTCATTACCATAGTCAACGTCCAAATTGGAGAGGAGGCCTACGGCACCACCCCGGGACACGGCTTCCTAAGGGCCACTTTTAGGGCCTATCGTCAAGAAGATTTGGATAAACTGCACCTTATGGCGATCGAAAAAATGGAACAAATTGCAGCTTCCCATGGCATCAAAACCAACCATCAACTATTGGATGTCTTCCCCGCCACGGTAAACCACCCCGATGCAAACAAAGTAGTGGTATCCGCAGCTCATGACCTCTCCCTTTCGGTTCGTCAAGCATCGACACCCCTCGCAGGTTCAGACGACTTCGCCTTTTTTACACCCAACTCCAAAGCCTCCTTTTTTGACTTGGGCGCAGGCACGCAACAACCTCCGCTTCACGATTCCGCTTACGATTTTCCGGACGCTCTAATCCCCATTGGAACCGATTTATGGATCTCCATCGTACAATTTTTATCCAAATAATTTGGATATTTCAAATATTGTTTATCTTTGTCCCCGAAAAGACTTCAGCAACTTACGTTGCCGCTATCACTGCTTCACCTAAAATTCAAAACAAAGGCCGTCTTAAATAACATTTAGGCGGTCTTTTTCTATATCACAAATCATACCAAATATCAAAAGATCACCCCTGCCAGCAACAGCAGCGCCACCTCAGACAATTTGGCCTGATAAATGGCGCGAAGTTTGCGGTCAACGGCATTGAGGTAGCTCAACTGAATATCACGAAACTCTATAAGTGAGAACGATCCCAGTCGGTAACGCTCCATGGCGGCATCAACGTTTGAGTAAGCAACTTGGGCGTTTTGGGTTTCAAAATGGATCATCCTCAGGTTATCTGTATATACTTCATACTCCTGAAGCAGATCGCCTAACAAGGATTGCTCTCTCTGTTGATACTGCAACTCAGAACGCGCCACCCCTAACTTTGCATTCTTAATCTGGCGGTTGATGGTAAAGCCGCTAAAAATGGGTATCGAGAGGCTAAATCCCCAATTATACCCGTTGGTTTCGTTGTATCGTGCAGAAGTGGAAAGGGGTGTATTTACTCCGGATACGGAATACCCCGAAGTGAAGTCAAGCGTAGGATAACGCCCCGCACGTGCAATGGTAAGGTCGTGTCCGGCAATCACTTTCCCTTGCCGCATCCAGAGCAATTCTGTGTTTTTCTCCAAAGCTGAGGCCCACAGATTGTCCAATACAAGTTCCGTCTCCGGTACAATGGTGTCGCGAACCACAATTTTGGAGTCGTAGGGGATGCCGATTGTTCTGTAAAAACCTATGTATGCGTTTCTTAGATTTTGCTTTTGTACAATCAAGCTCGATGAATCCGCATTAAAATAGGTGCGCGCCTGCTGGCACTCCAAACCCGAAATGGTTCCGATGTTGTACTTTAACAATGCCTGTTCGTATCTAAGGCGCGAAATATCAACCAATTGCTGCACCAACTCCACTTGATTCTGTAGGGTGATGATTTGGTAGTACTGATTGCTCAATTGCATCACCATCATCTCTACATCGGAGCGAAAACTCAACTCTCCTGATGTCTGTAACTCTTGCAGTTTGGCATAAGAGGAGAACATCGCCAAACCGTCAAACAACCGCCACGAAAAGGTCATTCCTCCTCTGTAATCTCCCGTTCTCGATTCGATTTTGGCTTTACTCTCATCGGCATATTCCAAATATGAGTGGTTATTGGTTTGGGTTTGACGGGCAAAGGCGCTAACAGTGGGTAAAAATGGCGCTAAAGTGACGTTGTTTTTTTTTTTTTTTAGCTGATTTCGGGCGATCCGTACAGAGAAGTTCTCTTCCAAAGCCACTTCAATACAGTCCATCAAACTGTAGCAAATTGCTGTTTGTTCCTGCGCCCTCCCCACTATCGAACATACAATAGAACAAACAATGACTAAAACTCTACATCTATTATACATGGCTTATTCGTCAATTTCAGGTAGTTTGGTAATTCGGGAAGACGATATATAGGTGTACATGGCGGGGATCACATATAGGGTGAAGAACGTAGAGACGGTCATACCCCCCACCACCGCAATACCCATAGCCACACGACTCTCCGCTCCGGCGCCTGTGGCCATTGCCATGGGTAATATGCCAAACACCGTAGAGAGGGCGGTCATCAAAATGGGTCGGAAGCGTGCCGCCGATGCAATTTTAACCGCCTCATGGCTATCCAAACCGGCTTCTTTGCGCTGATTGGCAAACTCCACAATCAAAATTCCATTTTTTGAGACCAATCCAATCAACATGATGATCCCAATCTGGCTAAAGATGTTTAAGGTCTGCCCATATATCTTGATGCACACCAAAGCGCCCAAAAGCGCCAAAACAAAGGTAAACATAATCACTAACGGGTCTCTAAAACTCTCAAACTGTGCAGCTAAAACTAAATAGATGAGAAGAATCGCCAACGCAAATGCAAAGAGTAAACTGGATGAACTCTCTACAAAATCCTTAGATTGTCCCGATAGCGAGGTGGAATAATCGTCAGGATTGAGCGTCTCGGCAGCAATGCGATCCATCTCTGCAATGCCTTGGCCCAACGTTTGTCCCTTGGCCAACCCCGCCGAAACGGTGGCAGAGATAAAACGGTTGTAACGAAAGAGTTGAGGCGGAGTGCTGCTCTCTTCCATGGTCACCAAGTTGTCTAACTGAATCAACTCACCTATATCGTTTCGTACATAAATATTGGCCAAATCAACAGGGCGGCTTCTGCTGCTTCTATCTATCTGGCTCATAATCTGGTACTGTTTTCCGTTGCGAATAAAATAGCCGATCCGTTGTTCGCTCATGGTCAACTGGAGTGTCTGTGAGATGTTTTGCACTGTTACCCCCAAGAGGGATGCACGGTCGCGGTCAATTCTTACGGTGATCTCAGGTTTGGTAAATTTGAGGTCGATGTCGGAATTGGAAAAGACAGGACTTAGCGCCACTTCTTGCATCACAATGGGTATCACCCTTTTTAACGAATCTAAATGCTTTGCTTGAATCACATACCTAACAGGCAAACCGCCACGCCTCCCTCCAAAAGATTGCTGCTGGGTAACAAAGGTCCGGGCGCCGGTATAACGTGTAACGAGCGGAGTTAATTCATCTGCAATCTGTTGTTGGGTTCGGGTACGATCTCCCGGATCCACTAACGGCACCTGAAAACTGGCGCGGTTTCTTCCTCCCATCCCAATGTTTTGCATCACAAAAAGTTTTTCTGGGACCGATTCAGAAACCACCTCCTGAAGCATATCAGAATAGCGCAACATATAGTCGTATGTAATCCCCTCAGCCGCTGTGGATGAGACTTGAAGCATGGATCGATCTTCCAATGGAGACATCTCCGCAGGAATCGTTGTCCACAACCATAAAGCACCTATAAATGAGGCCAATAGAATTACAATTGAGGTCCATCGGTATTTTAGGTACCACCTTAGAGAACGGTCATATACCCTGATCATTCCGGCAAAAAAGGGCTCTGTGACGCGATAGAGACGTCCTGCAGATACACGGGCGTTAAGCAGTTGGGCCGACAACATGGGGGTAAGCGTCAACGCCACAAACCCGGAAATACACACTGCACCGGCAATCACAAGACTAAACTCCCGAAAGAGGCGGCCGGTCACCCCTTGTAGAAAGACAATCGGGAAAAACACCGCTACTAAGGTGATGGTACTCACAAGCACCGCAAAAAGGATCTCTTTTGATCCCCTGATCCCCGCCTCAAAGGGAGACATTCCCTTCTCGATCTTGGTGTAGATGTTTTCCATCATCACAATAGCATCGTCCACCACCAACCCAATGGCAAGCACCACAGCAAGTAGCGTCAAAATGTTGATTGTAAATCCGGCCAAATACATAATAAAGAAGGCGCCGATCAACGAAACCGGAATGGCCAAAATAGGGATTAGCGTGGTCCTCCAGTTCCTTAAAAAGATAAAGATAATCAACACCACCAAGCAAAATGCTTCAAAAATGGTGGTTTTTACCTCAGAGATCGCTTGGCGGATAAAGATCGTATTGTCATAACCTACACCTACAATGATGTCGGGGGGTAAGTCTTTTTTTAGATCCTCTACCACTTTGGTGGCGGCATCCACTATATTGATGTAGTTGGCCCCGGGCTGTGGAACTAAGTTGCAGGAAACCATTGGGATGCCGTCTCGCTTGAGAATTGATCGCGTATTTTCGGCATCAATTTCGGCCACACCAATATCGGAAAAGCGTACGATTCGATCTCCATTCCTGAGGATAATCAGATTGTTAAAGTCGTCTAAGGAGCGCAGCCTTCCCATTGTCCGCACCGTTAACTCCATATTGGTTCCCTCGATCATTCCGGCGGGAAGCTCCACATTTTCACGGGTTACCGCTTGTCGAACATCCAAAGGAGTAACCCTGTAGGCGGCCAACAACAGCGGATCCATACGCAATCGAACCGAATAACGTTTTGATCCCCAAATCCCCACACTACTCACACCGCTAATGGTTTGCAGACGTTCTTTAAAATTGACTTCGGCAAACTCGCTCAAATCGATCAGAGAGCGGCTTTCGCTCTGCAACGTGACCGAAAAAATGGGCTGGGCATCTGCATCTGACTTCTCTACCACCGCCGGATCCATATCGGGCGGCAAACGCCTTTGTACTCCGGACACCTTGTCTCTCACGTCATTGGCCGCAGTCTCCAAATCAACCTCTAAGTTAAACTCAATATTGATAGAACTGGAGCCATCCCGACTGGAACTTGAAATGGAGCGGATGCCGGGAATGCCGTTTACAGCCGCCTCCAAAGGCTCTGTCACTTGTGTCTCAATTACATCGGCATTAGCTCCGGGGAATGATGCACGCACAGAAATCACCGGATTATCGACACTCGGATAGTCCCTCACCCCAAGACTTGTATAACCAATTATCCCAAAGATGACGATTACAATGTTGAGAACCGTTGCCAAAACCGGTCGCCTGATGCTGGTCGAAGAAATATTCATGGCAAATGGTTAAAATGTAACAGCTTCTATCATAATTCCTTCGCGCACCTGCAACAAGCCGGAGGTGATGATCGTGTCGCCGGGCGAAACCCCTTCAAGAATCTCCACATCGGCAGAGGTTCGGTTACCTGTCAATACCGCCGTCTGCACCGCCCTGCCATTACGCACCTTCCATACGGAGCGCCCACCCACGTCCGAAACCAAAGCCTCGCTCGGCACCAACAAAACGGTGGAGGCGCGCTCTGCCTCAATCGCAATTCTGGTGGCCGCCATTCCCGGACGCAACACCCCATCGCGATTATCGAATAACGCCCTTAATATAAGTGATCTTGTTTTGGTTTCTAAGTTTGGATCAACGGCATACACCTTAGATGAATATTCTTTTTCGCTTCCGGATACGTTAAATCGGGCTGTGGCACCCACCAACTCACGAAAAACGTTCCGTTCCGAGATGGAGAATTCAAGTTTAAGGGTAGCTATGTCCGATAGCGTAGCCACTCTTGTACCTGCTTGTACATAACTACCTAACGAGATCGTTCTAAACCCAATCACCCCCCTAAAAGGCGCTCGAATTTCGGTACGGTCGATCCGCACCTTTAGCAATTCGATATCTGCCAAAATTAAGTTATTGTCGGTCTGAGCCTGATCAAACGCCTCACGGCTAACGGCATCTTTATCAAACAAGATTCGTTGACGTTCCAACTTTTCGGATGCCAAGGAAAACTGATGCTCTGCACGGGTAAGTTGCGCCTGCAAATCCAAATCGTCAATCTTTACCAACAGTACCCCTTTGTCCACCCACTGTCCCTCTTCAAAATTGATAAGCACCACTTTACCGGACGTTTGACACGCAAGCTCCACCACTTCGTTGGCCAATAGAGACCCAAGGGTAAGCCTTCCATCGTCGTAAATACTGCTCTGACGTGCAATATATACAGATACAGGCAATGCCCGCCCGCCGGCTCCCCCTCTGCCTCCTCCGGGGTTAGCCACAGCCCGATCGTTCATCTTTGGAGGTGGCGACACAAAACGGGTATAAATATAGTATCCGCCAACAATCAAGGCGGCAAAAACCAGACAATAGGTGGTCACGGACAAGATGCGTTTTTTCATATTTTTAGTTCATTGGAAGCGTTATTATGAGACACTATTTCACATAAAAAGTTTAAGAAACCGGTAAAATATCCAACGAAATCTCATCAAAACTATTTCTACAACAAAAGCGCCCGAACACATATAGTCCGGACGCTTTTGGTTTTTGGTTGCTTGATCTATTGCGATTGTATGTAAGGGAAGAGTTCTGCAGCTTTAACCTGTTCGATCTGACGACCGTAACGGGAAATCACCAAATAACGGTCATCCCTTTGCTTCTCCTGCAATAGACGCGCAAATGCGAGGTTGATCCCATTTATGACCTTCTCGCGGAGTTCTTTACAATCTCGTTCACTCATAGTTAACTATTTCGTTATAAATATGTTTTTTGTGAATGACGACCTCTTTGCCCTCTGCCCCCTCTGCAACCAATTGAGACGGGGTGACCGAACTATTGATCATCATCCAAAAATTACACAGCGGCAAATATAGTGAAAAAAGATTACGTAGGCCCGAAAAGTATCGCCGCCGCACCACATTTTCGTCAATATCGTGCCCGCCGCTTGCGTATCGCATTTTAACTCTGGCTACAGCAAGATCGGGAGAATTTAACCAAAAATACAACAAAGTGACCAAATACCCCTCCGATTTTGCCATTTCTATAAACTGAAGATAGGTTTTTGGGGCCAATGTGGTCTCAAAAGCAAAATCTTTTTTGGCCCTGATCAGGTCGTGCATGCGCCTAATCATTATGCGTCCCGATTCTATGGTCACGCTATCGGGATTAAAAGGCGAAAGGCCTCTGGCAATCTCATCGGCATTCACAAACTCCTTACAATGAAGTATTTCCGGCAACATGGTAAAAGAAGTGGTGGTTTTACCGGCTCCGTTGCAACCTGCTATGATGTATAGATGTGCCATATTATTTTGCAAAGGTAAGAATTGTTTTGCTATCTTTGCTCCATGCCTCAAAAACTTCTCAACGCCCAACTGCAGCGCCCGTCGCCGCAAGCATACAAAGATACGCCCAAGTTGCCTATCGTTTTGGTGTTAGACAACATCCGCAGCCAACACAACATTGGCGCCGCTTTTAGAACCGCTGATGCGTTTTGTATCGAAGAGATTCTCCTCTGCGGGATTTGCGCCGTGCCTCCCTCTGCGGAGATCCATAAGGCGGCGTTGGGGGCAGAGGAGACGGTGGCTTGGCGCTATTGTTCCGATGCGTTGGAGGCGGTACGGGGGTTGCGGAGGCTGGGATATACGCTGTTGGGCGTGGAACAGACAGAAGGAGCGTGTTTGCTTAATACGTTTATTCCGTGCAAAGGGACAAAATATGCTTTGGTGTTTGGGAACGAGGTGCGGGGCGTGTTGCAGGAGGTGGTGGATGAGTGCGATATATGTATTGAGATTCCGCAATTTGGCACCAAACATTCGTTAAATGTGTCGGTAAGTATGGGAGTGGTATTATGGGACTTTTGGGTAAAACTAAGCAAGTAATTGAACATCCCCAATTGGGATCTGTAACTTTTCACAGACGTAAAGGGTCTAAAAATATTCGCCTAAGTGTCTCACATTCAGAAAAACTACTCCTATCCTATCCATGGTTTGTATCGCTTAGACAGGCGCAAAACTTTCTAAAAGACCATGAAGCGTGGGCGCAAACCGCATTGGAAAAGGTCCGCAAGCGGTACCAAAACCACCCAACGCCATCGCCTCGCGAGGTGGAGCTGTTGCGCCAAAAAGCCAAAGAAACCATCCTTCCACGTTTGGAGCAATTGGCTCATCTACATAGTTTCAGCTACAACAAATCGTATATCAAAAACAATAAATCCAACTGGGGCAGTTGTTCCGCCGCAAACAACATTAATCTGAACCTCAGACTGATTCTGCTTCCGGAGTACCTCCGCGACTACGTAATGCTGCACGAACTGTGTCATACCCGCATCAAGAACCACGGGCAGCACTTTTGGACGTTGCTCAACGGCTTTACGGATGGCTTGGCAAAGGTGTATGCCAAAGAGTTACGCGCCCAGCAACCTTTCAAAAATCTCCACGGTAG
>JAITFU010000150.1 GCA_031281125.1 Prevotellaceae bacterium | reverse complement strand
CAAGCGCATCGTTGGATGCCAAATGCAAACGAATTGAAGAGGAGTTGTTTTCCGCTATTGTTTAACAGGCTCCCCTTCTGATTTGGCAACCAATACCGTGCAAACGGTATCGGAATATACGTTTAACGCCGTTCTGGCCATATCTGCAAAGCGGTCAACCACTAATATTAATCCTAAACTCTCCGGCGGTAAACCCACCATCTGAATAATGAGTACGGTTAACACCAAGCTGGCCATGGGAATACCTGCGGTACCAATGCCTACCATTAACGAAGAGAGTACCACAAAACATTGTAAACTAAGGGTCATCTCTATTCCATACACTTGAGCCATAAAAATAACCGCCACACATTCGTAAAGACACGTGCCGTTCATATTGATGGTAGCGCCAAGCGGCAATGAAAAATTGGTCAATTTTTCGGAAACGCCGCAACGCTCTTTCACATGCGACAAAGTCAAAGGTAAAGTGCCGTTGGAAGAAGCAGTAGAGAATGCCATCAAAAGCACATCCTTCATCCGTGCTAAGTGCCTGAATGGATTGATCCTACCCATAATCCAAAGCAGCAGACTCAACGTAATAAACAAATGAATGATAATGCCGGATACTACCGTAAAAAGATATACCCCTTGGCTTTCAATCATTTGTTTTACCGCTGCAACGCTGTTGGCATCGGTAGCAAAAACCTTTGCAATCAAACCAAAAACCCCAAAGGGCGCCAATTTTAGGATCAGCATTGTCAGCTTCATAATTACGTCTCCAATGCCCTCAATGGCTATTTTCACTTTTATTGCGCCGGGATGGATCGATTTTCCAAGAAATATGCCAAAAAGAATTGCAAAAACGATAATCCCAAGCATATTCATGGTAGAAAATGCTTGAAACACGTTATCGGGAACGATTCCTATCAAAAAATCCCTAAAAGAGACTTGTGTAGTAAAAAAATTGTCTGCTGCTTGGGCCAATGGAATCGATAATCCCCGACTGGGTTGGATAAGGTTCACCAGAAAGAGTCCCGTCAATATGGCCACAAAGGATGTTAAGACGTAATATCCCAAGGTTTTACCGCCCATTCGCACAAAACCGTCGGTAGCGCTGATGCTGGCCACTCCTCCGGTGACGCTGCAAAAGACCAAAGGAACCGCAATCATTTTTAATGCGCGCATAAATATGGTGCCCATCCAGTCTATGTAAGGGGTTTGTTCGGTAAAAAAGAAGCCAAATAGTGCGCCTAATATAATGGCGATGATGATTTGCCAGTGCAGAGAGAGCTTGGATTTTTTCATATTTTTTTATTTACAGGTACAAAAGTAAGAAATAAAATGGAAAATGCAAGGTAGCCCAAGAGAATCATAAGTACCATAAAACTCCATGGATAGTTATAAAAAAAGGCGACAACTATGAAAATCAGAACAAAAGACAAAAAAAGAAATCGAATTTGGTTCCCTTTCCATTTTGTTGATTTAATTTTTAACGAAATCATCGGTATATTCGACACCATGAGCAAGCAGAGCACCGCCACAAGCAACGGAATGGAATAGACCGTATTGAGCAGGGGCATCCATTTGGGCGTTTGAACAAAATAGAGAAGCAATGAGCTAATAATCAATGCACATGCAGGAGTTGGAAGTCCATTGAACTTGTCGTTTTGTGTGTCGTCAAGATTGAACTTGGCCAACCTGAATGCCGCTGCAACCACCAAAAAGAAGGGGAAGAAGGAGAGAAGCTCCCAAGGGATGGGATCCAATCCAAAAGATATCTTTGGACTTAGGATTTGGCAAAACTCATAGTGCAACATGGCGGCAGGGGTCAAACCAAAACTGATGAGGTCGGATAGAGAGTCAAGTTGTTTGCCTATTGAAGAATAAGCACGCAACAAACGTGCGGCCAAACCATCGCAAAAATCGAAAAAGGCGGCGGTTATTACCAAATAGACGGCAAACCCAAGCCAACCCCTGAGGGCAAAAACCACCGCTATACAGCCGCAAAGCAGGTTGAGGCAGGTGATAAAATTAGGAATGTGGCGTTTGATGGCTAACATATTATTTTCCAAGTCCTCTGTTGCGCAACAGGGCATTGACATCGGGTTCTTTGCCACGGAAGTTCTTGTAGAGATCCATGGCGTCTTCGATGCCTCCCCGTGCAAATATCTCGTAACGAAGCTTGTGGGCAAGTTCGGGGTCAAAGATGTTTTTCTTTTCCAAAAATGCTTCAAATGCGTCGCTATCTAACTGTTCTGCCCAGATATACATATAGTATCCGGCGGTATATCCTCCGGAGAAGGTGTGCGAAAAGTAGGTGCTGCGGTAGCGGGGAGGAATTTGCGGAATCAAACCGTATTGATCCAAAATCGTTTGTTCAAATTGTTCGATATCAAAATTTTGAGGAATTTCTGTAAGTAGATGGTACTCCATATCCAAGATGGAGGCGGCCAAAAATTCGGTGGTAATAAAACCCTGACCGTACATTTCGTTTTGTTCAATCTTCTTTACTAAGGAGTTGGGAATAGAAGCGCCCGTTTTGTAGTGTTTGGCATATACCTTTAGTACTTCGGGTTCAAAGGCCCAGTGTTCCATCACTTGAGAGGCAAATTCTCCAAAATCTCTTTGGTTACCGCTCGTTCCACCGTACTTAGTCTCCCTAAAGAGGTGGTTTAGCCCATGTCCAAATTCGTGAAAGAAGGTGTTGGCTTCGTCTGTGGTGAGCAGGGCTGGTTTATTGCCGGAAGGACGGGTAAAGTTGCAGGCAATGGTAACAATGGGAACAATGCGGACTCCGCTTTCATCGTAAGATTGAGAACGATAGGAACCGCACCACGCGCCGCCGTTTTTCATCCCCGGACGGGGGTGCATATCTAAATAGACCATACCCAAAATGGTGCCGTCTTTATCTTTACATTCCCAAGCTGTAGCTTCGGGATGGGGCAGAGGAATCTGATTTATTTCTGAAAAAGCGATCCCCCAAAGGCGATTGCACACATAAAAGATTCCGTTGCGCACATTATCAAGGGTAAAATATTGACGAATCTCCTCCTGATTGATGCTGTATTTTTGTTGTTTTGATTTGCTAAAGAAATAACGCCAGTCGGCAGGGGACGAGGGTAAAGCCACCTTTTGTCTCTTCATCATGGCTTCAATATCCTTTAATTCGCTCTTGGCCATTGATAAAGAGGGCGTCCACAGTTTGTTTAAAAAAGCCATTACCGTTTCCGGATCTTTGGACATGCGGTCTTCGATGGACATCTCTGCAAAATTTGTATAACCCATCACTTTTGCCCGCTCTAACCGCAGCGTCACCAACTTCTTGATAATCTCTTTATTGTCTTTGTTATTGTTGTGATTGGCACGGGTCAGATAGGCGTTGATCATTTGGGTGCGTAAGTCTCGGTCATTGGCGTTTTCTAAAAAGGGCATGATGCTTGGGTTGTCCAATCCAAAGAAGTAACTGTTTGGTTCATTGGCTCTTTTTGCACGAGACAACGCCTCGGACAACATGGCCTCCGACAAGCCGGACAAACGTGATTTGTCATCTACTTTTAGGGTGAATGTTGCCGTTTCGGCCAATAAATTTTGACTAAAGGTGAGTTGCAAAGAGGCCAATTCGCTGTTTATTTTACGCAGTTGCTCCTGTTTTTCCGGCGACAAGTCGGCACCGCTGCGCACAAAACGGCGGTAGGTGTTTTCTAACAACTTCATCTGCTCTATATTCAGATTTAGCTCATCTTTTTGTGCATATACCGCTTTCACCCGCTTAAATAGTTCGGGGTTAAGGCTAATATCGTCACGGTGTTTGCTCGAAATTGGCGACAGTTGTTGTGCAATCTTCTGCAACTCCGGATTGTTATAAACGCTTGATTGTCCACCAAAAACAGGAGAAACCTTGCGCAGCAATTCGCCCGATTTATCCATGGCTACAATGGTGTTTTCGAAGTCCGGAGCTTGGGGATTGCGGATAATTGCCCAGATTTCTGCCGATTCTTCGGCCATACCTGCCAGAAAAGCAGGCATAAAGTGTTCGATCTTGATTTCGTCAAATGGGGGTGCGCCAAAAGGGGTATTCCACTCTCTAAAGAATGGATTTTCTTGTGAAAAACATTGCATTCCCATAAGAATTGCAAGGGATAATGTGAGTAATTTTTTCATTTTGTTGGTATTATAATCCTAATTTTTTTCTGATTTCTGTAGGAATCGCATCTTTATGTACCATAATGGCAATCGTTTTGGCAGACACGTAACTCTCCGACATATTGAGATAACCATCAAATTTGTTCCGTTCTGTTCCCCATGAATTTTTGGTTTTGTAGTACTTTGTTCCGTTTTGGTCTTTTACAATACCGGTGAGGTGCATCAGGTGATCGTCCGTAGTGACAAACGATTCGTATCCCGCTTGACGGATTTCGGGAGTTACCTTTACTTCCGGAAAAGGCTTCTCAAAGAAAAATTTATACATTTCGGCCAAAAGCTGATCGGAGCTAAGGTTCTCAAAGCGTGCGCGGTCGGTGCCTTCAAAACTTTCCATAGCGCCCATCTGAGGGTTGATTGCTATGCCATTAATATGTGAAAAGCCTCTTTCGCTTACATCGCCATCCCATGCAACGGTAAAACCTTTATTAAGGGCGTTGTCCATGATTGTTATAAGCTCATCTAAAGTGACATTGTAGCTTGCTCCAAACTGCCAGTTATCGGGAATTTCCAAAACACCCTTAGCATGGAGGGGAATGTGGGTAAAGCTTGTAATCTCCACATAATCTTCCATTTGTAAACCCAAACTTGCTGCAAATGTTTGAGGGGTAAACTCTTTTCCTTTAAAGACAAATTTTTCGGGTACGGTACCCAAATAGATATCAAACAAAGTTTGGATCACTTTTTCATACTCCGGACTTCTTTTTTTAAGGTCAACGGCAACTTTGGCCACGGCCTCTACCAAACGTTGCAATTCGCCATGGTTGTGCTCAGTAGCGCCATTAACCAAACCGTTGTAGACTTCCTGAGGCACTATTCCGTACTTTTTATAAGTGTTTACATATACATTACTCACACTACCCGGCCCCAAGTTGCCGTTTCCACGGCGTAGGTAGTTGTCGTTCAGGCGCTCCATATAGGTGTTACGCACAATAAACATCTCAGAGAGGTCATACGCTCCCTTATTCATTCGAATCAACTCAGCTTCAAAAAAGGAGTTGGTAGCAAAACACCAGCAAGTACCTGTACGGGATTGATTTTTTACCGGAGTCACTTTAATATCGACAACAGGCGTAAACTCATATTGCGCCACAAGGGTAGGAGCCGAAAGTGCAAGCAGGCAAACAAATGCCCAACCAAAATAAAATTCTCTTTTCATGGTATAAGTTATTTAATATTAAGTTTTTGTCTGATTGAGAGCGGAATTGCATTTTTATGCACCATTATGTCTATGGTTTTATAGGAGGCGTAAGCTTCTGAGACGTACCATATTCCTTCATAATCACCCGTTTTACCCCACGAATTTTTAACCATATAGAACTTTTTCCCATCCTGATCTTGGGCAATCCCAAAGATGTGCATTCCATGGTCGTCTGTGGTTTGTTTGTTATCAAAGGCTACCTGCCGCAGTTCCTGTGTAATCGTCTTTTCGTTGCAGGGACGCTCAGCTATTTTGGATAATTCTGCGTTACGGGCTACAGGTGATAGTCCCAACCATCGTGCCTGATCCGATCCACTCATCTGGTTCACATCTACTTCCGGAACAGTTGCAATTCCCTTTCGGCTATAGCCAATTTCGCTTACATCGCTGGCCCATAATACAGTATATCCATTGTGGATTGCATAATCAAAAATCGACATAAATTCTTCCAAGGGAAGGTTATATGATTCTGACCAAAGCCAGTTATCGGAGATTTCCAAAGCAAATTTCGAATAAAAAGGGTGGTGGGTAAAGGAGGTGAGGGAAACGTAGTCATCCAAGTTTACCCCCAAAGAAGCGGCAAAAGAAACAGGTGAATAATCTTTGCCATTGTAGGAGAATTTGGAAGGAGGTACACCCAAATAGGCATTTAGTATTCCTTCCACCCCTCTTTTCCATGCAGTTGAGAGTTTTCCATTTGGGTTTTTGAGCAGGGCATCTACATACCCTTTTAGCGCGGCATCCATCTCGTTGTGCACATGGGCTTCTTCGCCATAATTGAGGCCGGTCATCTGCTCTTCCGGAACCATGCCGTATTTTTTCATTACATAGATAAAGTCTTCAAAGCCACCTCCCGGAGCAAAGTTGATGTTGCCGTCTGTACGTATGTACCTGTCGGCCTTCTCCAAATAGGTGTGCCACACCACATACATTTCTGATAGATTGTAACTTCCCTTTCCCAATCGAATAAGTTCCGATTCAAGAAAAGAGAGAGAAGAGAAACTCCAACAGGTGCTGGTTCGGTTTTGGTTTTGAATCAAGGTAATGGGCAACTCTTTAATGGTTGTAAAAGTGTAACCTTGGTTCTCTTGCTCTTGCGCAAATGTGCATATTGAGCTTATTGACACAAGAATAGCAATAATAAAAAGATTTTTCATAGTTATTGATTTAAGGTATTTGCATATATTTATGGGTTTGCAGAGATATGTTCCATATTGGACTTTTTTTGACAAAATCAACCAAATCGGGAATGATTTGTGCAGAGCGGCTCCATTCAGGTTGTAAGTACAACAGGCAGCGGGAGCTTACTTTATGTCGATTTTCCTCTGCCCACTCTAAATCAGACAATTCATGGATAATGACCTTTAATTCGGATGCTTTTTGATAGATATTCCCCACAGGTGGGTGCTGCTTTTTTGGCGAAAGGCAAATCCAATCAAAATTTCCGGAGAGCGGATAGGCCCCGGATGTCTCCAAAAAAATCTCCAACCCATTTTGATGCAGTAGGTTACACAGCGGCTCCAAAGGGTAAAGCAGCGGCTCCCCACCGGTAATCACAATCGATTTGGCCGGATGGCTAACGGCACGTGCCACAATATCCTCCACAGGCACGGGCGGATAGAGATGTTGATTCCAACTCTCTTTGGCATCGCACCAAAAACACCCCACATCACACCCTCCCAAGCGGATAAAGTAAGCCGCTTTTCCGGCATGAAACCCCTCTCCCTGAATGGTATAGAAATCCTCTACCAACGGAAGAAATTGGCCGTTCTCTAATATTGAGAGATTTACGTGCATCGCAATAAACTACAAATGTAAGAAAAAAAGGGAAAAAGAAAAATAATTATCTTTGTCCAACAAAAAAACGATGCAAAACTTTTTTATAGTTATCGCGTTCTTTGGGATGGTTCCCTCTCTTGCCTGCGGACAAACAAGCGATTTGCTCATTGCCCGTAAGGCGAATCCTCTATTATTGGAAATTGATTTTAGGGTACACCACACCTTGGAGAGAAACAATCTTTTTTGGAATACTAAAGTTGATGATTATGTGCAGTTTGCACCTGCCATTGCTGCTTATACAATGAAAATATGTAAGGTAGAAAGTTCTAATAATGTGTTGAATATGACCATTATGTATGGAATCAGCAACCTGCTTGCCGGCAGTATCACCTCTGTGACCAAAAAAGCGGTTGGAAGGGAACGTCCCGACCTTTCCAACCACCTCTCTTTTCCGTCCGGACATACCCAAACCGCCTTTGTTGCCGCCGAATTTCTACATCAGGAATTTAAAAATGAATCGGTTTGGATAAGCGTTGGCGGATATGCAGCAGCTTCTTTTGTAGGCATTGCCCGTATATTCAACAACAAACATTGGGTAAGCGACGTGGTGGTCGGTGCGGGAATTGGAATCTTGACTACAAAAGTGGTGTATTGGGTCTATCCTCGTATTAAGCAATCACAGAGGAGTAAAGAACGTTCGAGCTTTGCCTTGATTATCCCGGAATACAGCAACGGATATGTTGGTGTAACTTTTTCTGCACGATTATGATAGAAAAAGGAGCCTTTTGGGGCCCCTTTTTCCGCTTAAAAGAACTAACCAAAAAGAACCTAAATGCTAATAGTCTGTATTTTGTGGATCAAAGTTTGTCCATCCTTTTAACCAGTTATCGGCATCGGAATCGCTGGCAAAGGCGCCGATGTAGTTTACTTTGGTAAAAAACGGGTCGTTAAGGAATGCGTGTGAAAAATTGGCTGCACCCATCAACGGGCTGCCGGCCATTGGCCCCCAGTTGGCATTGGGGTTTTCGGGGGCAAATCCAGCGGCAGGAATGGGCAATAGCTTGCTTTGAAATTGTTTCAATTGTAGTTCGTTAATAGAAGCAACGATCGCTTCGAATGATTGATCGGCAGGAGCAAATTCGCGGTTGCTAAACTCAGGACGTAAGAAGTAGTTTGCCGAAAAGTTGTAACCATCCGGTCCTAAGCCTCCCCAGTTGTTCAATTTATTATCCCCATCGGCTCC
>JAITFU010000047.1 GCA_031281125.1 Prevotellaceae bacterium | reverse complement strand
GGGGGTAATGGTAATACCCGTTACCATTACGTTCTTGTCTTTCTTGCAGGACAAGAATCCAACCATCAGCAATACTGAGGCGGTAATATAAAATAGTTTCTTCATAATAAAATAATTCTTCATAATAAAATAATAATTAGCAAATTATAGCAAATTTCGTACAGACACTAATTTTGCTCAATGCAGCGGAGCGGATAACCAAAGGTCTTCGTTTGGGGTGATGTGGTGCTGGTAGTTGTTGAAAAAGTTACGTTGTACGCCCTTGTTTCGCTCTCTTGTGTTGCCGACCAGCACCTTCCTGCGTCTCCTTGAGAACTGATGGTGCCGGTGGTGCCGCAGTAGCCCGAGAGTTGTGCGCCCCAGTGTAACACCTGGGCAGATTGTCCTGTTGGAGTCGACAACAATGCTAAAGCAGAATTTAAAGCTGTGAATTCACTCAGGGTAGGTACGCGCCAGTTGTTGGGGCAAAGCTGATCCTGATATCGAATAACGGCTGCCCAGGAGAGGAGTGTCCCTCTCCAAGTGGGATTGTTTCGTCCGTCGGCTAAGTAGTCGCCGCTTCCGCCTGGATTATAGGTTGTTTTGGTGGCGCAACTCGAGAGAACAACATAGTCCGACCACCTCCTTCCGCCAACCGTCCATATAGTACCGGAGACAAAAGAGGCAGTGCCTATTGAGGAACCCCAACCGGGAGTGGCTGTACTAAGCCCTGATGCACCGGTAATAGCGCAGGTGGCGGTTCTGTTGCCGCTTGTGGTGGTGGCCGTAATGGTGGCGGAACCTGCTGCATGAATTGTTACCGTGCCGCCTGTGGATACGGAAGCTACTGCCGGATTGGAGGTCGTCCATGTAACTGTTTTAGTAGTAGCATTGTCAGGCGATACGGTGGCGGTCAAGCTAACGTTGGAGCCAATCGCCCTTGTGGTGACCGTGCGGTTCAACTTAACGCTCGTGGGGATCACGGCAACGGTTATACTTCTGCTTGATGATACGTTGCTGCCGTCAGTCGCTCTGGCGGTGATGGTTACCGAACCGGCGCTCACTCCGGTGACAACGCCCGTTGTGGCATTTACGGTGGCGTATGAAGTATTACTGCTGCTCCATGTTACGGTTTTGATGGTGGCGTTTGTGGGTGCAATGGTTGCCGAGAGGGTAGTGGTGGCGCCTACCCCAACAGTAATGGCTGTTGTGGGAGTGATGGTGATGGCCGTCACCAAAACGGGGCTTACGGTAACACTCTTGGTAGCAGTAACCCCGCCGGCGTCCGCAGCTTTGGCGGTGATGGTAACTGTACCCGCACTTACTCCGGTGACAACGCCCGTTGTGGAATTAACGGTGGCTATAGATGTGCTGCTGCTGCTCCACGTTATGGTTCTGTTGGTAGCATTTGTGGGCGAAGCGGTTGCCGTAAGGGTAGTGGTACTGCCCACCAAAACGGTGACTGCTGTGGAAGGTGTGATGACGATGCTCGAAACCAAAAGTGGGTTTACGGTAACACTCTTGTCGGCGGTAACCCCGCTGCCGTCTGCTGCTGTGGCTCGGATGGTTGCCGTACCCGGACTCACTCCCGTGACAACGCCCGTTGTGGAATTAACGGTGGCTATAGAAGTGGAGAGGCTGCTCCACGTTACATTTTTGTTGGAAGCATTTTCAGGCGTAACGGTTGCCGCAAGGGGAGTGGTGCTGCCCACCACAACGGAGACCGTTCCGGACGGAGTTATGGTAATGCCCGATACCATACTGGGGGTCACCGCCACACTCTTGGTGGCTGTCACCTCACTCCCGTCTTCTGCGGTAGCGCTAATGGTAACCGTTCCTACACTCACTCCGGTGACAACTCCGGTAGCGGCATCAACGGTGGCTCTGGAGCTATTGCTACTGCTCCATACCACTTTTTGGTTCGTGGCATTGGCGGGCAAAACGGTTGCCGAAAGTGTTGTGGTATTGCCCACCCCAACAGAAACAGATCCCGTAGGAGTGATGGTGATGGAAGCAACAAGTACGGATTTAACGATAACGCTCTTTTCGGCGGTTTTTCCGCTCTCGTCTTTTGCAGTTGCCACAATGGTCGCCGTTCCGGAGCTCACGCCGGTCACTACGCCTGTTGAGGCATCAACGGTGGCAATATCGGTGTTTTTGCTGCTCCATGTTACGCCGCTGTTGGTGGCACCCGGCGGCTCAATCTTTGCGGCCAAGTTGGTGGTTTGGCCCACCGATACAGAGACCTCTCCTTCCGGAGTGATGGTGATGTTGGACACCAAAATGGGGGTCACCTTCACTTTCTTTTCGGCGGTGACTCCATTACCGTCTGCGGCGGTGGCACGAATAACTGTCTCTCCTATGGAAACGCCTTGAACTACGCCAGAATAGGCGTCAACGGTGGCAACAGATGAGTTTTGACTACTCCACGTTACGTCCTTAATGGTAGCGTTGGAGGGCGTTACGCTGGCATTTAGTTGAACGGTATTTCCCAGGACTACAGATATATCCCCTGAGGGGGTAATGGTAATACCCGTTACCATTACGTTCTTGTCTTTCTTGCAGGACAAGAATCCAACCATCAGCAATACTGAGGCGGTAATATAAAATAGTTTCTTCATAATAGAAATTTAATGATATGCAAATATAATAAAAAAATCGATAATTCAGATTTTTTCCTCATTTTTTGGAAAAAGTTGTACCTTTGGGACGCTGAAAAGACAACGGAAACCAACATATATCAAGATGAAAACACCTGTTATTAAACTACTTAGCTCTCCACCCGGCATTAAAATAACCGCCAAAGGGTGGGTGCGTACCAAACGCGGAAATAAAAACGTAACCTTTGTGGCGCTCAACGATGGATCTTGTGTGCACAATATTCAGGTGGTGTTTGACATGAATCACTTTTCCGAAGATGACCTTAAAGACGTAACCACAGGCGCCTGCATCTGCGTAACGGGAAGTGTTGTGGCCTCTCAGGGGAGCGGCCAGGCGGTCGAAATCGCTGCCAAAGAGATAAACGTATATGGTTTGGCAGATCCCGACTCCTATCCACTTCAAAAAAAGGGACATAGCTTGGAGTTTCTTAGGGAGATCGGCCACCTGAGGCCCCGCACCAACACCTTTGGCTGTGTATTGCGCATTCGCCACACCCTTGCCTACGCCATTCACCACTACTTTCACCAAAAAGGGTTCTATTGGCTTCATACTCCAATCATTACCGCGTCTGACTGCGAGGGTGCAGGGGCAATGTTTCAGGTTACCACGCTTGACCTCAAAAATCCACCCATAAATGATTCAGGCAAAATCGATTACAGTCAGGATTTTTTTGGTCGTCAGGCCTCCCTCACCGTTAGCGGACAGTTAGAAGGGGAGTTGGCAGCCATGGCTTTGGGAAATATCTATACCTTTGGCCCCACGTTTAGGGCAGAGAACAGCAACACACCCCGCCACTTAGCTGAGTTTTGGATGATTGAACCGGAGATGGCCTTTTACGAGATTAAGGAGAATATGGATTTGGCCGAAGATTTTATTAAGTATTTGGTAAATTACGCCCTTGAGTTTTGTTTGGACGATCTTCGTTTTTTAAACGATATGTTTGACAAAGAGTTGATTGAACGATTGCAAAATGTATGCAATACCTCATTTGTCCGCCTCTCCTACACAGAAGGTGTCGATATTTTGATGAAGTCGGGACAAACTTTTGAGTATCCCGTTTCGTGGGGCGTTGACCTGCAAAGCGAGCACGAACGCTATTTGGTAGAAAAGCACTTTAAGAAGCCCGTGATCCTTACCGATTATCCAAGGGAAATCAAAGCTTTTTATATGAAACAGAACGATGACGGAAGAACGGTACGCGCTATGGATGTGCTCTTTCCTAAAATCGGAGAGATTATTGGCGGATCGCAGCGTGAGGAACGGTACAATGTATTGTTGGAACGAATTCAAGAATTGAATATGGATATCGACTCATTGTGGTGGTATTTAGATACCCGTAGATTTGGCACGGCACCCCACAGCGGATTTGGGCTTGGCTTTGAACGCTTGCTGTTGTTTGTTACAGGCATGGCCAATATTCGTGACGTAATCCCTTTTCCAAGAACACCTAAATCAGCAGAATTTTAATATGTTAATCATTGGTATTGCAGGCGGAACGGGATCGGGTAAAACAACCGTGGTAAAGAAGATCACAGAGATTCTTCCCGCCAACGAAGTGGCTATTATTCCACAAGATGCTTATTACAACGATAATAGTCATCTCCCTTTATCAGAAAGACTCGAACTCAATTTTGACCATCCTGATTCACTCGATTTTAACTTGTTGGTAAAGCACATTAAGGAGTTACGGAAAGGAAACACCATCCAACAGCCCATTTACTCCTACCTCACCTGCTCCCGCGCACAGGAGACCATTCCGGTACCTCCCGCACACGTTATTATTATAGAAGGTATCCTGATTTTTAGTTGTACAGAGTTGCGGAAGTGTATGGACATTAAAGTCTTTGTGGATGCTGACGCAGACGACCGTCTGAGCCGCGTAATTTGTCGCGATATTATGGAGCGCGGTCGCTCCGTTGAAAAGGTATTGCAACGTTACGATGCCGTGGTCAAACCCATGCACCTTCAATTTATTGAGCCCACCAAACGTTACGCCGATATTATTGTACCTCAAGGAGGTCATAATCAAGTTGCTATTGACATATTACTTGCTACTATAGAAAAGTATCTCAAAACAAACCGATAGTTGGGTATGCTTAGTCGAGAAAACAGAGCAGGTATATATCTTACGGTTTCGATACATTTGGGGGCGCTAATCCTTTTCCTTATCTATCAGATTGGTTTTCAGCTTCAACAAGCAGCTGCTTTTGTACTCGATTTTACCCAACAGGAGGAGAAGGAGATGATAGCACAGCGGGAACTTATGCGTACAGAAGTCTCTCAGGAGTTAGAGGACCTGCTTAGAGGAAGCGCTGCCGCCACACGAAATGTAGTCGTAAACGCCACAGAACGTGGACAACAACTTAGGGACGACCGTTTTAACAATCCAAGTCAGGTGTATGACGAAGCCCGACAACTTCAAGAAAAATTGGACGCTTCACGCAGAGCCGCCCAAGCCCTACAAGGAAGTGACGACGTGGCTCCGCTCACTCCCGAAAAAAAGCCAACAACTGAAACCTACAAAGGTCCTTCTGTCCTTACATGGAAATTAGAGGGGAGAAAGGCACAACACCTCTCCATTCCGGTGTATAAATGTCTTGGCGGAGGAGACGTTACCGTTATGATTGGGGTAAACAAAAGAGGATACGTAGTTGCCGCATCGGTGGTCACCGCCTTTTCTTCCTCTGACGAATGTCTTAAAGAGTTCGCCATCAGAGCCGCCAAAGAGTCGCGCTTCTCTGCGAGTGAAACCGCTACCGACCCGCAGCAAGGAGAGATCGTTTATCGATTTATTGCTCAATAACCAAAAAGTATTACCTTTGACCCTCTTAACATAACCAACACCCATGAAAAACCTTATCCTTTGCGCCCTAAGCATCGTGGTGCTAAGCGCTTGTAATCAAAATGGCAACAACATGACCAACAATCCATTACTTACGGAGTTCAACACTCCGTTTCAAACTCCTCCCTTTGATCTGATCAAAACGGAACACTATAAACCTGCCTTTTTAGAGGCCATGAAACAGCATCGGACGGAGATCGATGCCATCATCAACAACCCTCAGGACCCCGATTTTGAGAACTGCATTGTTGCCTTGGACCACTCCGGAACGCTGCTCCACAGCGTCTCAAGCATCTTCTTTAACCTGCTCGAAGCCGAAAGGAGCGACGAGATGCAAGCCATTGCTATGGAGATGATGCCACTTCTTACCGCGCACTCCGACAACATTCTCATGAGTGCGCCGCTCTTTGAGAAGATAAAAGCTGTTTATAATCAACGTGAAAATGCAGGACTTGACCCCTTGGCGACACGCACCCTTGAAAAATTGTATCAGGACTTTGTCCGTAAAGGAGCTAACCTTACAGAAAGCGAGAAAAGCCGAATGATGGAAATCAATACCCAATTGGCCACCCTCTCGCTGCAATTTGGCGATAACATCGTCAAAGAGATCAATGGTTTTAAGATGATTGTGGACAATCTTGACGACCTCAAGGGTTTACCGCAAGAAAACATTGACGCTGCCGCTCAGGACGCCATCGCTGCCGGAGAAGAAGGCAAATGGGTATTCACCCCAAAGAAAACAAGTTGGATTCCCTTTTTGCAATATGCCCAAAACCGCGAACTGCGCGAACAACTCTATAAAGGTTATCATCAACGCGGCGACAACAACAACGACAACGACAATAAGGCCCTGATTCAAAAGATGGTATCTCTACGTTTAGAAGCGGCCAACCTCTTAGGTTTTCCAAACCATGCTGCCTACGTCATTGACGAGAATATGGCAAAGACGCCGGAAAATGTCTATGCCTTTTTGGAACGCATCTGGGTTCCTGCTTTAAAAGTGGCTAAAAATGAGTTGGCTGCCATGCAAAAGATCGCCAATAGCGAGGGAGTTGACTCCCCTCTTATTGCTTCTGACTGGTGGTATTATGCCGAAAAACTGCGTAAACAAAAGTACGATTTAGATGAATCAGAGATCAAACCTTACCTCCAATTGGAAAATGTTAGAGACGGTATGTTCTATGTTGCCAATAAACTCTATGGAATCACCTTTGAAAAACGCACCGACATTTCTCTTTATCACACAGATGTAGAGACATACGAAGTAAAGGATGTGGACGGAAGCCATTTGGCCATCTTTTATATTGACTACGCCACACGCGCCGGAAAGAGCGCAGGAGCATGGTGCACCGAATTTCGTTCCTATCGCAAAGAGGGAGAACAAGAGATTTTCCCTTTGGTTTCTGTAGTTTGCAACTTTCCACGCCCCTTTGGTGATGCCCCTGTGTTGCTCAGTTGGGACGAAGCAACCACACTCTTTCACGAGTTTGGACACGCGCTTCACGGCTTCTTTACCCGCGGCGACTATCGTCGTATTGCCGGAGACATCCCTCGTGATATGGTTGAGTTGCCATCTCAGATTATGGAAAACTGGGCCGGAGAGCCGCAGGTGCTGCAAGTGTATGCCAAACATTTCCAAACCGGAGTCGTTATGCCGGAAGCCCTCATCAAAAAGTTGGTCAACAGCAGCCTCTTTAACCAAGGTTTTATGATTGTTGAGTACAACGCCTCATCTCTCCTTGACTTGGACTGGCACACCATTACCCAACCTTTTACCAAAGATGTTAACGAATTTGAGCAAAAGGCCATGGACAAAAAAGGACTCATTAAAGAAATTTTACCTCGATACCGCTCCACCTACTTCTCCCACATTTTTGACGGAGGTTACAGCGCCGGATACTACGTCTATCGCTGGGCTGAGGTGTTGGATGCCGATGCGTTTAATGCCTTTAAGCAGTCAGGAGATATTTACAATCAGGAGTTAGCCGCCAAATTCCGCAAATATATACTGGCAGAAGGAGGTTTTGACGACCCCATGGAGCAGTACAAACGCTTTAGGGGTGCAGCGCCCTCCGAAACCCCACTGTTGGTGAAGAGAGGACTACAATAATTACTCCACCAACTTCTTGTATTTAAAGCGTTTGGGAGAAATATCGCCCAAACGCTTTTTTTTTTTTTCTTTGTATTCAGAATAGGTCCCCTCAAAGAAATATACAGATGACTCTCCTTCAAAAGCCAAAATATGGGTGGCAATTCTGTCTAAAAACCAACGGTCGTGAGAGATGATTACCGCACAACCTGCAAAATTCTCCAAACCCTCCTCTAATGCACGTATGGTGTTCACATCCACGTCATTGGTCGGTTCATCCAACAGCAGAACATTGGCCTCCTCTTTAAGCGTCAGCGCCAAGTGAAGCCGGTTGCGCTCCCCTCCACTCAACACTCCGCACCTCTTCTCCTGGTCGGCGCCTGAGAAGTTAAAACGCGAAACGTATGCACGGGCGTTCACGTCTCGATTGCCCAAACGAACAAACTCGCTGTTTTGTGATATTGTCTCATACACAGTCCTATCAGGGTCAATTGTTCGGTGTTGCTGGTCAACGTATGCTACCAAAACGGTCTCTCCAACAGAAAAAGCGCCTTTGTCCGGTTGTTCTAATCCCATAATGAGGCGAAAAAGTGTAGTCTTACCGGCTCCGTTGGGGCCAATCACTCCAACAATTCCTCCCTGAGGAAGTGAAAAGTTTAAATTTTCGTAGAGTACCCTGCCGTCATACGCCTTGCTTACCCCTTGAGCATCGATCACCTTGTTACCCAATCGAGGACCATTGGGAATAAAGATTTCCAAACGTTCCTCTTTTTGCTTTCCATCCTCATGAAGCATCTTTTCGTATGCTCCTATTCGCGCTTTGGACTTGGCGTGCCTTGCCTTTGGCGCCATACGCACCCACTCCAACTCTCGTTCCAAAGTGCGTCTGCGTTTACTCTCCTGTTTCTCTTCAACAGCAAGACGTTGTGTCTTTTGGTCTAACCATGAGCTGTAGTTCCCTTTCCATGGAATCCCCTCTCCCCTGTCCAACTCCAAAATCCATCCCGCCACATTATCCAAAAAATAACGGTCGTGGGTAACGGCAATTACCGTCCCTTTGTAGTTCTTGAGGTGCGTCTCTAACCATTGGATACTCTCTGTATCTAAGTGATTTGTAGGCTCATCCAATAGCAGCACATCCGGCTCCCTCAACAAAAGGCGGCACAACGCCACCCTTCTACGCTCCCCTCCACTCAAATGCGCCACCACAACATCGGGATCGGGACACTGCAATGCATCCATGGCTCGCTCTAATTTTGCATCTATTTCCCAACCATTTACATATTCGATTTGCTCTGTCAGTTCACCTTGCCTGTCTATCAGACGGTTCATCTCTTCATCCTCCATCGGCTCCAAAAAACGAGCATTAACAGCTTCATACTCAGCTAGCAAATCCACAACATCCTGCACTCCCTCCTGCACAACTTCTTTTACTGTTTTGCGGTTGTCCAACTGAGGCTCCTGTTCCAATAGCCCAACGGTATAACCGGGTGCCCACACCACCTCACCCTGGTACGTTTTTTCTACACCGGCAATAATCTTGATCAGCGTCGATTTTCCCGACCCGTTTAAACCAATAATGCCGATCTTGGCACCATAGAAAAAAGAGAGATAGATATCTTTTAGGATTACCTTGTTATTATTGGGAAGGATTTTACCCACTCCGTTCATCGAAAAAATAATTTTGTCGTCTGCCATAACTGTATAGATATAGTGGTTATTGATTATGATTTTGCAAAGATAGCTTTTTATATCCGGCTACAAAATCAATAGGTAATAGCCCTTTTTCGCGCGAAAAAGCACGATTAAATGTGCGCTTGCTGTTAAAACCGCACATAACAGCGATATCATACAGAGAATCTTCACTTTGAAAAACACTATCTCCATAGTCAAAAATTTCTGCCAAACGCAACCGATTGATATATGTGCAAAAATTGCAGCCATAACCGTACATAATGGTGATCGAAAGATAACTCCTATTGGTCCCAATATATCGACTCAAGGTGTCGAGGTTGATCTCCGGATCACGGTAGTACTTATGGTGCTGAATCTCTTTTTCTAACTTTTCCTTAATATCTTGAAGCCTAAATATCATCTCGTTAGTGCGTTCATGCTCAGGATCCGGTCTCCATTTCCACCATAACAGTCGTTGTGTTCAGTGTGGATTACGTGTTTGATTTTTGCACCACTCACCCGGTGTCATCCCTGTGTTTATCTTAAAAGCAACGGTAAAAGTGGCCATGGAGGTGAAACCTACCTTTTTGCAAAGTTTTGACAAAGGCATTGCACCATACTCAGTAACCACTTGTTGTGCTTCGCGAATCCTGAAACTGTTTACAAATTGATTAAAATTTTGATTGAGTTTATCATTCAAAAGTCGAGACAAATAGGTTTTATTAGAAAAGACGCGTGTGGCCACATCTGCCACATTAATACCGGGTTGCAAATAGGGTTTCTCTCTTTCGAAAAAAGACACAAGTCGCTCATAAAGACTCCCATACATAGAATCGTCATCCTCCTGATTAAAGATATAGTAGGGGTCGTTTAATGTTTTGGTTTGGTTATGTAAAGGATAAGCCACTATATAGTCCTTCCTTATAATGAAGAAAAACAAGGAGATATGACATGACCACATTAAGAGTTGTAAAAAAATCCAATATATTGTTTTTGAATGGAGAAAAAGAAGGGGGATGGCTGAAAACCAAACGAATAGAAAAAGATAGGCATATATTCGGATGCGTCGATCTGTCTGCTCAGATTTTTTGCACAGACGCTCTATTTTGAGTAGAAACCTGACCAAAAAATAGGATTGGAGTAGCCAAATGGTTGCACCCACTCCATACTCCGTATGGGTCGAGAACCATCCATTGTTGGTCACTAATTTGGTCACATTAAAGGCTATAAGACATAGAAGCAACGAGATAATGACCACATAATTTACACGCCGGATTCTATAACTCCTCCCTGTGGCCATATTGAACAGGTACAACAATATGGGAAAGACCGAGATGCTCAGTAAAAGATAATTGCTTACCACATTTCCCTCTGCAATCGTATGCGGGATAAAAACGCTCACAGCTAAACAGCTGAAATAGAATACACAAATAGAACCAAAAGAGAGAGACAACAGGCGTTGCCTCCCCAATTGCTCTGCATTTGTCTTGGACATTTTAATTGCATTAAACGCAAGAACAGATGTTGCCATAGCATACAATATGCATATCATAATAATGCATACGTAGAATAAGTTGAAGTAACTCATAAATTTTTAATAGAAGTTTAAGTTTATAATAAGAAAGCCAATAATTGGCCTTCACAAAAATAAAAAAAATATCACAATCGTCAAATCAATAATAACGATTTATTGTTTTTTATTTTTTTTTCTCTTCTAAATCATGCAAAAAAAAACGTGTAAGAAAAACGATGGTTTATCGTTTTTATAATGTGAGAGTTACAAATATGCATGTAAGGTTTATCGCAACTCTGAAATGGCCGCCTGTAATTCTCTATCCAACTTTCCGATGATCGAATAGAACGCTTCGTCGTCCAAAGGGGTGCTTCTACCAATGTATGCCTTTATTTGAGTGACGATATTCTCCTTGCTCGTTTCCCATTCTCCTTGTTTTGGTTGTACTCCCTGTCCTGCGGCAAAGGCCAAAAAGGCATCACCCAAGTTGACCGTGCCAAAGAAATGGAGAAGCTGACTCATCTCTTTGATTTCACGAATTTCACCTCGTCGGCCATCGGAAAATTGCAAACTAAAACGGATCATCAAGTTTTTTCTGCTTGCCTGTAATAAAAAGTCCGTCACTCCGGTAGTGTCGTAAGGTACAAAAACATCGGGGATAATCCCTCCACCTCCATATACTATCTTTCCTTTGGGTGTCAGATACTTTAAAGAATCATTTTTGGGAATACTGTCGGCTATGGTAAGCTCGCCATGCAGATAGCGTTCATAAATGTCGTTTCTATATGCATTATATCCTTGTTCATACGGACGTTGCACACATCTGCCGGTTGGGGTATAGTAACGGGCCACCGTTAATCTAAGACCGGAATAGTCACTAAAATAGATCGGTTCCTGTACCAAACCTTTACCAAAAGAACGACGACCGACAATCGTCCCCCTGTCGTTGTCCTGTAGCGCACCCGCTAAAATCTCACTGGACGAAGCCGACGATTCGTCAATCAACACCGCTAACGCCACATCAGATGCAAATCCCTCTTTAAGAGAATAATAATCCTGTCGTGGACGACGTATGCCCTCCTGATACATGATCAATTGCCCCTTTTGTAAAAACACTTCGGCTATCCTAAGCGCAGGTTCCATATACCCGCCACTATTACTGCGTAAATCAAAAACAAGCTTGGTCATTCCCTTATCCGTAAGATCCAACAACGCCCTAAGTACCTCTTCGTAACTTGTCTTTGTAAATTTAGAGAGTTTTATGTAACCAATTTGATCATCTATCATATACGACACGTCAACACTTTTATCCGGAATTTTATCTCGGATAATGGGGATCGAAACCAAATCGGCCACTTCATAGCGAATCACATCAATCGTCACTTTGGTGCCACGGGGGCCCCTAAGGCGTTTTACTATGGAGTCCTGATCTATTTTTACTCCTGCAATGACTTCTCCATCAATCTTAATAATTCGATCGCCCGCTTGCACTCCCGCCCTTTCTGAGGGTCCACCCACCACCACACTACTCACCATAGCTGTATCGTTGGGGACGTTAAAATAGATTCCAATGCCATCAAAACTACCCTCTAATGCCGCGTCGGCCCGCTTAAGATCAGTGGGAGGAAGATATACAGAATGGGGGTCAAGCTCTTCTAAGATATAAGGTAATACCCTCTCTACAAATTCCTTTGTGTCAATCTGATCTACATAGTTTTTCTCAATCTGCTCCAGTACCAGGTTGAGTTTGTCCCATTTTCCGGATGAGACAAGAACACGGCCATGGCCCGGATAATACCGCTGTCCAATAAGCATGACAAGTAGGATAATGATGAGAATAAAATATACTCGTTGAATGGTGTTTTTGTTGCTTGTACTCATAAAAAGCGACTTAGATTTGTTTGACTTCGATGCGGGCACGTTGCAAAAGTTCGACTCCATCTGCCTTATGATAAGAGTCACAATAGACTACTCGTTTGATACCTGCCTGAATAATTAGTTTTGCGCACTCCATACATGGTGAGGAGGTGATGTACAGGGTTGCCCCATCACTACTGTTTCCGGATTTTGCCACCTTTGTAATGGCATTTGCCTCAGCGTGTAAAACGTAGGGTTTGGTGACCCCGTGTTCATCTTCGCACACATTCTCGAATCCCGATGGAGTACCGTTATACCCGTCGGATATAATCATCTTATCTTTAACTAATAAAGCACCTACTTGTCGCCGGATACAGTATGAGTTTTTTGCCCACACCTCTGCCATCTCCAAATAGCGCCTATCGACTTGTTCTTGCTTGTTTTCCATAATAGATTCTTAATTACTCTTTTGATTGTTACTGTTTTCTATATTCTGCATACTACAGAGGTTCTTGTACAACCCATTTAACTTCATCAATTGTTCGTGCTTTCCCTGCTCAATAATCGTGCCGTCTTTGATCACCACAATTTCATCTGCATGTTGAATGGTGGAGAGGCGATGGGCAATTACAATTGATGTTCGGTTTTGCATCAACTTGGTGAGGGCGTCTTGTACCAGTCTTTCGCTTTCGGTATCTAAGGCAGATGTGGCTTCATCCAATATCAGGATGGGTGGATTTTTAAGTACAGCTCTGGCAATGGCCAAGCGTTGGCGCTGACCTCCTGATAATTTGGCTCCCCTATCTCCAATGTTTGTTTGATATCCCAACTCCATAAGCTCAATAAAGTCGTGGGCGTTGGCTATTTTGGCCGCACGAAACACCTCTTCTTCCGATACCCCTTCTGCACCAAAGCAAATATTTTGATAAACTGTATCGTTAAAGAGGATCGGCTCCTGTGTTACAATGCCCATCAAACCAATTAGATCCTTTGGTTGATATTGCCTTATGTCTATTCCGTCAAGAAGCACCGATCCTTCGCAAACATCGTAAAAGCGTGGTATCAAGTCAACTAATGTCGATTTTCCTGCTCCGGACGGCCCCACAAGAGCAACCATTTTACCTTTCTCGATCTTCAAATTGATCTTTGTCAACACCGATTCGATTCCATACGAAAAAGTCACATTCTTCAATTCTATAGATTGATCAAATCTATTTTTCGAAATGGGGTGGGTCGCCTTTTTTATTTCGGGTTCTACATCAAGAATGGCAAAAATCCGATCTCCCGAAACCAACCCCTTTTGAATAACAGCATACGCATTTGATATTGCCTTGGCAGGCTCCAATACCCTCCAATAGAAGCTAATATAGACCACAAAGGCAGGCCATCCCATTGACAAATTACCTTGTATCTGAAGCCATCCGGCATAAAACAATATGGCTGCGGCAACAGATACCCCTAAAAATTCGGAAAGGGGAGAGGCCAACTCTTGTTTGTTAAAAATCTTTCTGGATATTTTTCTGTGGGTGACGTTGGTCTCTTCAAATCTTTCATGGACATAATGCTGTGCATTAAAGGCCTTTATTATCCGAGCGCCCGAAATTGCCTCCTCAAACTGACTGATAATCCGTCCCATTAGTCGTTGGGTTTCGACTGCGCCTCTTTTGAGGCTTCGTGTGATGCGGGCAATCAGCACGGCGGTGACCGGAAGTGTCAGTAAAGTCATAATGGTGAGACGAGGAGACATATAAAAGAGCATCACCAAAAAACCAACCAAAAGTATTGGATCGCGGAAGATGATGTGAAAAGAGCTTGCGACAGAGTTTTGCACCTCCGTTACGTCGTTGGAGACACTTGACAAAATGTCTCCCTTTCTTTGATCGTGAAAATAACCGATATGGAGACGTGAGATTTTATGAAACAACGCGCCACGGATATTTTGCATGATCCCTGTACGCATCTTTACCAAGATACGTTGAGACCAATAACGTGTAAGATTCGATAGAAATGTAGTGACAATCAAAAAGATACACACATATATCAATCCATTAAGCACTCCGTGCTTTATTTGGATGGTACTGAGGAAGAAGTAAAAAGCGGTTTTAAAATAATCGACAGAGAACGCAAACTCCGGAAGGGTGGTGACAAGACAATTCTGCGGCTCAAAAAGGACTTCCAAAAGTGGAGCCACCAAGGCATAGTTTACAATGCCAAATACCACGCTAAAAATAGATAGAATCAAGTAGGGAGGCCAAAATCTGCTGTAAGGCTTGCCGTAGGAAAGGATGCGTATAAAAGTCTTCATGCTTTATCAATTTCTTCATAATCAACATATTCTCCTGCTGATTGATTAATTTTCTTTTTTTGCCGAAATGGATTTACGTCAACGCTTCCCGGCGTTCGTGTACGGTCTTGGTGCCCGGACCTCTGATGCCCTTGCATTCGTTTGATCCATAATCGAAAGAACCACGAAGATATGCGAAAAAAAATTGAGATCGCAAGAAAAACAATGAGGATAAATAGAAGAAATTTCATTAGGGTTTTCGTGTCTTTATGGTTCCTGTACTTAGCTGCACCGTAAGAATCCGGCCTTGGGTAGTGGTTCCAACAAGCGTGCCATTTGTATCAATCTCGATTTTTGCATCTTGTTTAATCCGATTTCGCCTTTGAAAAACAACCGCAACCGATCCGTCAGAGGTTAGGAGATAATCTTTTTTTGTTCCAAAGACAATCCAGTAGTGCTCCCCTGAATACAAAAGCGACATCGGCTTCTGATCGATCCGATCTTCCGGAATAAAAGGGCGCCAGACGGGAGATGCGGTTCCTGATCTGTTGTACAGCCGTAGTGAGTTATCGGTATGGATCAAAAATATTTGATACTCTTTGTTGGAATCTAAATCAAAAAGAAAGGGGCCTTTTCTCGCGGGAACGGTCAATTGTACCGGATATGGGGAGGTGAGTCTGCCAAGAATGTCCAATAAACACAACTCGGTACCCTCCGATACAAAGAGCATCTGCAATTTATTATTTCTAAAATAATCGATCTGGGCCACATTGTCCACAATGGCAAATTTTCTGCGGGTGCGCCACATCTCTTTTCCGGTTTGGTCTTTTTGTATGAGAATGCTATCTGCCATTTGCACAATCTCTTCATCTTTTCTACTTATGTGGTTAAATATCTTGAAAGAACCCACATTCATTGGGATTGATTCTGTGTCAATTAAACCTGTTGAAGCCGTTTTTGCAGAAATCGAGGAGGGTTTTGTGGTGTGGGTATAGAGGACTAAATTGGCGTATGGTTTTCCACCCAACGAGCTGACCTGAAAAATGGTCAATGTACTTTGAAATTGAGACAACGCCTTTTTAATCAAAGGAATGTGTAAAGCATTACACAAGTTGAAAAGAGAATCCCGTGCTTCTGCAACCTGAACCACACAGGTCAATCCCGACTCCTCCATCCACTTTCCTTTGGCGCTCCCATGTTTGAGCACACCATATAAAGAAGGTGCTTTGCGATCGGAGCAGAGCGACTCCAACAACTCTTTTGAACCATAAAAAAGGGAATTGTCTAAAATTGTATAGTATGACTCAGGGCTTTTTGCAAAAAAAGGACCAAAAAGAGCGGAGAGTGCGCCCACAGCCGGATTGGGCAAAACAACGGGTGGCAACTTAGCGTCGGGTGCAGGGAATCCCAAATGTTTCCTAACTTGTTGAATCTGATTAGATCTCACTATTGTCACCCATTGATACCCACCATGCACAGGCACCCAGGCCAAGCCCACTTCTGCCGGATAGAGCAGCCCAAACCATCCATTCAAATCAAGCCCTGTTTTGTCTTCCCACTCTTTGATTTTTGCCGCAGTTTGTTTGTTCTTTTTGTGAATCTCCAAATAGTTATCGTACTGTTGACGATATAGGTCAAAATTAGATGGAGAAAACGAGAAAAACGCCATAGTTGACGAGGGTATTTGCTCCCAAATCTTCACGGGTGCCCGATTTTGGTTTGTAAAAACCGACAGGAAGTTAGCATCACCCTTATCAACAAGTAAAGAACCACTTAGGCTCACAATATCTCCGGATGTGGTTCCACTCAACGCGATCCACGAAACGCTCTTTGTAACAAAATCAGTATAAGGCAACATTCGCTTGCCTAACAGAGACCCGATTATCTTATCAAACTGTTGCACACACACATAGACATCGCTTTCTGATGTAGAGAGAGAGAGGAGAGAGGAGAAGGCTTGGTTATCTAAAAGAGAGCGTCCGCTTGCCAAATGGCGAATGGACGATTCTACTACCACCGAAGAGGTTGCAGCCAACAAAAAGCCGTTTGTAAGTGTAATGTATAAAATCTGATGATCTATCGACAGTTGATATATGTCTGCTTTGTTGTAATGTTTGTAGAGGGTGGCGCCGCCCAACTCATTGCAAAGCTGAAGAAATTGATTCTCCCCAAAACTGTATTGGATGCCCAAAAGAACTTGGAGAATATTTTTTCCGGTATAATGGAGAGAGAAAATCGACTCACAAGCAACCTCAGCACTACTAACTTTGTCCAAAAACTGAAAAATTCCATTGTCCGACCCGCAAAAACTTCCCAAAATCGCATCGGAGAATAGATATGTGTCGCACACATCTTCAAACGACCGAAAGCGCTGAACAATCAAAGCATCAGGGGGGACAACGCTGAATATGGAGGATGGGTTGTGTGGAGTTTTGTGTCGTTTTATCGACAAAAAACCGTATATGCAAGCCATTAATAGTCCTACAACCAATATGATCCCCAATATTATGCCCCTTTTTGTCATCATTGTCAAAGTAAACAAAGATATTGAAAATTCTTTATACATTTGCCACAAAATTTATCAAAACATGAACACAACCATCGATTCTAATCTTAATTCAATTGTCTCCTCCTTGGGAAAACTTCCCGAAATGTTTACTAAGTCAGACATTATCAGCTTTGTACAAGCCAATAAGATCCGTATGATCAACTTTAGGTACGTTGCTGCAGACGGGCGACTCAAATGCCTAAACCTGCCCGTTACCAACAGCCGTTATCTTGATGATCTTCTCTCCTATGGCGAGCGAGTGGACGGATCAAGCCTCTTTCCGTTTATCGAGGCGGGATCGAGCGATCTCTATGTCGTACCCCGATTCCGCACCGCCTTTTTGGATCCGTTTGCAGAGATTCCCACCCTCAACCTGCTCTGCTCTTACTTTACCAAAGATGGGCAACCTTTGGAGAGCGCACCCGAATATACGCTTCACAAAGCACATCAGGTGTTTAAGGAGCGCACCGGACTCACCTTTGAGACAATGGGAGAGTTGGAGTTTTATGTGATTGCCCCTTCGGATCCGCTCTTTCCCACTCAAAATCAGCGCGGATACCACGAATCGTCGCCTTTTAATAAGTTCCAGGATTTCCGATGCGAAGCGATCGACCTGATTGCACGCGCCGGAGGCCAAATCAAGTATGGGCACTCCGAAGTGGGAAGTTTTGAATTAGACGGATGTATCTACGAGCAAAACGAAATTGAGTTTTTGGTAAGCTCACCCGAAGCGGCTGCCGACCAATTGGTGATTGCCAAGTGGATTTTACGTGTGTTGGCGCACCGGTATGGGTTGGACATCACTTTTGCGCCAAAGATCACCACCGGTAAAGCAGGCAGCGGACTGCACTTTCACACCCGACTGCTTTGCAACGGGGAGAGCGTGATGATTAGAGACGGAGTGCTCTCCAATGAAGCACGCCGCGCCATTGCCGGTTACATGACTTGCGCCCCCTCGCTCACTGCCTTTGGAAACACCAATCCCACCTCATATTTTCGCTTAGTTCCTCATCAGGAAGCGCCTACTACCGTTTGCTGGGGAGACCGCAACCGCTCTGTGTTGGTTAGGGTACCTTTGGGATGGTTGGGCGATAACAACATGCTCGCTATTGCCAATCCTCTGGAACATAACAACAAAGCATATATCAACTCCTCTTGCCGCCAAACCGTTGAGATGCGCTGTCCCGACGGCTCTGCCGATATCTACCAAATGATGGCAGGGCTTTTGGTGGCTGCCCGCACAGGTTTAGAAATGAATCCTACTGATGCACTTGCCCTTGCAGAGCAAACCTATGTACACGTCAACATCCACCAACATGGTAACGAAGACAAAACCAAGCACTTGCAGCAACTTCCCACTTCTTGCCATGAATCTGCGGATCGGCTCCAAGCCCACAGGGAGATCTATCAGGAAGCAGGCGTCTTCTCGCCCTCTTTGATCGATGGTACTATTCAGAAGCTACAAGGTTACAAAGATTTAAACATTCGCGAAAAGGCGGAGCGCGACCCCTCTTTTATGCAGGAGATGGTACATCAATTCTATCACTGTGGATAGCGATCCCTCCTTTTATCAATTGGTTTGGGAAGTCGCCAAGTTGATCCCATACGGTAGGGTGACAAGTTATGGCGCTATTGCAAAGGCACTTGGATCGGCACAATCTTCCCGAATGGTGGGATGGGCAATGAATGCCGCCCACCCCATACCGGAGATTCCTGCCCACCGCGTGGTCAACCGCAACGGCTTACTCACCGGAAAGAAACACTTTACAACGCCTGACACGATGCAGCAACTGCTCGAATCGGAAGGCGTAAAAGTGGTTGATGATAGAGTTGTTGACTTTTCGAGACTGTTTTGGGACCCGTTGGAGTTGCTGCGTTAGTTCCGGAATTTGTAAATACATATTTTATTCGCCGCAAAAATGCGGAAAATATTTTGTACTTTTGCCGCAAAATTCGTTTGCTATGGCAAAATACATTTATCAATATGAAAACTGGACCGATTTCAGTTGGCATAATGCGGCAGTAAGTGCGGCATTGGGCGAAGTACGTTTGTTGCAGGGGATGATTTTAGGCCAAATTCATTCGCTCGGCTTTTCTTCAAAAGAAGAAAAAAATCTAGAAATGCTCACCCTTGATGTACTAAAATCATCTGAAATTGAGGGTGAAAATCTGAACTACGCACAAGTACGCTCCTCCATTGCTCGACGATTGGGGATAAATACCGCAGGGCTTGTTCACTCGTCTCGCAATGTTGAGGGCGTTGTTGAAATGATGCTCGATGCTACACAAAATTTTCAAAGTCCGCTTACAGAGGAACGTCTTTTTGGCTGGCATGCAGCGCTTTTCCCAACAGGCTTCAGCGGAATGGATAAAATTGAGGTGGCGCAATACCGAACCAATGAAATGCAAGTGGTATCGGGTGCTATGGGAAAGCAAAAAGTACATTATCAAGCTGTTCCTGCAAAAGAGGTAAAAGCCGAAATGGAAAAGTTTCTTCTCTGGATAAACGATGATAAAATGGTAATTGACAGTGTATTAAAATCTGCCATTGCCCATTTTTGGTTTATCATCATTCATCCATTCGATGACGGCAACGGGCGCATTGCCCGAACCATCAGCGACATGCAGTTGGCGCGGGTTGAAAAAAGCCCGCAACGTTTTTACAGTTTATCCAGTCAATTGCTTGCGGAAAGAAAGCGGTATTATGAAGTTTTGCAAAAAGTCCAACACAGTGACGGCGACATCACGGAGTGGTTGCAGTTTTTTTTAGAGAGCATGAAAA
>JAITFU010000166.1 GCA_031281125.1 Prevotellaceae bacterium | reverse complement strand
CGGGGCTATCAAAAAATGACCAAGCAAGAAATAATATCATACGAGGACAACCTTGCAAGTTCTACAAACAGCACTACAGTAAGGGAATTCCGTTCTTAGGCGTGGTGGTTTTCCCTTACCATTCAGTTGTTGAATCTACGTCTCTTTTTCTTTTTGCAGATTCACCAAAAAAGAATACCTTTGCGCCATCTTTGTGGAAAGATTTGACTGCTTGCAACCACAGAAAAACAATGCTAAAATTAACATACCATGTATCTATTTACTTCCGAATCCGTATCCGAAGGGCATCCCGACAAGGTCGCCGATCAGATTTCTGACGCTCTTCTTGATGAATTTTTACGCCAAGATCCCGAATCCAAAGTGGCGTGCGAAACGTTTGTGACCACAGGACAGGTGGTGGTGGGCGGAGAAGTCCGCTCCACCGGCTGGGTGGACATTCAAAAACTTATCCGACAGGTGATCAACAGGATAGGTTATACAAAGGCCGAATATATGTTTGACGGCAACTCATGCGGCATTCTGTCTGCAATACACGAACAATCTGCCGATATCAATCGCGGCGTGGCAAGGGGCAATCCGGACGACCAAGGTGCCGGAGATCAGGGGATGATGTTTGGTTACGCCTGTACAGAAACAGAGGAGCTGATGCCGCTGCCCTTATCGATTGCACACCTCTGTTTGATTGAATTGGCCAAAATTCGTCGTCAGGGCAAAGCGATGACCTACCTCCGTCCCGATGCCAAATCGCAGATTACTGTTGAGTACGACGACGATAAAAAGCCAAAACGTATCCACACGGTTGTGATTTCGACCCAACACGACGAATTTGATACCGATGAAGCGATGGCGGCAAAAATTAAAAAAGATGTGGCGGAAATTTTATTACCCCGCGTGGTGGCCCGCCTCCACCCCGACCGCCAAAGACTTTTTGACACCGCTTTTATACTCCATGTCAATCCCACCGGAAAGTTTGTCATCGGCGGTCCGCATGGCGACACCGGTCTCACCGGACGTAAAATCATTGTGGATACCTACGGCGGGCGCGGTGCCCACGGAGGAGGAGCTTTTTCGGGTAAAGACCCAAGCAAGGTGGATCGCTCCGCGGCGTATGCCGCACGTCACATTGCCAAAAACTTGGTTGCCGCCGGTGTTGCAGACGAAGTATTGGTGCAGTTGGCCTACGCCATTGGGGTGGCCAAGCCTGTCAGCATCTCTGTTGAGACGTTTGGCACAAAGCACGTTGCTTTGTCAGACGGAGAGATTGCCGCACAAATCCCAAAGATCTTTGACCTGCGTCCGGCAAAAATCATCGAAAAGTTTCAATTAAAGAATCCTATTTACGAAGCCACCGCCGCCTACGGGCACTTTGGCCGCGACCCCTATACCAAAGAGGTAGAGGTGTGTGAGGACGGGAAATTGGTAAAGAAAGAGGTGACATTCTTTGCGTGGGAAAAGTTAGATGCGGTGGAAGAAATTCGGAAAATGTTATAATCGTACCCGATCGGGTACGATTCCTCCTCTTTTTACACAAATTATACCTGAAAGGGTGCTGTTTTCAAATATCTTCTTATCTTTGTACCCGAAAAGGTATCGAATATGAAAAATATGTCCTTACATGAATTTGTAAAAACCAAGCGTAAGAGACTTGGATTGTCTCGCGAAGAGTTTGCCCAAAAGGCGGGCGTGGGGTTGCGCTTTTTGCGTGAATTGGAGCAGGGTAAAGAGACCCTTAAGATGGATAAAGTGAATCAGGTGTTAAAGTTAATAGGTATGCAGCTTGGGGTGGTACCTATGGACAGAAGCTGTCTTCTTGAGCCATGAAGAGAGCAAAAATATATATGTACCACCGATTTGCAGGTGTTCTCACAGAAGATGAGCGCGGTTATACGTTTGCGTATGATTCGGCATATTTAAAAAGCAAAACGGCCGAGCCTGTCAGCCTGACCCTCCCATTGTCCCACAGACCATACGTTTGCAATGTGCTCCACCCTTTTTTTGACGGTCTTATTCCCGAAGGGTGGCTGTTGGATATTGCGCACAAGAGTTGGAAAATCGACAACCGCGACCGTATGTCGCTGTTGATGGCCTGCTGTAACGATTGCATAGGCGCGACAAGCGTTCAACCGTTTTAGTGTAAAGACAATGGAAAGATGCCTTTTTTGTTATAAACCTTTAGAGCAAGAACAAGTTGATTTTCATCCCTCTTGCTCCCAAAAGATGTTTGGGGCCACCACACCGCCTGTTCTACCTTATACCTCAGATGAAATTGGCTCTTTGGCTTTGGAGGTGGTGCGGGCGCACGTTACGGTAACAGGCGTGCAGCCTAAATTGTCGCTTGATTTAGAAAAAGCAAAGGGAGAGGTTTTGCGTTTTACCATTGTAGGACTTTGGGGGAGTTTTATTCTAAAGCCTCAAACAGAGCATTATCCGTTTCTTCCCCAAAACGAAGACCTCACCATGCACTTGGCAAAAATGGCGCGTATCCAAACGGTTCCGCACTCCCTGATCCGCTTTAAAGACGGCCCGTTGGCCTATATTACCAAAAGGATTGATCGCGAAGCCAAAGGGGGCAAGATCGCCATGGAGGATATGTGTCAACTCAACGAAAAACTGACTGAGCAGAAATATAAAGGATCATACGAACAAATCGCAAAAAAAATTGCCCAATTTTCTTCGTATCCCGTCTTAGATTTGATTGCTTTTTTTGAAGTGTTGCTTTTTTGCTACCTGACCGGTAACTCCGATGCGCATTTGAAAAACTTTTCGCTCTACAAAAAGGGAGGACAATATATGTTGACCCCTGCTTACGACTTGGTGTCCACCAAATTAGTTATTCAGCACGATCCAGAGGAGATGGCGTTGACCCTGAGTGGTAAAAAGCGCAGATTGAGGCGGCAAGACTTTGACAGCTTGTTAAAAGCGATGAAAGTTGAGGAGAAAGTGATTGAGAACGTGTATCATAAATTTAGAAAAGTGGTACCTGAGTGGCTCGATTTTATTGATCTCTCATTCCTGCCTCAACAGATGAAAGAGACGTATAAGGCATTGATACAAAGTAGAAAGTTGTTGTTGGATGGTGATTAGTCAATAAGTATTGTTTTTCCCTCATTCCGGAAAGTAAACTTCGGTTCTTCTTCCCTGACAGAACCGTCCATATATTTTACCATCCACACTGGAGCGTTAAATATCTCTTTCTGGATGCGATTATCATCCCACAGGCTCTTTACGTAAGTGATCAGCAATACCGGTTCCATTTCCACTAATTCAATCTGGATACAAGTGATTCCATCACAATTAGATAAAAAACTTCTGAAATAGGGGAAAGAATTTTTAATAGGTGGTTTTTCAATGTCAGGAAAGGAAATTTGAAATACGGCCTTAGGGTATTCATCATCATCGCCATATTTTTCCATATTATCTTTTAGTACCGTGCCGAAGTCGCGTATTTCATCAAAAATCATGAAGATAAAATCTTTTGGGTCCATCCTTCCGGCATCAGGATTGAAGTTGACAAGTTTGTAGTTGATCGGGATAATCTTTATAGGGCCGCCATGTGTCATCATTGCCACTCCCTTTGCCTGGATGGAATCTTTTAGTGCTTCGTGATCAAGCATGATAGCAGGGTTAGTGTATAGTTTCACCTCAATAGGACAATCAAAATTGGTTTCAAATCCGTAAATACCATCAAATGCTCTTAGGATATTACCCAAGTAAACCACATCTGTACGATCCAACAAACCATCAACCCCCAATCGAATGATACGCAACGAATCACTATTATCAGAAGGAGTGCTGAATTTCATCTTTATGGGAGTAAAAAACGCCTTTTGAATCCCAAGAGTATCTATCACAGTAGGATCATATGTCAGTACCACAGTATGTCGGACGACGTATGCCTTAACTCCGTATATACCGGGAACTTGCTCCATCTTTACTGCAAAAGCTATCGAACTGGCGTAGCATTTCACCGAAGCAAGACCCTTTTGTTCAATAGTTTTTAGACTTTGTACTTGCTCCCAATCACCCCATTTCAAGTCAATTGTGGGCAACTCCCAATTACGTCCCAGGATTAATGATAGCACAAATAACACAACGGTAATCAGCCCGGGCAGAAGGCGAAAAGATTTATGGCTGTTTACTGAAAGTGCTCCCACTTGACAGTTAGTCACACAATCGCAGCAAAGGGTGCAGTCAACATCCATAATTTTTTTATTTTGGCTTACAGGAATGGAGTAGGGGCATTTTTTTTCGCAAGCGCAGCAAGAAGTACATACATTGTCATTACGAACAATCCGTAATAATGACAAAGTTTTGTGTTTCAGGCAAGTAATCTCAAGGATATACGAAAACAGACACGCTATACCCAAACCCCATACCCAGCCGTTCCTTACCCCAATAAGGTTTAAAGCATAAATCAGCACAACCATTCCCACAAAAAGTAGAGTAAATCGGAATAAGTTACTACTTGCCCCGAGCGGACAAATGTATTTACACCAGAACATCTTATAATATATGCTGCCAAAGATCAATAGTGCAATTGCCGCTAAGGCCATCCATACTATGATCTCACCTTTGAATCCTGTAGCAATTGCATAATACGGGTCAAACCTCATGCAAAACAGTTCACTCGATTTGACCGTAAAGAAAAACACCAAGAACAGCAAGGCATATTTAGGGATACGTAATGCCTTATCTGCAAAGCTGCCACTTGATATTATGTAGGAAATGTCCATCTTAGACCCTATCCGGCCTAAAAAACCACCCACCGTACCTATCGGACACAGATAGCCACAAAAAAGTTTACTAAACTTCAGATACAGGTTCGAGTCCTGTTGGGGCTACAAAAATATAATCAATTGAAAGACAAAAGGTTATAAAATCTGAAAGGAACATTAATCAAAAAAAGAGGGTAAAAAATCCCTCTTTTTTGTGTATTATTCGCGCTTTATTCCTATATTTGTGCGCCAATGTTGGCGAATTGTTGCCGAAAAATAAATACAACCTATGGCTACTTACAAAGCGCTTGTCTATCGAGACGAAAAAAGAAAAGATGGCACGTTCAGTGTGAGAATCCGTGTCACCCACAATAGAAAATCGATAAAGGTCCCCACAGGCATATATATTGCCGCTGACGAGTTGTCAAAAAACCTCAAAATTAAGAACCAACACATTAGTGACAAGTTGGATGATTTGATTCGCAGTTGGCGCCAGATTACAAACATGGCAGCGCAGGAGCTTAAGTATAAGAGCGTTAAGGAGGTTTTTGAGTATATTCAGCGTATTGAAGCCAATGAGAGTGGTTTTAGGTTAAATTTTATAGAGTACGGGCGGCGGGTTGCTTCCCGTAAGGCTATGGGAACAGGGCGCAGTTATGATACCGCCCTAAATGCGCTCCTTAGGTTTGCTAAATCGGATTTTGATATTGGTCTTCTTACTGCACGTTTTCTTGAGCAGTTTGAGGCGTTTTTACGGACGGAACCGGGGCCGGGAAAAGAGGCTAAATCCAAGGCAAACGGGCGCGCAATATCGCTCTATATGTCATGCCTGCGCCATATTCATAACGAGGCCAAACGGGAATATAACGATGAGGACGTGGGGATAATCAATATACCGCGCTCGCCGTTTAAAAAGTATGTGGTAAAGCCGACACCTGTTGTGGAGAAAAGGGCGGTGTCGTTTGAGGTGATGCAGCAAATTATCTCTTTGCCGGATGGCAATATATTGCGCGATTTGGCCCGAGATTGCTTTGTTTTGTCGTTTGGATTGGCTGGGATGAATAAGATTGATATGCTTACCTGTTTGCCGCCGATCGGTGATGTAATCACATATTATCGACAAAAAACAACAACGCGCCGCGTTGATAAGGCAAAAATGAAAATCCGTATCGAGCCGCAGATTGCTCCTCTTGTCAAAAAGTACAGGGACACCGGAGGTGAAAGGTTGTTCAAGTTTCATAAGATGTACTCCGGTATGAGCAGTTTTGAGACGGCGATGCGTAAAGGTATGTTAATGCTTGAGGAGGCGGTCAAGCCGGATCGCCACATTACTTTTTACTCTGCCCGCCACAGTTGGGCTACCATCGCACGCTCCAGGCGGCTCAACATTGATAAATATACCGTGCATGAGGCGCTCAACCATGTGGACGAAAAAATGAAGGTGACAGATATGTATGTGGAGAGGGATTGGTCAAATATTTGGGAGGCAAATAGTAGGGTTTTGGAGCTATTTGATTTTATTGAAAATTGATAAATATTGCAAAATTGCAACATTTATTTTTGTAAGTTACAAAAATGTATTACCTTTGTAGTGTCAAATCAAAACAGAAAACAAAATGAAATGGAATGAAGTACTTAGGATGGCGGAGGATAGAGGGTATCGGTTTTTCCGTCACTGTAAAAAACACGATGCATATGTACATCCGGATAAGAAGGATGTCTTATATCTCGAAAGGCATTGGGGTCAAGAGGTTAAACGAGGACTACTGAATCAACTAAAAAAGCAGATAGGGTTTTAGCCCTATTAGCGTACTAAATAAAAGATACAATGAAAACTACAGCAATTATCGAAAAAGGGAAAGATGGAACTTATGGGATTTATTCGGACAACTTAAAATCAGTTATTCATGCTTCCGGGAGTACTGTAACAGAAGCTAAAGCTAACTTTGCAGAGGTTTTGCAAGAGGCAAAAGATATTTCCAATGAGTTGCATGGTGCGCCAAATGAGTTAAGTGATATTACTTTTGAGTACAAGTATGATATGGCATCTATGTTTAACTTCTTGGATTGGCTCAATATTTCTAAGGTAGCTAATCGGATTGGCATTAACCGATCGTTGTTGAGTGCCTACA
>JAITFU010000161.1 GCA_031281125.1 Prevotellaceae bacterium | reverse complement strand
CTCTTCATTCCCTCCTTAAAATCGACCCACTTCACCCCCCTAAAAGAGAACCATAGCAGGGCGACAGCCGCACCAACAAAGAGGATGTAAGAGACAATTTTCTTCATACGTGGATAAGGTATTAATAAATCAAAAAGAAATTTGGGGCAAATATAGCAGAATAATTAACTTTGCATTCGAATTTTTTCATCTTTTTATGGAACCACATCAAATAAAGTCGATTCTTGGAATTGGGAATGCGTTAACAGATATTTTGGCAGTACTGCCTGACGATTCGTTACTCAACTATTTTCACCTCAGAAAAGGGAGCATGCAGCACGTAGATATGGCTACAGGCGACAAAATCTGGCAGACGTTAAAGCCGTTAGGTATTCAATACGTAGCAGGCGGATCGTGCGCCAACACCATCACCGGAACAGCCGTTTTGGGGATGCCCTCTGGATTTATCGGCAAGGTGGGAGACGACGAAATTGGGGCGCTTTTTCACTCCGACCAAGTTAGAAACGGAATCAGCTCCATGCTTTTTCAAGGAGAGGCGGCATCGGGACGAGCTATGGTATTTATTACCGCGCCCGAAGCGGAGCGAACTTTTGCCACTTACTTGGGCGCTGCCTTAGAATTGGGTCCGGACGACCTGAAACCGCTCTACTTTTCGGGGTACGATTATTTTCATCTCGAAGGATATTTGGTACAAAATCAGGATCTTGTGCGCAAAGCCGTTCAACTTGCGCGGGCGGCAGGCATGGTGATCTCTATAGACTTGGCAAGCTATAACGTAGTGGAATCCAACGAAGCGTTTTTACACGATATAGTAGAGAATTATGTTGATATAGTATTTGCCAATGAACACGAAGCCATGGCGTTTACCGGAGCAGAGCCTCAAAAGGCTGTGGAGATCATTGCCAAGATGTGCAAGGTGGCAATAGTGAAGATTGGCAAAGAGGGGTCGATGGTCATGAGTGGAAATGAGTTTTGCAGGATCAATGCGTGGCCGGCAGAGGTGGTGGATGCAACGGGGGCAGGAGATCTCTATGCAGCCGGGTTTTTGTATGCCCATTCAATGGGTCTATCGTTGCAAAAATGTGGAGATATTGGTTCGATCTTGGCTGCAAAAGTGGTTGAGGTGATTGGCCCAAAGATCAACATTCCCAGATGGAAGGAGGGGAAAATCGAAATCAGAAAACTTATTGAGCAATAGCTACAATTCAAAACTCGATTTTTCGGGTAAAATCCCTTCAAAAGCGGTTTCAAGATCCTTCATCATTTTTTCATAGTCGCGAATATGCGAACTGTCATTGAGACAAACAAGATTATACGATTGATTATTGATTGCTTCAATTGCCTGCTTTGATTTGATAATCAAAGGAAACATCTTTGTGTCGTTGTAGGTATTAAAAGGCATAAAGTTGCTTTTGCAAATTTGCCAAGTGCGAAAAAGTTCCTGCGTATAGTCTTCTACACTCCTAAATCGATGTATTGACATTTGATGCAACTCTTTTTCGCAATAGCGCCACACTTCGCCATAAGTTGCTTTAAGATAGGGCTGTGCATTATGAGGTGTGCGCAACGTAACAAATTTTGGATACCACCTCAACAGATGGTTGAGTCGTGCCTTGCTGTGGTAACATTTATGAAACCATTTGTTACGGTCACGGCGCATAACATCTTGTTTGTTAAAGTGTTTGTTGATAAGTCGAACATTGTTTTTTAAGCATTTACTCCAAAGACTCATTCCCGAATTGTACCTAAAAGTAGCAATGTCATTTGGGAGTTCATTGGTAAAAAACCGTTCCGGAGGTATTGTGTTGATGATAAAGAAATCGTCATTAAAATAGACAAAGTGCTCACTCAGATCTGCAATCCGATGAAAATATATCTCAATGAGGCTGGAGTTAAAGCAGGGCAAAAACTGATTGGGGATATAATCGGTATGGTGTACCAAATTCAATTTTGGGTGGGCGCCATTTAGCCATTCCGGATGTTGCCCGCAGGTGACAAAGTGTATCTTCCTGACCCATGGTGCAAATTTTTCAACACCCCTAAACCAATACTTTAAGAGGCCATAATCCCTAAAACGAGCTTCTGACACCTCGTTTTTACTGTTGTCGATTTTACCCGAAAAAGTGGCAAAGTCCCTTTTCCATACGGGATCGTTCATGTCCACCCATGTAATAATAAAGTCGATATTCATGGCGCAAAGATAAATAAATATCATTACCTTTGTGGCATGAATCTGGGAAATGGCATCAAAATGATTGGGGCATACAGCCTGCTCATGAAGAGGGTCTTTGCAAAGCCCGAAAAGTGGAGGATTTTTTGGCGTTACTTTTTTATTGAATTGGACAAACTTTGCATTCAAACCATCCCGTTGATTATGATCATATCTGTGGCCGTTGGCGCCGTTTTGGTGGTGCAAACCGCCTCCAATATCGAGAGTCCGTTTATACCCAAAATGTACGTGGGGTATATGGTTAGGGAGAGTTTGGTATTGGAATTCTCTTCCACATTGATTGCGTTGCTGTTGGCGGGAAAAGTGGGGTCAAACATTGCTTCGGAGCTGGGAAGTATGCGCATCACAGAGCAGATCGATGCCATGGAGATGATGGGGATCAATTCGGCCGGATTTCTTATTTTGCCCAAGATATCTGCCGCAACGCTCTTTAATCCGTTTATGATGCTTATTAGTTTTATATGTGGTCTGATTGGGGGCTGGCTCATGGTTGCCTCTTCGGGACTGATTACGGTGGAAGAGTACGTGAACGGGCTGCAATTTGCCTATAATCCCTACTTTATTTCATACAGTATGGTCAAAATGGCCATATTCAGCCTGATTATTACATCGGTATCCTCATTTTACGGATATAATGCTACCAATGGCTCGTTAGGCGTAGGGCAATCAAGCACAAGGGCAATCGTGGTATGCAGTTTTTTGATTCTGATAACAAACTTGTTCATTACAAATGTGATGCTTTAGTTAGGATGATTACGGTTTCTCATATTTGGAAGTTTTTTGGCGAACAAACGGTGTTATCGGACATCTCGTCAACTTTTGAAACCGGTAAGGCCAACTTGATTATTGGGGCCAGCGGTTCGGGAAAAACAGTGTTACTCAAGACAATGATAGGGCTTCACAAAGCAGACAAAGGCGAAATTTTTTACGATTCCATATCGTTTGGTGCAATGAGCGCACCGGAGCAGCGTTTGTTGAGGCAACAGATGGGAATTTTGTTTCAAGGATCGGCGCTCTTTGATTTTGCAACCGTTGAGGAGAATATTCGTTTCCCCATGGATTTTTTTACAGACTGGAACACAGAGCAAAAGAGAGATCGGGTAGCCTTTTGCCTCAAAAGGGTCAATTTGTCCAATGTGCAACGGCTCTACCCTTCTGAGTTGAGCGGCGGTATGCAAAAGCGGGTAGGGATTGCCCGTGCCATTGCCCTCAATCCCAAATACCTCTTTTGCGATGAGCCCAACTCAGGATTGGATCCACAAACGGCCATTATTATTGATGAGCTGATCTATGAGATCACACAGGAATTTCAAATGACCACCATCATTAATACACACGACATGAACTCCGTAATGGCAATTGGAGACAAACTGATCTTTATCCACAAAGGAGTTAAAGCGTGGGAAGGGGCCAAAGATGAGGTAATTCATGCCGATTGTCCCACTTTAAATGACTTTGTCTTTGCGTCAAAATTAGCAAGAAAGATAAAAGAGAACACGATTGCGCCTTAAATGCGCACCCTAAGTCCAAACTCCGCTTTAAATTGTGCCGGTTGAATGGTTCGAATACTGCGGGGTTGATTATTGTCAAAGTAATAACCGATTCCGGGTTCGAGATATATTCCAAATAGTTGAGACAAAGGAACTTCAACACCAAGACCGGTAAACACCGACCACTGGAGGCCCGTCACGTATTCATTTTCAGATTTATTTGAGAATTTTGACGACGTTGAATAGTGAGAGGTGACTGCTTTTTCGACCATTCCGCCAGCCGAAGCATAGACGCGAAGTTTGGGCTGCCGGACAATGTTAACGAGCGCTGTAACGGGAAGTCCCACATAGTGCAAAGATTGACGAACCGAATACTTTGCACCAAAGTGATTGTATGAGCTTGAAAATTTACTTTGGAGCAAGGTGTAATTAACTCCCATCCCAAGGGACAACCAAGAGGTGATCTCTTTTTGAAAATTGATTCCCAATGATAGAGGAGGAGAGAACAACAAGTCTGTATCTTCTGTTTGATCCGGTTCAAACGAGCTGCTATAAATATCGGCTATTCGTGTTTGACCTTGAAGAGTTTGTCTTGTGAGTGTAAAGGGGGACTCTCCTGCGGCGCTTGAATAAACGGAGGCAAGCGCAATGGTCCATTTATCGGAAGCAGAGGAGTGTTTTTGTGCGTATAACGTTGAGTAATAGCTATTTTGCTGAAGAGAGAGGGGGTCAGAAAAGATGTTTATGGTATCGGCACTTGAAGTGGCCACAAAAACCTCAACCTCTTGGGCAAAAAGGTTTGTAACCTCCTCTTCCGGTGGTTCACTTACGATTTCTTGAGGATTATGAACAATATCATTTGTTACTAATTTCACCTCTTTTTTTTCTATTACCTCCTCTCTAAGCGGCAGTTCTTTAGTTGCCACACTCGTCGAATCAGATCGATAGATAAATTGATCGGGGTCAATAACTGCGATTGTTGGTGTTTGTGGAAGTGGAGGTATGGTGGGAGGGTTCAGGAGCAGCAGAAAGATGATTACGGCAGCCGCAGCGACAAAGCTATATGAGAACGACCTCCAAGCAACAACCCTCCGCTTTTTAGCTCTTTGTTTGGCCAATATAGTCTCCCAACTGTTGGGGTCAATCGGTTCAAAGTGATCAAAGAGCCGCTCTTTAATAATGTCATCAAAATCTCTATTGCTCATGGCGTAATCGTTGCGTGAGTTCACGGGTTAGTGTCAATTCTGCCGTTCCCTGATACAAGTTTCCCCAAACAGCGGCATCTTTTTGGATATATCTAAATACAGGATCGAGAAAACGTATCGATAGATACTGCTGTTGAAACGATCTGACTTGGGTAGTGTCGGAAAGAGTGAATACAAATTCCTGAGGAATAGGAGGCGTGGAGACAATTGAAATGAATAGATATCCGGTAGAGTCGGACACCTGTTTGGCAACAATGGCAGAATCACTCATTCGAAAAGAGCTTTTGTTAAATAACTCAATACGCAAATCAGAAAGGGGATCTTTAGTTTCTGAGTCGATGAGGGTCAAATAGATGTTAAAGATTGCAAAGGGGTTTACCGGTTGCTTATAGATTTGCCTTGCTATTGGAGCGTCTTTAATTGAACACCCAAGAGAGCCAATCAATAACCCCGTTACGATCACCAAAAATATCGACTTTTTCATTTGCCTATTGTTAGTTTTACCACAGTTTCTTATTCAGTTATATAATTTTGTAACTTTTTCTGCAACCACTCCCGTGCCCGCACATATTGAGACCTCGAAGTGCTTTCGTTAATTCGCAACATATTTCCAATCTCTTCATGGGTGTATCCCTCAATGGCATAGAGATTAAAAACTGCCCTAAACCCCGCCGGCATCAAAGCAATACATGTAAGCAAATCGTGTGAAGACAATTTATCGAGTTCCGAGCTTTGTAAAGCAGGCAACCCCCTTAGGCTGTCCACCGGCTCGCTATACCTCAACGCGTCCGATTTACGTAAATGCATCAACGCCATATTAACGAAAATTTTTCGTGCCCATCCTTCAAAAGAACCCGATCCCGCATAACTCCCCATCTTTTCGAACAACACAATAAAGCCATCGTGCATCACATCCTTAGCCGCCTCCCCGTTCCCCACATACCTTTTGCACACCGCCAACATCTTCCCCGCTAATCGCTCATAAATAAGGCGTTGTGCAACCGGATCGTTGTGTAGAGACCTTTTTGCCAACTCTTCCAAGCCCAAATCCTTTACGTTCTCAATGCCCATTGGTTGCTTACTATTATAATAGATGCAAAAGAAGTGAAAAAAGTTGCATGGTGGGCAAAAAAAGTGAAAAATAGTTTGTATTTTTGTCCAATGAAAACAAAAACAAACTTTCTCCTTCTCTACATTATCCTCTTTTCAATTGGCTGTCAAAAAAACAAAGAGCCAGGAATGGCGTTAAATTTGGATTTTGAAGTCGTAGAAAAGGGGATACCAAAAGGGTGGGATGTTTACAAACAGCCTGATAATTCGTCAATCTCCTTGGATACAAAATGTGTCAAATCGGGCAAATACTCTGTAGCCATTGAATATACAAATAATTCTAATGTTTATCAATCAATAAGTCTTGCTATACCAAATATCTATGATGGAGAGATAGTAACATTAACAGGATATATAAAAACGGTAAATGTCGAGGGCGCTGCTGGTTTGGCAGTAGTGACAACTCCCGGAATGAAAGTTGATACTATAGTTGTGAATGGTACAACAGATTGGGCAAAGTATGAAGTTTCTTTACAATTGAATCCATCCAAAGATCAACAAATTATTATTAGTGGTTTATTAAGGGGCAAAGGAAAAGTGTGGTTTGACGATTTTAGTGTAACAATTGACGGTGTGGACATAAAAGATGCCAAAATATATGAGCCAAAGCCATTCCCTGCTGAATCAGACAGAGCATTCCTTAATTCAAATATCTCCATTCCATTATCCTCAAAGAATATTGATTCAAAGGAGTCCAAAACAATCATCACAAATTTGGAGCTATTGGGGAAAATTTGGGGCTTTTTAAAGTACCACCATCCAGAAGTTGCAAGAGGTAACTATAATTGGGACAATGAACTGTTCAGGATATTGCCATCATACGTAAAAGCAACCGAAACTACCCAAAGAGATGAGATTCTTTTGCAATGGATAGAAAAGTATGGAGAAGTACCAATATGCACAACCTGTGCCGAAACCTCACCGGATGCGATTCTAAAACCGGATCTGTCATGGATTGGACATTATCAAATGGATACGCGATTAACAGAAAAATTGAGCAAAGTGTACCAAAATAGATCACAGGAGGATCATTATTACTTAAAAAAAGAGCCTGCCGGAAACCCTGTTTTTGTCAATGAAAACTCCTATCCTCTTATGAGTGGTACCGATGTGGGGCTAAGATTGTTGGCTTTGTATCGCTACTGGAATATGATTCAGTACTTTTTCCCCTATAAACACCTTACAGATAAAAAATGGGAAGGAGTACTTAAAGCGTACATCCCAAAATTTGTATTGGCCGACACAGAATTGAAATATCAACTTGCGGTACTTCAACTTACAGGTGAAATCAATGATTCCCATGCAAACCTAAAAGGAGTTGGTGATAAAGTTGACTCATTGCGAGGGAGTTGGTATGTGCCTTTTCAAGTAAAATTTATTGAAGACAAATTAGTGGTTGTCGATTATTACAAACCGGAATTAAAAGAAGAAGCCGGATTGAATATTGGAGATATTATCACCCATATCAATAATAAGACGATTAAATATATCGTTGACAGCGTAAAAGTCTATTATCCCGCATCAAACGAGGTGTCAAGAATGAAGAACATTGCCGATGATTTGTTACGTTCGCCCAATAGCACAATTACAATAGACTACATTTCTGCTGATCAGGTCAGAAGAAAAACAGAACTGAAGCTTTATGATAAGAAAAGTGCACAGGGGCAAAAAAGCGGCAATGAGGCAAGTTATAAATATTTAAATCGAGATAATATTCTTGTTGTAAATGATCTAATTGGATACATAACCTTAAAGACCATAGCTGGCGCAGAAGTAGATAAAATTAAAAAAGAGTTTGTCCACACCATAGGAATTGTCATTGATATAAGGAACTACCCACATACTTTTGTGCCTTTTACGCTGGGAACTTTTTTTATGTCAGAAGAGAGGCCTTTTGCCAGATTTTCAAAAGTAAACATGAATAACCCCGGAGAATTCAGCTTGTATCCAACGGTCAACATTCCAAAATCTGATAAACCTTACAAGGGAAAACTTGTAGTAATCGTTAATGAAGAGACATTAAGTCAAGCGGAATATACAGCCATGGCTTTCCGTGCCGGAGATAATACGACTATTATTGGAAGCCAAACATCAGGAGCAGATGGGAATGTGTCAGAGATTGTTCTACCGGGTAGTATTAAAACATCATTTTCCGGAATAGGTGTCTATTATCCTGATGGTCGTGAAACGCAACGCATTGGAATTGTCCCTGATATTATTGTAAAACCCACCATCCAAGGAATCCGTGAAGGGCGTGATGTGCTTTTGGAGAAGGCGATTGAAATCATTTTGAAAAATTGACACAGCCCAATCTTTATGAAAAGACGTTGACCAACGAACTGAACGTAGCATTATTATTCGTACCTTTGCCCCTTTGGATTCAATAAAGTCAATGAAGAACCTGTTTATAAAGATTTGCATTGTCCTCATACCGTGCGCAATGTACTCATGTGGAGCTGCTAAGATTGACAATCGACAAGGGGCGGAGACGTTTTGGTATATGGAGGGGTTGCGCGGATACCACTTGGGTAATTTTCAATATGCGACTCAGTCTTTTAAAAAAATTCTCTCCAACAATCCCCAACACGATGCCTCGCTCTACCATCTCTCCACCATCAGTTACGAACTTGGCGATACAGAAAAAGCGCTGCAATATATGCAGTTGGCAGCCCAAGCCGATACCACGAACTATTGGTATCAGTTGCAAGTTGCCCGATTGTTGTTGGTAAATGGGCAGGCCGATTTGGCCATAAATGCCTACGAAGATTTATTGGTGCGATACCCCAAAAAGAGCGACTTGTATTACGATTTGGCCAATATCTATCTTAATCAAAAAGAGATAGATAAAGCGCTTTTTCTTCTCGAAGAGATCGAAAAGTTTGAAGGAGTGTCAGAGGCAACCGGTTTTTACCGATTCAATATATTGATGATGCAGGGAAAAAGAGACGAGGCGTTACCTCTTCTCCAAGAGTTGGCGCAACTGTTCCCTACGCCGCGTATTTTGACCGTTTTGGGTGATATGTATGCCGAATCGGGATTAGATTCCTTATCGGTAGCTTGTTACGATGAGGCAGTTGCTCAAGATCCACGTTATATTCCGGCGATTTTTGGGCAGGCCGAAGTCTATCGAATCAGGCAGCAGTATGATCAATATTTTGACAAAATGTCGGTCTTTATGGAGGACAAATACGTGGATGCCTCTTTAAAGGTGGATTATATGGATCAACTGTTACAGAACCGAGCATTTGCGGCCACATTTCTAAAACAGGTGGACACCCTCTACACCACGCTTTTCAGGTCTCATCGGACAGATTCGGCAGTTGTGTATAAATATGCCGGTTTTTTGGTACAGGCATCCCAAGAGGAGCGGGCGGTTCAAGTGTTAAAAGAACGGGCTGTAGAGAATGTAAATGATCTGATGGTATGGAGGCAATATCTGTCGATTCTCTACTTTTTGCAACTATGGGATAAGGTATATGACGCAGCTAACGAGGCGCTGCGACACTTTTCCAAACACCCCGAAATGATGACGATGAAAGGTCTTGCCGCTTGGCAATCAGACCGCATTCCTGAGGCCATTCAAATTTTTGAATCGATTTTGCCGATCGCAAAAAAAGACAACTCTCTTATGGCACAGACCTTGTCTATTTTAGGGGACTTATACCATGCAGCCGGAGATCAGGATAAGTCGTTTAAAGCGTACGAGAAGTGTTTACAACTTGACCCCGATATGTTGGGTGCGCTCAACAATTATGCCTATTTTTTGGCCCTTTTGGACAAAAAACTGCAAAAGGCGTACGATATGAGTAAAAAGACAATAGATGCTGAGCCTCAAAATGCCACCTATTTAGACACTTTTGGATGGATACTTTACAAGCTGGGACGTTATCAGGAGGCCAAGGCGATATTTAAACAAGTATTGATTTTTGCAAAAGAACAAAGCGCAGAAATTTTAGACCATTATGCCGAAGTGTTGTTTGCCCTAAAAGAGTACGATATGGCCTTTATGTACTGGGAACAGGTCAAACTAAAAGAGAAGAATCCGGAGTTAGAAAGAAAAGTAGAGGAACGTAAAGCACAAATGAAAAGATGAATAGACATTGCCGATTTTTGTTTTTTGTGCTCTTGGGCGCCCTTTCCACAGGAGTTTTTGCCCAAAATGTAAATGAACAAACACGCCGTCGGCAAGAGATTGAACGGGAGATAAAGGCGATTGACAGTCGATTGGCCAACACTCAGGCCCAACATAAAGCCACGCTCTTGAGCCTAAGTTTAATACAGCAAAAGGCGGCTTCCAGAAAGCAGCTTCTTCTCCATATAGAGGAGCAGGTTCGTCAAGCAAATGATTCGATCAACAAAAAAGAGAGTGAGATTGAGATGTTACAAGCCGATTACAAAGAGCTTGAACGAATATATTTGCATATTGTGTACAGGGCCTATCTCCACCGAAACAAAGAGGTTTGGGTTGCCTATCTCTTAGAAAGCAAAAGCCTTGGTCAGGCCTATCGCCGGTGGCAATACTTTAAGGACTTTTCGCGATATGCCAACGAAAAAGCGAGCGAACTGCAAGAGATGGGCAAACAATTGGATGCCCAAATCAACGAACTCAAGAAGCTCAGATCACAAGCAGAGGTCTTGCGTCAAGAGAGACAAGAAGAGGTCGCCATTTTGAATGCAGAAGAGCGTGAATCAAAGCAACTGATTTCCACCATGTCTCAAGAAGAGCGCACCCTAAAGGCACAATTGCAGCAAAAGAAAAGTGATTTAGACAAAGTAAACAAAGAGTTGTCGCGCATCTTGGCTGAAGCCGAAAAAAACCGCAAAACAGCAGGCGCAAAAGTACAGGAAGTCGATAGAGCGTTAGCCGCCAACTTTGAGCAGAATAAAGGTAAATTGCCTTGGCCGATTGACCAAGGAGTGGTTGTGGAGCCATACGGGCAACACAATCATCCTGTATTAAAGAGCATTAAGATGCCCTTTAACCCCGGTATTGGCATTTCGGGGATATTGGGAGGCCAAGTGAGGGCGGTATTTCAGGGTGAGGTAAAACAGATTGTGTTGATCCCTGAGTATCAACAATGTGTAATGATTCAACATGGGTCGTACTACACATTTTATTGCAAATTAGGATCAGTAATAGTCAAAACCGGTGATAAAGTCTCCACAGGAGACGCCATTGGAACCTTGGCGCAAACAAACGGAACAAGCACTCTCCATTTTGAGTTGTGGAAAGGAACCCAAAAGCAAAATCCGGAGTTGTGGTTGAGAAAACGTTAAAAGAGACCACTATTTCCAATAAACTCACGAATGACCGACACCGGCGGTATGTGGACAAAGTTTTTTGGCTGCATATATTCGATGTAGTGTAAAAACTTGAGCAAACGCCATGCTTCGGGCCACGCCAACGAGGTGGGGGAGATACGACGGAGCAGAGGCTCGGCAAAATACCTGAGAACAGGGAGTTCATAAAGCAAGGCAGAGTTGAACATAATATCTGCTTGCTCCTGAAACGGGAAAATGTTTTTGTCCTCTCCGCGCCGCACACTGGGCCAACGGAGGATCGTATTTTCTGCCGAAGCGCCTCTAAATTGCGCATCCCTCACCATGCGACGCAAAAGCCGATTGTCGGTGGTAAATATTCGGTTATTCTCATCTAACGACAAAGCGGTCAGTGCAGAAGCATACACCTTATACTTATGTGCCGCAGCAACAACTTCTGTCAGTTTGGGGTTGAGGGCATGAATTCCCTCTAAAATCAACACTTCGTTTTCGCCCAAGCGAATGGTATTCCCATGAAAAAAACGCCTTCCCTGAACAAAGTTAAATGTGGGCAGTTCCACCTCCTCACCCCTAAATAGCGCCAAAAGCTGTTCGTTTAAAAAGGCTAAATCTAATGCTTCCAACGCTTCAAAATCGTAATCCCCGTTGGCATCTTTGGGTGTCTTTTCACGATCAACAAAGTAGTTGTCCAACTCTATAACTACCGGTTTTAGCCCAACTACTTGGGCATGCAATCCTAAGCGTTTGGAAGTAGTCGTTTTCCCGCTGCTCGAAGGACCGGCAATCAGCACAAGTTTTAATTGATCTCTGCGTTTGTACAACTCATCGGCAATTTGGGCGTATTTTCGCTCATGGAGCGCTTCTGAGACCATGATCATTTCGGGCGCCTTGTCGCTTTGAATCAGAGAGTTGATAGATCCGATGCTTTTGGCGCCAATTACGTTACACCAGTTGGAGTGCTCTTTAAAAACCTCAAACATCTTCTCTTGCCTGATTCTTGGTCTGATGTTATCGTGGTCGTCGGGGCCCGGGTATTGCAACAAAAAACCTTGATGAAAAGGAATGAGGCCAAACACCTGCAACACACCGGTGTCGGGAGTCAATGGACCAAAATAGCAGTCCGGATACCCATCTAAGTAGTAAACAGAGGCATAGAAACTTTGACGGGTTTCCAAAAGAAGCGCCTTTTGCTCTTTTCCAATCGACCTAAATATATCAATTGCCTCTTTAATGGGAAGAATGGTGTGGATAAAGGACATTTTTGCTTCGACCAATTGTCTCATTCTTTGGGTAATCGCTTCAATCTCCTGTGGAGTGCATGGAGCAGGATTGACGGTGTCAAGCACTCCATAAAGCCCGTTTGAGACGGTGTAGTCCAAAATCATCTTCTTTTTTGGATAGAGATCATGTACAGCCTTTTGAAGAAGAAAACTAAGCGAGCGAATATATGTGCGTGTTCCATCAGTATGAGAAAGATCAATGAATTGGACATGATAAGGTTTGTAAACCTCAAAAGCCAAATCTTTGAGCCTGTGGTTAACAAATGCGGCCAAGAAAGGGGCAGTCGGATTGAGGTGAAGTTGTTGTGCCAGCCCACCCAAGGTGGTACCCGGGGTACATAAAATTTGCTGATCGTTGTTTCTGCAATAGATGGGAATCGGGTTCATGCTAATGGTTGTGATTTGTGTATTGAAAAAGAAAAAACTATGTAAAAAATCGTGTAAGATACCGACCTGTAAAACTTTTTTGATCTTTGGCAAGCGCTTCGGGCGTACCCGCAGCAACCACTTCACCGCCGGCTGCACCTCCATTCGGCCCCAAGTCGATCACCCAGTCCACATTTTTAATTACATCTAAGTTGTGTTCGATGATGATTACGGTATTTCCATGGCTGACCAATTTTTGAAGAACTTCCAGCAACATCCTAATATCATCGAAATGGAGGCCGGTGGTGGGCTCGTCCAAGATATACAGGGTGTTTCCCGTGTCGCGCTTTGAAAGCTCTCCGGCAAGTTTAACCCGCTGGCACTCACCGCCGCTAAGTGTAGTTGATGGTTGTCCCAGAGTAACATAACCCAATCCCACATCCATAAGCGTCTTAATCTTTTGTTTCATCATAGGGATATGCTCAAAAAAAAGTGCAGATTGTTGAATCGTCATATCAAGTACATCTGCAATGGTTTTTCCCTTATACCGTACCGCCAGCGTCTCTGTGTTGTACCTCTTTTGGTTACACACACGGCACGGAACGTGCACATTAGGTAAAAAGTTCATTTCAATCACCCTAACCCCCGCACCACGGCACTCCTCGCATCGCCCTCCCTTTACATTAAAAGAGAATCTACCCGCCTTAAATCCACGCACTTTGGCATCAGGTGTCTCTTCAAAGAGCTTGCGAATATCGGCAAAGAGATGGGTATAAGTGGCCGGATTGCTTCTTGGCGTTCGCCCAATGGGACTTTGGTCAATCTCTACCAACTTGTCAATATGTTCAATCCCTTCAAGTTGGGTATATGAAAGCGGTTGTTGCACAGATTTATACAGATGTTGACTGATAATAGGCATGAGGGTGTCGGTAATCAGGCTCGACTTTCCGCTGCCGCTCACTCCGGTAATCCCAATCAGGCAACCCAACGGAAACGAGACATCAAGACTCTTTAGATTATTTCCGCAAGCGCCTGTCAGCCGAAGAAAACGCCCACTTCCTTTGTGGCGAACGGTAGGGATAGGAATGGTGCGGATCCCTTTTAAGTAGTCATAAGTGAGGCTATTTGTAGAATGTCCGCAAGAGGCAGGTTGAGGAAGGAGAAAATCGTCATGACATCCCGAAAAGATCACCTCTCCACCCTTTTGCCCTGCACCGGGGCCCATATCAACTATCCAATCGGCGTTGCGGATCATCTCCTCGTCATGCTCCACCACCAACACACTGTTGCCATCGTCCCGTAACCGTTTTAACGCCTTGATCAACTTTTGATTATCCCGCTGATGCAACCCAATGCTCGGTTCATCCAAAATATAAAGCACATTCACCAATTTTGATCCTATCTGCGTAGCCAACCTAATGCGCTGGCTCTCCCCACCGCTCAAACTACGTGTTGATCGACTGAGTGACAGGTATTCCAACCCAACATCCGATAAAAAGTGTAACCGATCGCGAATCTCCCTTACCAAATCGTGCGCAATTGCAGCCTGTTTTGTAGAAATCCGCGCCTCAATGTCCAAAAACCAATCGGACAGAGTGGCGAGATCCATAGCGCAAAGATCTGCAATGTTTTTGCCGTCGATTTTAAAACAAAGCGCCTCCTCTTTGAGGCGGGACCCATGGCAGGTGGGACACGGCTTCTCGACCAAAAAGCGTTCGATTCGCTCCAGATCGTCTTCTGTATCTTCCGCCGCATTCTCTATGTGGTTGATTACTCCGGAAAAGGTGGTCATATACGAATTGCCTCCTGTTGTGGACATACGTATCAATTCGTCGGATCCATATAGAATCATTTGTATAATATCCTCAGGAAGTTGAGAAATCGGAATGTGGAGCGAGAAGTCATACCTCTTGGAGAGGGCATCTAATTGCCTAAAAAACACCGTTTCCCTCATTTTTCCCAATAAACGGATGCCGCCCTGGGCAATCGACAGCCCCATATCGGGAATAATTTTATTGATGTCAGCAGATGAGGTTACTCCAAGTCCTTTACAATGAGGACAGGCGCCCTGGGGAGAGTTGAAAGAAAAGTGGTGCGGGGCAGGCTCGGTAAAGGAAAGGCCGCTGACAGGACACATCAGGTGGGCGCTAAAAAAGCGAGTATCACCACTTTGGGTGTGTACCACCTGCATGGTTCCTTTGCCATGGTGTAAAGCAGTGGAGACCGATGCCAACAGACGCGACTGAGATTCCGGCGTGGGAATCACCTTATCAATCACCACCTCAATAAAGTGCAACTTATATCTGTCCAATCGATGGTTTGCTCCTATCTCCTGTAAGGTTCCATCAATCCTAACCTGTGTAAATCCCTTTCGCGTAAGCTGTTCAAAGAGTTCTTTATAGTGACCTTTACGCCCTTTAACCAAAGGCGCCAAGATAAGGATTTTCTGATTCTCAAATTGTTTGATAAGAGTCTCAGTAATCTGAGGTTGGGTATAGCGAATCATCTCCTCCCCTGTAACGGGAGAAAAGGCTAACGAAGCGCGGGCAAAGAGGAGGCGCAGAAAATCGTTGATTTCGGTAATAGTACCCACCGTTGATCGTTGATTTCGGGTAGTGGCTTTTTGTTCAATGGCAATGATGGGACTGAGACCAGATATATAATCAACATCGGGACGCTCAAGTGTGCCCATAAATTGACGGGCATACACAGAGAGTGTCTCTAAATAACGCCTTTGTCCCTCTGCATAAAGGGTGTCAAAAGCCAATGACGACTTTCCGCTTCCGCTTAACCCGGTGATTACAGTGAGGGCATTTCGGGGTAAATTCAGGGAGACGTTTTTAAGGTTGTGTACGCGTGCGCCTTCTATCTCAATATATAGGGGTTCCGGCATAGTTCTTCGGCTAAGGTTGTTTCGTTCCCGTGGCCGGGAAGAATTCGCAAAGGAGAGGCTAACGGTATGATCTTTTGCGTAATGCTTTCAATAAGTTGATCATAGTCTCCTCCGGGAAGATCGGTACGCCCAATGTTGCCCGCAAAAAGGGTGTCTCCTGTAATGAGAAAACGATCGTGCGGCGAATAGAGGCATACGCCACCCGGACTGTGCCCGGGCGTTTCGATCACCGTTAGGGAGGAACGACCAAACGTTAACTCCTCCTTTTCAGACAGAGATAGGATGTCCACAGGCGGCTGATCAATCTCTATACCAAACATTTGACAATAGGTTTGGGCATTTTGGAGGATCAGCAGATCTGCCGGATGCAAATAGCTTTTTACTCCCCATGTAGTACACACAAAGGCATTCCCCATTGCGTGGTCAAAGTGGGCATGGGTATTGACCACATACTTGATATCCAACTTCTCCTGCTGCACAAACTTTTTAAATCTCTCCTGTTCGCTTTTGGTATGGCATCCGGGATCCACTACGATTGCCTCTTTGGTCTCATCCCATAACAGGTAACAACAAACCCGCAAATCGTTAAAATAAAATATATTAATCTGTATCATATAAAAAAATTACACTTTTCCGGGTAACATGGGAACAAAAGAGTAGTCGCCATACGTCTCCTCTTCAAAAGAAAAATCGTCTAACCGCTTCACAACAGTCATTGTTTGTCCTGTCGCTCCCACAGGAATCACTATTCGTCCACCTACAACAAGTTGATCGGCAAGTTTTTGAGGAATCATTGATGCGCCGCACGTAACAATAATCCCCTGAAAAGGAGCAAATTGAGCCAATCCTTCAAAACCGTCTCCATAATACAAATGAGCAGTTTTATAACCGGTGGCAAATAGATTGTTTTGTGCCTGTAGATAGAGCGATTTTTGCCGCTCAATGCTAAAGACACGATACCCCATTTCTAACAATACGGCCGTTTGATAGCCGCATCCCGTTCCGATCTCCAATACCTTATCCCACTTGGATAAGGCAAGCAAATGCGTTTGCATGGCAACAGTAAACGGTTGAGATATCGTTTGATTGGCACCTATTGACAGAGGTCTGTCAAAATAAGCAAATTGATCCAATCCCTTTTCGACAAAAAGGTGTCTGGGCACTTGTCCTATCGCCTCCAAAACCTTGGAGTTAAAAGGAAATCTCTCTGCCAAATGTTCCACCAATTGCCGGCGGCGTCCTTTGTGGTGTAGGGTGTCTGTCATATAATAGGTGCAAAGATAGTGCTAAGTATAGAAACAACAAAGGCTGCCCAATCAGACAGCCCTTGTTGTAATAAAAAGGTGGAGCTATTTTACAACGCCTGACACATAAAAGTCGGAATTTACGCGCTCGTTAAGCTCGCCTTTGTTCAGGCGATTGGCCTTATTGAAGTAGGTCTCGGCCTCAGCCTCTCTGTTGAGGCGCCTTAATGTAACACCTGTGTAATAAGCAACAAAAACGTCTTCTTGATCAAGTTTCTGCAACACATCATAAGCCGCTTTGGTTTGGCGAGTGTTCAGGTAAGAGATGGCAAGATTTACGTCTGGTTTGGCTTTGAGCAGAGGAATGGCCTCTTCAAACTTATCTTGAGCAGCCAAAATAATTCCGCGATAGTAATCGGCATCATTGCCCGAAACGCCCTGAAGGATTTGTGAAGCCTTGTCGTATTCGCCAACAATAATGTGCGTATAAGCTAATTGGCCTTTAATCTTTGCATTATTGGGGTCTAATTGCAGTGCGTCTGTAAAGATTCTGCGTGCAGCATCGTAATCTTTCATCTTTAAATAGACATTACCCAAATTGGCATAGAGTTCCCAAGTGGTTGGATGCAGTTCGAGGGCAGATTTGTAAATAGCCACTTTTTGATCAAGGGTTTCTTGAGCTTCTGCAACCGCAGTAAGTTCTTTTGCCGAAAGTGCAGCAGGATAGAGGCGAGCGGCATCTTTTAACTGATCGGGAGTGAGCGTTGAGCGGGTAAAGTTAACGCGAAGTGAGGTATAGCGCAGGTCGGGGAAGAGGATGTCGCGAACCGTTTGGTCGTTCTTCATCATTTCACGAACTCTTTTTTCTGCCTCTTGCGGATCGCTCTTGTAACCAAGGAATTGAGAAATAATCTCGCTCTTTCTCGGGTGGTCAGAAGCGCTGATTGCTGAGAAGAATCCTTCCCAGAAATCGGGACTGTCGTTAATTTTATACTGATCGTCCTTTAAAGTTTTCTTGTAACCAAGATTTTTGAGATTTGACTTCATCCAGGTAATACCCGCTTTTGCACGGTTGGCAGACAAGGGCTTGTTGATCCTGTCGGTTCCTTCCGGAGAAGCGCTGCCCATCGCCACAACTTCGGTGATGGTAAATTCGCTGTCCTGCATCAAGAATTTGAGCATGTCGTTCATATTCGTAATACTCGGATTGTTTGTGCCCTCTTTGGTTACAACATAACTGTTCACTTTAAAGAAGATACGACCTTCCGGTTTTGCCTCGCCCAACACATCTCCAACCACTACGTCAGCGGGAGTTACAATAGGAGCAATGGGGAATAGCATCAAATTGAGCGGACCTTTGTACAGACGATCTACCCGCTCAGCTTTGCTTAAACAGTTGTGCAGATAAACATCAATAATAAAGTCTGCGTCGATCAAAGCAGCAGTTGCCGGAACTTTAGCCGAATAGGAAATCACCTGTTTCTTTGACCAGTCCACTACGGGGTAGTGGGTCTCGATCACGCTGGTCCCCTGCACACCCTTGGTCGGTAGTTCAAGAACTTCTCCATTGGAATACTCAATGGCGGGCATGAGAACAAAAGTTACCCTGCGCTCAAAATAGTTGGCAGGAATGGTTACATCAAAAGAGATTACCACTTTTCCCTCTTGGATAAGGTAGTTTGTCTCAATTGGAGAGAGAGTCAATCCGCTCAGATCGGCCGGCAACCTATCTTTTGCAAAGCTTCCGGAGCAAATCAAAACGCTCATTAACAATAAACTAAATACTTTTTTCATGATTATTAAATAATTTAAATCGGTTTCAGGTCAAAATTAGCGCAGATGCAAAAATAGACAAAATTTCGAAACAATAGTAATTTTCAAAAAAATTTTTACCTTTGAGGTCAAAATTGGATAAAAAAAGTTTATGCACATAGCAGTTGCCGGAAATATCGGAAGCGGAAAAACTACGCTTACAGGCTTGTTAGCCAAGCACTATGGTTGGGAGCCAAAGTACGAAGATGCGGATACGAATCCCTACTTAACCGACTTTTATAAAGATATGCAAAGATGGTCTTTTAACCTGCAAATTTACTTTCTCAACAAGAGATTGGCGGGTATTGTGGAGATAAAGAGATCAAAAAATGTGGTGATACAAGATCGAACCATCTACGAAGATGCCTGCATCTTTGCCGCCAACCTGCATTCGATGGGACTTATGACTACGCGGGACTATGCCAACTACAAAGATCTCTTTGATTTGATGATCTCTTTGGTGCCTCCGCCCGATTTGCTGATCTACCTTAGGGCCTCTGTACCCACATTAGTAAATCAGATTCAAAAGAGAGGGCGAGAGTACGAAAGCAGTATTCGGATCGACTATTTACAGGGGCTAAATGAACGATACGAAGAGTGGATAGAGAGCTACTCGTCCGATAATAAAATAATTTTAAACGTTGATGCCCTTAATTTTGAAGAAAAACCGGAAGATCTGAGCATTGTCATCGATCGTTTAGACGCAAAAATCAACGGATTGTTTTAACACATCAAAAATAGCATCATCATTATTACCGAAAATAACAACATCATCTAATTGAATAGCATAATCTAATAATCTAAATATATGTTGGTTAAGGCCTTTGGGAGTGCGTGCTGTGGAATAGACGCCCTAACCGTAACCATAGAGACAGATGTTTCTGTGGGGATCAATTTCTTCTTAGTGGGACTTCCCGATAACGCGGTGCGGGAGAGTCAACAACGAATTAGCACCGCGTTTGAATCGATGGGTTTGCGGATGCCAGGTCGAAGAGTGGTGATCAATATGGCACCGGCAGACCTTAGAAAAGAGGGGTCTGCGTACGATCTTCCCATTGCGTTGAGCATTTTGGCCGCCTCAGAGCAAATTCGGGCGCCCGAACTCTCCACCTTTGTGTGTATGGGAGAGTTGGCGTTAGATGGTCGGTTACGCCCGGTGTCGGGGGCACTCTCGATTGCCCTTCACGCCAAATCGGAGGGGTTTAAAGGATGCATCTTTCCGTTGGAGAGCGCACAAGAAGCGGCAGCGGTGGAGGGAATCCAAATTTATGGGGCTACCCACCTCTCTCAAGTGATCTCTCTTCTTGAGGGAGAAAAAGCGTTGGAGCCGTTAAAAGCGCCCGAATGGGCAAGCGACGACAATGCCTGGAAAAGAGGGCTCGACTTTGCGGACGTAAAAGGGCAGGAGCACGCCAAGCGGGCGTTGGAGATTGCCGCTGCCGGAGGGCACAACGTGTTGATGATAGGTCCACCCGGGTCTGGAAAATCGTTTATGGCTAAATGTCTTCCTTCCATCTTGCCTCCTTTGACTAAAGAAGAGGCCATGGAGACCACCCGCATCTATTCCGTATCGGGGCGTTACTCCTCAGAGTCCGGACGCCCCGAAGAGCGGGGATTGCTATGCAATCGTCCCTTTAGATCGCCGCACCACAGCGCCTCTATCGTATCTTTGGCGGGAGGTGGTCCCCAAGCGATGCCCGGAGAGATCTCGTTGGCACACCATGGAGTACTCTACTTAGACGAAATTCCCGAATTTTCTCGCCAAACATTAGAAGTGTTGCGTCAACCGTTAGAAGACAGGATCATTACCTTAGCCCGTATGCGCTATCGCATCTCCTATCCGGCAAACTTTATGTTGGTTGCCTCTATGAATCCCTGCCCATGCGGATATTACGGAAGCAACATCAAAAATTGCACCTGCTCGCAAACGGCGGTGCAACGCTACACGGGGCGTATTTCGGGCCCTTTATTTGATCGAATCGATTTACACGTTTCGGTTGAAGCACTCTCCCCCGAAGAGTTAATCAACATTACCCCGGCCACCCCTTCTTCGGAGATTCGGAAGCGGGTTGTGGCTGCCCGCAAAATAGCGAGCGCACGTTTTCCAAAAGATTTAAGTACCTTTGCAAACGCACAAATGTCACGAAAACATGTCCAACAATATTGCGCCATAGACGTGGAGTCTGCCTCCTATATAAAGCAGTGTATCCATGCGTTAGGGTTATCTGCAAGGGCTTATGACAGGATTTTGAAGGTGGCCAGAACCATTGCCGATTTAGAGGGAGTGCAGACGATCCGGGCGGAACATTTGGCCGAAGCGGTACAATATAGGGTCATGTAATCGGGACGACAAACAAAAAATTGAATAATATGGTATTAGACATTTTGCTCGTTTTTTTGGGGATATGTTTTCTGCTCTGCGGATTAGTCGGCTGTGTTTTACCCGTGATCCCCGGTCCGCCGCTGAGTTATGTGGCATTATGGTTGCTACAAGCAACAAGATTTGGGAATTTTTCCCTCAAATTTCTAATCATTACCGCAGTGATCACCCTTGTGGTTACCATCATCGATTACACACTTCCTGCGTGGGCAACAAAAAGGTGGGGCGGCAGCCGTGCCGGGGTGATAGGCTCTATTTTGGGATTATTACTCGGTTTGTTTTTTCTGCCGTTCGGAATCGTAATCGGACCTTTTGCCGGCGCTGTTGTGGGAGAACTGATTGCCGGTCGAGACACAAAAAGCGCGTTTCGTTCCGGAGTAGGCTCTTTTATGGGGTTTCTTTTTGGTACGGCTATGAAATTGACCCTTAGTTTTGTCTTTTTATTCTATTTTATCAAAGAGTGGATTTTTTAAGGAGGGGGTACGATGTGGGGGAGGGTGATGTGGGGGGGATTAGCTGCGCTGATCCCCAGAGGGGGGGCTTAAAACAAAATAAAAAGGCAGCCGGAGGCTGCTTTTTTTTACACCGCAGGCCGTTTTGATGTGAACATCAAACGGCCTGTGGTGTAAAAAAGCGTCCCTTTGGGACGCCTTTTTATTTTGTTTTGCGGTGAGGGGGGGATTCGAACCCCCGGTACAGTTTCCCGTACGGCAGTTTAGCAAACTGCTGGTTTTAGCCACTCACCCACCTCACCAATGGGAGCTGCAAAGGTAAGCATTATTTGGTTACTTCTTTACAACAGGTTTTGCAATTTGTTCGCGCATATCTGTATCGGCTTGAATATTACGCATTTTATAATAATCCATAATGCCAAGATTGCCTTGACGGAATGCTTCGGCCATGGCAAGTGGGATCTCTACTTCGGCGGCAATCACTTTTGCGCGGGCTTCCTGGGCTTTTGCCTTCATCTCTTGTTCAAGGGCAACGGCCATTGCGCGCCGCTCTTCTGCACGCGCCTGCGCAATGTTTTTATCGGCATTAGCCTGATCCATTTGCAAGGCGGCGCCAATGTTACGTCCAATGTCAATATCGGCAATGTCGATGGAGAGGATCTCAAAGGCGGTTCCGGAGTCCAAGCCTTTGTTTAAAACCACCTTGGAAATAGAGTCGGGGTTCTCCAGCACCGATTTGTGGGAGGCGGCAGAGCCGATGCTCGATACAATTCCTTCTCCAACGCGTGCCAAAACGGTCTCTTCGCCGGCGCCCCCCACCAGTTGCCTGATGTTGGCGCGAACCGTAACGCGCGCTTTGGCAATGAGCTGAATCCCGTCTTTGGCAACTGCCGTTACGGGAGGGGTGTTGATCACCTTTGGATTTACCGACATCTGTACCGCTTCAAACACATCGCGACCGGCTAAGTCAATGGCAGCTGCCATCTTAAAATCGAGTGAGATGTTGGCTTTATCGGCAGAAATTAAAGCATTTACCACTTTGGTCACGTTTCCTTTTGCCAAAAAGTGGGCTTCAAGGCTATTGGCATCCAATTTGAGACCGGCCTTGGTTCCGGTAATCATAGCCATCACAATGGTTCCGGGAGGTACTTTTCTCCATCGCATCAATACTAATTGTATCAAAGAGATACGCACTCCGGAAATCAATGCTTGAAACCAAAGGGTAATAGGAAAAAACCACAGCAGAATCAACAGACCAATAAACGAAATTCCTGCCAGCAACAAATAGTAAGAGGCGTCCGACATTTCGGTCAACAATACAAAAAAGGGTGTATTCATATAAAAAAGTTAAATAGATTTTTCAGAAACTACAAATATACGCATATCTTCGATTTGAACAACTTCGACCTCTGTTCCCGGATCAATGACTCCATGTAACGCATACACTTCCACATCAGTAGTATCAAATCGAGCTTTTCCGGAAGGGATAAGTCGGCCAATGGTTTTCCCCTTCATCCCAATATGAATCCCCAAATCTTTGGGCGAAGAGATTGCCTTTGCCTCAATCTCGTGTTGTAAACTCAAACGTTTCCACGTTTTTGCCCGCAAAGCGTACCATACCACTATGATGCAGATTATCAGGGTAACAACCAAGACTACCACCCCCACAGTTTGCGAGTAGTAAAAAAATGCAATAAAATTGGCGCCAATTAGGGAGGCCAACCCCAAGACGCCTGCTATCCCCACGCCGGGAATCAAGAGCAACTCGGCCAACAGTAACACAATGCCGACGATAATAAGTAAGATGATAAGTCCCATATAATCAAATTTTAAATAATTTCCACAACAATTTCTTCAAAACCCATACCTATCAAATCGTTCTGCAACTTTTGCGCCTCTTTAAGGGTGCCAAAAGGTCCCACTACATACATTGGCCACCCATTGCCCATAACTCTTGCCAAATCTTTGTCACATAATTGTTTTACTGCTGTCAATAGGGATGGAGGTAATCCTTGGGGATAAACGCCAAGCGAAACGCGATAGCTCATCTTGGGAAGCGTCTGTTCTAATTTCCGAGCATTGGTCACCGTTACGCTCTTTCCTTGATTAAAAGCTGTAACTATGGCGGTTTTAAATCCGGCACGCTGCACTAAAGGGAGTGCAGCAGATGCTTCGGAGTAGCTGTTAAACTGTCCGGCACAATAGAGGTACTTCCTATCCGTTGTAAAGTTTTCAAAAACAGGAGAGATGCCGTTGAATGTCGATGGACGTGCAGGCGTTGAGAGTACCGCCAATTGAATCCGATAAAAGAGATAATCGGGCAACTTGACCTCTGCAATAATTTCAGTTGTTGAGCCAACGCGAAAACCATAGTCGATAAGCCTCTCCTTGATAATTGGAAGGGCAAAAGAGAGGGTGTCGATACTTCCCAAAATCCCTTTTTGTAGAAGAAATGGGTGCGATGGTGCCTGATACGACTCCTTCTGCAAAGGGATCTGTTCAACAGCGGGAATGATACCTTTATGCAAAAACTCCATCTCTGCATTTTGCACCTCAATCCCCGCCAAACGATACTTCTTGTTTAGTTCCATTAATGCCATCTCTTCTTCTTCGATTATTTTGGCAAGAGAAAAACGTTCATCTTCCTGTAAAAGATTGGTATAAGTGTCTCTGTTGAGGGCTAACTTTTTTTCAAGCGTAAGTAGTTCATCGCGTATCTTTCTGGCAATCTGAACCAATCCAATATAATCGCTTTGGCCGTTTGGAGAAGAGAGAAGATCTATCTCTGCGTTGTCCCGATCAGAATCTTCCTTTTGCTGCTCCAATACAAGCTGTGCCAAAAGAGGAAGGTCGGTACGATCGCGCAAATCGTGTCGAAGTGGATTTAATTCATATTCAATATGATAAATATGCAACAGGTCCTCATCTCCCGCTCGGTCAGAGACAACAAGCGCAGAGAGGCCATCCGGTGCAGGCATAAAAGCGAGGTCATTCTCGGTCGAAGAGAAGGGAAAACCCATATTTTGAGCTTGACTCCATGTTTCGGTCGATTCATCAAAAGAGCTTACATAGAGATCAAATCCGCCCATACCATAATGGCCGTCCGAAGCAAAAAAGAGGGTGTGCCCATCGGCCGATAGCACAGGATAACACTCATTCCCACTACTGTTGATCGAAGACTCCATCGGTTGGGGATACGACCACAATGAGTCGTTTTGCAGACGGCTGATGTAGAGGTCTAAATTGTTTGAGGCACTTGACCTACCGGTAAAGATGATCGTTTTATTGACCGGAGATACAAATGCAGGATACTCTTGGGAAATTTCGGAAAAAAGTTTGGGAGGAGTGGCCCAAAAAGCGTGCGGATCTGCAGACAAATAGAGGTAAAACTCCTCTTTGGGAACAGATGCCGATCCTAGCGTTTTGACATCAACGGCATATTGCAACATATTTTGTCCGTTTTGACACCATATCAAATGGAGTTCCGCCCTATTCATAATAAGCGTGTCGGTTGAGGTCAAAATTGCCTGTTGAAACGCCTCAATCGCCTCCGAAAAGCGGTACGCACGGCGTAAAGTGTCGCCTTGCAAATAAAAACTTTGCGCCGACCCACTTTGTGCATAAAGTGCTCCTACTGACAATAAAACCATCACAAATGGAGACAAAAAAGACCGCATTCCCAAATAAATTTATCTCACAAAAGTATAAGTTTCTTCCCATATCAGGAAATAATTGTACATTTGTGCCCTAATTTTAGAAAAGTTGTACATTTAAAATACCTGAAACATCCATGCAAAACAAAGGCGCCATCACTTTTTTGGCAATTATCATCGGGCTGGCCTGTGCCTATCAACTCTCCTTTACATGGGCTACACAGCATCAAGAGAATAATGCAAGAGATTATGCTCAGCAAGCAGTAGAACAATTTCAAACCACTCCGGCGTTTGCCGCAGTCTCTGAGTTAGACAGGGCTTTTTTCATCGATTCAATGAGTCGGGAGAAGGAGCGTTACTACTTAGATTCCATCACCGCAGAAAAGGTTTTTCTGAGTTTTACTTACAAAGAGGTAAAAGACAAAGAGATCAATTTAGGTCTTGACCTCAAGGGAGGAATGAACGTCATGCTCGAAGTCTCTATGGAGGACTTGATAAGGGCGTTGGCCGATTACAGCCCCTCTTCCACTTTACAATCCGCTTTGGCGTTGGCTAAAGAAAATCAATTAGCAAGCCGATCGGATCTAATTACCCTTTTTGGTGAAGCGTGGAATACGGTTGCCCCCGGTCAGCGACTCTCTCAAATTTTTGGCACCTACGATATGCGCGATCGGATCAAGCCCGAAAGTACAAATGATGAGGTGATAAAGGTAATCAGAGGCGAAGCCGAGAGCGCAATCGCAAACTCATTCAACGTATTACGTAACCGTATTGATAGATTTGGCGTTACCCAACCCAATATCCAGCGCTCCGGCAATTCGGGACGGATATTGGTAGAGTTGCCGGGAGTCAAAGAGCCTGAACGTGTGCGTAAACTGTTGCAGGGGACCGCATCTCTTGAGTTTTGGGAAACCTTTGACAACTCTGAGATTATACCGAGCCTCGAAGAGGCAAACGCCCTGATTCGTCAGATGATTGGGGAGATGGATCCATCGGAACAGGTTGCAGATGAGCCTGTGGCAAAAGAGCAGCCCAAAGAGCTTACAGATGAGGAACTTTTGGAACAACTCACTCAGGAAGACAACGCTTCCCTCGAAATCTCCTCTTTTGAAAAGCAAAATCCACTTTTTGCCATTCTTAGTCCCAGTGTTTATCAGGGACAGGTGATGCCCGGCCCCAAATTTGGCATTGCGCACTACCGAGATACTGCCAAAGTGGGCGCATGGTTTAGAATGCCGCAAATTTTGTCTTTGTTTCCTCAAGGATTTGCCCCGATGTGGTCTGTAAAACCCGCACATGACGATCCTAATGGAGTTCATTATGAGTTATATGCAATAAAACAAACCACCCGTGATGGTAGAGCGCCTTTAGATGGAGGCGTTGTCACCGATGCCCGTAAATCTTTTGCCAATAATAGCGCTTCGCCCGTAGTAAGTATGTCAATGAATGCCGAGGGCGCCCGTACCTGGGCACGCCTTACTGCCGACAATATCAATAAGTGTATAGCCATTGTGTTGGACGGAATGGTCTATTCTGCCCCTGTTGTTCACGGTGAGATCACGGGAGGCAGCTCCCAAATTCAGGGCAACTTTACCGTTACAGAAGCGGACGACCTGGCCAATGTTCTTAAATCAGGAAAGTTACCCGCCCCGGCCAGAATTGTGCAAGAAGCCGTTGTTGGCCCATCGTTAGGTTCAGAATCGATCAACGCCGGATTGGTATCATTTGCAATAGCCTTTTTATTGGTGTTGCTCTATATGATGTTTTTCTATAATCGAGCTGGAGTTGTTGCCAACGTGGCCCTTTTGTGTAACGTGTTATTCCTGTTTGGCGCTTTGGCTTCGTTTGGCGCGGTACTCACGCTGCCCGGCATTGCCGGTATTGTGCTCACTATGGGTATGGCTGTGGATGCCAACGTTATTATATATGAACGGATTCGAGAAGAGATTCGAGCGGGTAAAGGACTTCGTCTTGCCATTGCAGACGGGTATCGAAACGCCTACTCTGCCATTATTGACGGAAACCTCACCACCATCATCACAGGTTTGGTGTTGATGTTCTTTGGATCGGGTCCTGTTCAAGGATTTGCCACTACATTGGTTGTGGGTATTATCACCTCAATGCTCACATCGATCTTTATTACTCGTTTAATTTTTGAATGGCGACTCAAAGTCGGCAAGAACATTTCGTTTGACAACAAAATCACCGAAAATTTCCTAAAAAACACCAAGATTGACTTTGTTCATCTTCGCAAATACGCCTACATCATCTCTGTGTCTGTGGTTGTGATTAGTGTTGCTTTTATGTTTACCAAGGGATTTTCATACGGCGTTGACTTCACAGGTGGACGTACATACGTGATTCGTTTTGACAAAGACGTTAGTGCCAATGTAGTACGATCTGCTCTTTATGACGAGTTTGAAGAATCGGTAGAGGTAAAACAATTTGGCGGACAAAGCCAAATGAAGATTACCACAAAATATTTAATCAGCACCGATGATCCGGAAACCGATCTTTTGATCGTAGAGAAGCTGTTCAACGCTCTTAAAGGCCTTTTTGCAGCCGAAATGACACTGAGCGAGTTTGTCTCAACATTAGAAAATCCAAATGGTATCATCAGTTCAGAAAAAGTGGGTCCAACCATTGCAAATGACATTAAACGAGATGCCTTTATTGCAGTATTCATTTCTCTCATAGCCATCTTCCTCTATATTGCAGCCCGATTCCGCAACTGGGGATGGGGAACCGGTGGTGTGTTTTCGCTTGCCCACAACGCCATTATCACCATGGGATTTTTCTCTATTTTCAGCGGAGTTTTGCCTTTTAGTCTCGACGTTGACCAAACTTTTATTGCCGCTATCCTCACCATCATTGGATACACCATCAACGACAACGTGGTTATCTTTGACAGGATCCGAGAGTACCGTACCCTATTTCCCAAACGCGAACTTCGTATCAATATCAATGAAGCGCTCAACAGCACGCTCTCGCGTACCTTCAACACCGGAGCCTCTACGTTAGTGGTATTGATTGCCATTTCCATCTTTGGCGGCGAGGTGATCCGAGGATTCTCCGTAGCCCTTATCGTTGGGGTGATCGTGGGTGCCTACTCCTCTGTATTTGTGGGTACGCCAATTGTATATGACATGAACGTAAGAAAGACTAAAAAACTTCAAGAAGCCGGAAAAAAATAAGATAATAAGATCGGGGTGTGGCGCAGTTGGCTAGCGCACCTGCTTTGGGAGCAGGGGGTCGTGGGTTCGAGTCCCGCTACCCCGACAAAAAAGTTGTACTATTGAATATTCACGCTAAACAAGGCTTGAACCACCGCCTTTTGATCGTCTCTGAGTAAAGAGCGAACACCGGCGCTTATTGGGCTGCCGATTCGTAAAAAGTGAAAGTCGAATAATAAATCTGCACCTACGCTGTACAAAGATTTGGTATCTTTTCCGGTATGGGTATTTGCCCAATCAAAAAATGGGAGAATCTGTAATCTCTTCAAATAGAGAATAGAGCCAACTGAAATATCTCCAAGCCAAACAGGTATGGCATAATCGACATTAAATCCTGCATACTTTTCTGAACCCCTGTTGTCGTAACCTCGTGGCCATGAGGCAAGACTTGACAGAAAATATTGTCCGCTCTCTATCCACTGGCGCTGCAAGGCAATTTTGAGGCGTAAACCCTGATTGATTACCACGCCCGGAAGATAGGCATAAGCCATTCCATATAATTCTTTTCCAAATGTTTGATGATTCCATGGAGCTGCTGCGCTTTGTATGGAGAGGCCAAAACCAATTCGAGGAAAAATGTTGTTTTGAGCAAGGTGGCGGTATTGATAGTATTGCACACCTGTTTGAAACGATAAATAATTCTGAAAGATTTGTTTTTGAGGAGATAAGTATTGATCGTTCCTAAACGAAAGATAAAGACGAGGAATCAAACCGCGTACCCAACCTCTACTCCGTAGATTAAACGGAACATAGATACTTGCAGAGGCGCGGAAAGAGGGTTTATCCAACGTGAAGAGTTTAGAGACATTATTGCCCTCCTGATTCTTTTCAATTTGATATTGTCCCGCATAACGGTCGTTGAGGTGGCCGGTGATTTCGATAATCGGATACCATCCCTGCCAGATATATTTAAGATGACCGGAGTGAAATCCATTGCGATAGGAATAACCCAGTTGCGTTGCTGCTGTACCCAACGTGTTTTGAGATAAAAGTACGGCACCCAAAGAGGCCACGTCGTACCAACTCTCTAAAGATAGGGCAGAAAGATTGTCCACATCGTAATAGATGGGCGCCCAGCTATGAAACCGGAAAATATTTAGCGCTTTGTGGTAGGGCTTGGAGGGATAGGAGGAGTAGGCCGGAACTTGGACGGTATCAATTTTATAAGCGGACTGCTGAGACAGTATTGTGGCAATAGGAGGTTCGTAAGGCTCTTTAAAAGAGGCTCTTTTCCATAATAAGTTGTCGATAGGGGCTTCAACCGGCCTTAGTCCGGCGTATGTGTAGTTGGTGTAGTAGAGTGTGTTGTGAAACATATAGGGCGAAAAAGCACCATATTTTGCCTGTGTCAGGGCAAAGAGTTGGGGCAATTCGGATTCAAGATAGAGGGCATAGATGTTGTCGGTTCCGTTGATGTCGCTGCTAAAGAGGAGCAATCCATTGGAATAGTGTAAACGAGAAATGGAGCAATGTTGGGGTGGGATAACATTGTGCCAAATTCCTTTTTCGATGTGTAATGAATAGATACCCAAGCCGGTATCAGTAAGTACTGTGGCATACAAAAGAGTGTCGGATGCCCAGGCTGATGATCGGAGGTGGCCACCATCGGGAGCCGAGATTTGAGAAATGTTGGATCCGTCTTCTGCCGACAATATATGTAGAGACGAACGACCTGACACAGACTCATTTACCACTGCAATCTTTTGAGCGGACGGAGAGAGGGATGGGTGGAGATACCTGCTTTTCTTGGATAGAGAGGTAAGCTCCTTGGTGTTAGGGTCGTAGGATCGTAACAGAGAAAACGACTGTTTTTCCCATCGGATGTCGGGCACAATCTCTGTCCAGTAGAGCTTTCCTCCCCCACTTGTCAGATCGTTATTGGTGTGTCCCACAAACCTTTCGATGCTCTTTTTGCCATCAAGATCTATCCTGACCAATGAGGGTGCAAGATCAAAATTTTGATAAAAAGCATACACCAGATCAGAAGATATGGAAACAATCGACTCATAATTTGCATATTGTGCAGCCGGCTTTTTCCAATTGGTTTTATTATAGGGATTGGTGCTTGGCAGAGGTACAGAATCGATCAACGTGTGATATGTTGTCAACGGTACGTTTTGATCGGATTGTCGGTTCCAAATGGCGCACATCTCTTCGGTAGCAGACGCCCAACTTTCTAAATGAGAGCTACCTGCCTCTTTAGAAAAAGCGATTTGGCTAATAAATGGAATATAAGGACGTTTGGTAATAGCATCATACACTCCGGACAACACATCTTCACTTGTGCGCGTTCTTACTGTGGAGAGAAGCAAGTAACCAAACTGATAATGATTGGGTGTAAAGTGTTTATAAGATCCAAACCTCCACACGTCCCAGCTAAAAGATATAGAGTCAAGCAGGTAAGCCTTGTAGGGCATAAGAAAAGCGGCTTCGCGACCTCTCCCCGAAAAGGACAACTCTGTTTCCGACAGCACCGCATCGCCTTCGAGCATCCACTTGGGCGTATATCCTCCAACGGCGACTCCCTGCGATTGTTGCCCAACCAAGTATTCGGCAATACGAAAGAAGTTTTGGCTTAACTTGCTCATCTGTCCTACGTGACGTGTCTCATGCAACACCAATTGTTTTTCCCAGTTTTGGGCATAGGAATGGGCCGGAGGAGTGGTGTAAAGCTCCATCCGTTTGGGTGTCCATACCACCATCCCGTTACTGTACATAGAATAAGGGTGAAGCACCACCGGAATTGACGGCGTGTTGGCCCTCAAAGGCGCCAAAACAGAGGAGGTGGCTTGTTCAAAGAGAAAAGCGTACCGTTTGGCCAACGAATCAACCTCTTGCGGATAGATAACAGTATAAGGTCCCGCCCGCAACTGTCGCCAATGCGCACGAGCAGGATCGGCACCATCCCAATAAAACTGAGCCATCAACAGGAGAGGCGCGCACAACAGACAGAAGCTAAGGATTAGTCTCTCTCTCTTCACCACCGACTACCCAAAGCTAAGCCCAAAGACAATCATCACCACAAAGAGCACAGCAATAATGCCAAGCAAGATCACCGGTGTGTAACGTCCAAAAAGATTACGAAAAAATTCCAACATAAAAATCAATGAATAATTAGATACAAAAGTAGTGATTTTTTTTAAAACAAACTCAATTGACCTGCCATTTTATCGATCTTCAAAAGTTTTGGATCCTTTGGGGCAATAAATAACTGCCGCAACACGTCAGGCGTGGTCTCATGTATGGTCAAAACAGGCAACTCGTTACAGGTGATAAAATATTTGGCGCGTTTGAGTACGACTCCCATCTTTTTTAGGTGATCGCTGTTGAGGCGGCCATAGCGACGGGAGCTGATGATAAGCCCAGCCGATTTTACGCCGATACCGGGAACACGTAATATCAATTCATAATCAGCCCGATTAATATCAACAGGAAAGAGTTCGGGATGGCGCAGGGCAAACATCAGCTTGGGATCCAAATCGAGATCTAAATGGGGAAAATGTTCATTCACAATCTCATCAACAGTAAAGGAGTAAAAACGCAACAACCAATCTGCCTGATACAGACGATGTTCGCGTACTAAGGGCGGGGCGGAGAGGGCAGGGAGGCGAGAATCGTAATCGTTAACAGGAATAAAACCCGAATAATAGACCCGCTTCATGCTGGGACGGGAGTAGAGTGCAGAGGAGAGGTGTAAAATATCGCTGTCGGTATCGGGTGTGGCACCAATAATCAATTGCGTACTCTGGCCTGCCGGAGCAAATCGTGGGGCATTGCGATACTTTTTGCGCGATTCGGCGCTCTCTAACACGCCTTGCTGTATATAACTCATTGGCGAATAGACGCTTTGATGATCCTTTTCCGGTGCCAAGAACTTTAGATTCGATTCTGTGGCAATTTCTAAATTGACGCTCAGTCGGTCGGCATACTTTCCCGCCTCCTGCACCAATTCACGACTTGCTCCGGGAATACTCTTTAGATGGATATATCCAAAAAAACGTTGTACTAAACGTAAATCTTTGGCCACGCGCACCATTCGCTCCATTGTGTAATCGGGGCTGCGCACCACACCGGAACTTAAAAAGAGTCCCTCGATGTAGTTTCGCCTGTAAAATTCAATGGTGAGTTCCACCACCTCCGACACAGAAAATGTGGTGCGTTTGATATCGTTGCTTCGCCGGTTGATGCAGTAGGCACAGTCGTAAATACAGTTGTTGGTGAGCATGATCTTGAGCAGCGACACACACCGTCCGTCTTCGGTAAAACTGTGGCAAATACCCCATCCAGCTGTATTTCCCAACCCTCGACCGTTGTTCTTGCGGCCGTGCCCGCTTGAGGCGCACGACACATCGTACTTTGCCGCTTCGGCAAGAATTTGGAGTTTTTGAACAATTTGATCGGTCATAACCCACAAATATACACATCCCGTTTCAAATAACAAGATTTTATCTATTTTTGCCAAATATTTAATGATAGAATATGGAACTTCCTTTTGCCGAATCGTACAAAATCAAGATGGTAGAACCCATCCGTAAAAGTACCCGCGCTGCACGCGAAGAGTGGATCAAAGAGGCGCACTACAACCTCTTTAACCTTAAAAGCGATGCGGTCTATATCGATTTGCTTACAGATTCGGGAACCGGCGCCATGAGCGATCGGCAGTGGGCAGCTATGATGGAAGGAGACGAGAGTTATGCAGGCGCCAGATCTTTCTATAAGTTGCAAGACGCCATCCAAACGATTACCGGATTTTCTCACTTTCTTCCCACCCATCAGGGACGGGCTGCAGAAAATGTCCTCTTTTCGGCCATTGTCAAACCCGATGACGTACTCCCTGGCAACGCCCACTTTGATACCACCAAAGGACACATCGAATTTCGCAAAGCGCTTCCCATTGATTGTCCAGTGGAAGAGGCAGCCGACACCTCTGTTGATCACCCATTTAAGGGAAATATGGATCTCCACAAGCTCGAAACCATACTTAGGAGGTATCCGCAAAAGAGAATCCCCTGTGTAGTGATAACCATTACCAATAACAGCGCAGGCGGGCAACCCGTATCGATGGAGAACATCAAAGGGGTAGCTGCTCTGGCAAAGAAGTACGGAGTAAAGGTGCTCTTTGATTCGGCTCGGTTTGCCGAAAACGCCTACTTTATCAAGACGAGGGAGCCGGGTTACGCCAAAAAAAGCATCCGAGAGATCGTCTCAGAGATATTTAGTTACGGCGACTTTATGACCATGTCGGCCAAAAAAGATGCCATTGTAAATATGGGTGGGTTTGTTGCGTTCCGGCATGAGGAGGATTGGAAAAAGTGCCAAATGTTCAACATTATGTACGAAGGATACCTCACTTATGGCGGTATGTCCGGACGCGATATGAGTGCCTTAGCGGTTGGATTGGAAGAGGGAACTGATTATGATTATTTAGACGGGCGCATACATCAGGTGGCCTACTTGGGACAAAAGTTGGACGAATATGGGGTTCCCTATCAACGTCCGGCAGGTGGACACGCTATTTTTGTTGACGCCAAAAAGTTTCTTCCCCGCGTACCCAAAGAGGAGTTTATTGCACAAACCTTAGGCGTTGAGCTGTATAAAGAGGCGGGGATTCGTGGAGTGGAGATTGGCGCCCTCTTGGCCGACCGCGATCCCAAAACACGCCTCAACCGCTATCCAACGTTGGAACTGCTTCGTTTGGCCATTCCGCGCCGCGTTTATACCCACTCTCACATCGACTACATTGCTGCTGCCCTTAAGAATGTGCACGACCGCAGCAAAACGATCACTCGCGGGTATGAGATAACTAAAGAGATGGCCATTATGCGCCACTTTACGGTGCAACTGATCCCTGCACGATAAACAGAGGTTGACCGCTTTTACAGCAGCCTCTTTTGCTTGTATTTCTGTAGTTCGTTTTTCAACCTTTCAAGTTCAACATCTTTTTCTTCGATTGTTTTGTCTTTCTCTTCGATGGTCTTCTCTTTTTCTTCGATTGTCTTCTTGTTTTCTTTGAGTTCCTCGTTCTTTTCTTTGATTTCCTCCTCTTTCTCTTTGAACGCTTTACCCATCTCAATGCGTGCTACATCACGGAGGTATCTAAAAACTTCTTCTTCCTCTTTCATCTGTTTTTTCATGCCGGAATCGCTTGCCGCGCCCTTGAGACGGCGAATGATGGGATGAAATTTTTCAGGGAAATCCTTTTCTTGCACATTCAAGATATGGGCGTTGCGGGTACGGTTTCTCTGGTCAAATACAGACAAAAGTTGTTCCAATTCGTTTCGCCGTCGCTCTTTTAAACAACTTATCTGCACAATCCACGACTTGTGGTTCAAACCCTCAATAAATTTACTTGCCTTAGGGATGATCTTACCCGTTGTGACATCCTTCACCTCATGAGAAATACTCAAAACGGGTGCGTCGTAAATGCCCAACTCCTTTCCCAGAAAGTAAATGGCGTAGATTTGCATGGCATCAATCTCGTCTCCTCTTGTAACTCGGTTCTCAGAATCGATGTATTGCTCGCCAAGATAGCGCCTAAAACGCATAATGTCTGTAGGCAAGTCGGCCTTTTGCATCTCAATCACAACCACTTTGTAACTTTCGTCTGCCAGTTTGATTTTGGCCGAAAAATCGAGGCGATATACGGTTAGATTGGGAATCCCAACTGTTTCTTCCTTTTTGTCCTTTTCGCGGGTGTGCTCCTGCGGTTTTGGCTCCAAAGAGACCACCTCTTCTCCAATGATTGACGAAACCAACAACCTTGCTGCTTTGTTGTCTTCCATCAGATACTTAAACACTACATCGTAAATAGGATTTGCTATTTCCATATTCATGTCACTTTTAATCTCTTGCACTCTTAGCTGCATCACAATTCTCTCCTCTCTTTAATTATACGGCAAAGATACAAACATATTTTGATGTTCCATATTTTTTTATCTTTATAAGTGAAGATTGGCCTTGTAGGTACCCCTAAAATCCTACAGCAAATAATGGTAATCCCCCTTGGCCCCAATAGGAGTAGCATGGCGAATGTCGTGTACGATTTGGAGGCTGTGGGTTGCCTGCTCCAAACCAAAACCTCTTCCCGAAAGGATATGGCGATAGCTTTGGGTGTGCAGATCGGTAAAACCATCACTAAACTCAATGGCTTCGTTTTCCATAGTAAGTGATCTAAATGTGCGTTTTCCCAACGCTTTTGCCTCGGGGGGGATGGCTTGGTAATCGACACTCAAAAAGTAGCGCACCCTTGCCCGCTCCAACTCAAGAAATCCGGCTACCCGATCGGGTGTGCGAAGGTGCACCACATTGCGTTTGTGGGGTCCAAAGACCCAACCCAACATATCAAAAAAGTGCACACCAATGTTGGTTGCCAATCCGCCGCTCTTGAGGTCATCGCCTTTCCAACTTGCAAAGTACCAGTTCCCTCGAGACGTAATATAGGTGATGTCCACATCGTAAATCTTGTCTTTGGGGCCACTCTCTATCCGCTGCTTTAAGGCAATAATTGCGGGATGTAGCCTGAGTTGGAGAATGTTATATACTTTTTTCCCCGTCTCCTTTTGCAACACTATTAACGCCTCTAAGTGAGAAGGATCGAGTACCAACGGCTTTTCGCAAATCACATCTGCCCCCAGACGCAATCCCAACCGAATATGGGAGTCGTGCAAGTAATTGGGCGTGCACACCGACACAAAGTCAATAGGCACACCTTGTTGTCTTTGTACCGACAGATGCCTGTCAAAAAGCTCATACTCCTTAAAAAACAACGCATTGGGGAAGTAACTGTCCAAAATTCCCACGCTATCGGAGAGATCAAATGCAGCAACCAATTCGTTTTCTGTCTCTTTAATGGCCATTATATGGCGTGGTGCAATATAACCGGCCGCCCCCAGCAGTGCAAATCTTTTTCTATTTGTCTCCATACATCTTCATATAATACTCTTGATAAGCCCCCGATGTCACCTGCCGGAGCCACTCCTCATTCTCTAAGTACCAGCGCACGGTACGCTCCACTCCCTCCTCAAAGCAACAAGATGGTTTCCATCCCAACGCGCTTTTCAGTTTGGAGGCATCTATGGCATAGCGTAAATCGTGACCGGCACGATCGGCCACGTAACTGATCAGCCCCTCCGAACAGCCGGCCTCTCGTCCCAGCTGCCTGTCGGTGATCTCAATCAACAACCTGATCAAGTCGATATTTTTCCACTCGTTGCACCCTCCAATGTTGTAGGTGTCGCCCCTTTTGCCTTTGTGAAAAATCAGGTCAATGGCTTGGGCATGATCCTCTACATAGAGCCAGTCGCGCACATTTTGACCATTGCCGTACACAGGCAAGGGTTTGCCGTGTTTTATGTTGTTGATAAACAATGGAATTAGTTTTTCCGGAAATTGAAATGGGCCATAATTGTTGGAGCAATTGGAGAGGACTACCGGTAAAGCGTAGGTGTCGCGATAGGCACGCACAAAGTGATCGGAGGATGCTTTGGAGGCCGAATAGGGCGAATGGGGGTCGTAGGGCGTGTTTTCGGTAAAAAAACCACTGTCCGCCAAACTTCCATACACTTCGTCTGTTGAGACGTGGTAAAAGAGGTGGTCTTCTTCCCGACCATTCCAAAACTCCTTGGCGGCGTGCAACAAGCACAATGTTCCCATGACGTTGGTCTGTGCAAACGTAAAAGGGTCGGTAATCGACCTGTCCACATGACTCTCTGCCGCCAAGTGGATCACGGCATCCACCTTAAAATCGGCAAAGACTTTTTGCACAAGGGCAAAGTCACAGATATTTCCCTTTACAAAATGGTAATTGGGGGCAGAGGCTACATCGGTCAAATTGGCCAAGTTTCCGGCATAAGTCAATGAGTCTAAATTGATTATCCGATAATCGGGATACATCCGGACAAACCTCCGTACCAGATGCGAACCAATAAAACCTGCGCCGCCTGTGATGATTATTGTATATTTGCCACGATTCATCCGATAATAATTCTAAGTTCAAGGCCACAAAGATATGAATAAACAAAAATATTTTACTTTTTTTGCAACATTTTACGATGTTGTGCATCTATAAAGTATAAAGAATGGAAGAAAGGCTACTGATTGAAGGGTGCAAGAAAGGCGAGTCGTGGGCGCAAAAATTGATGTATGAGTTGTATGCACCTGTGATGATGGGCGTTTGTCTGCGGTATGTGGGCAATCGCCAGACGGCATGCGACCTGATGCATGATGGGTTTGTGAAGTTGTTCTCTAAGATTGATACCTATTCCGGCACCGGATCGTTTAAAGGATGGATGAGAAAGATCTTTGTAAATACTGCCCTTGAACACCTTAGGCACAAAGATGTGTTACGGGGTAGTGTTGAAATAGAAAAGTCTGATCATGAATGTGTAGAACCTGATGTGTCGCTTTTTGAGCCCCTCTCTGCGGAGTGTTTGTTTGCCTGCATAACCCAACTTCCAAACAAGTACCGAGTCGTTTTTAACCTTAGAGCCATTGAAAAATATTCATATCATGAAATTGTTAAAGAGTTGAAAATAAGTGAAAATACAGTTAGATCGCAATATGCACGCGCCCGGCAATTATTGCAAAAGATGTTGATGGATAAAATTGATAATAGCGATGAGAGACGATTTTGAAAACGATGCCTTTGGAGCGTTGTTCCACCAAAAGCTGACCGACCACCCAATTTTGATACCGGAGAGCGGATGGGACATGATCAAAAGCCGTTTGACCCGACCAAAGAGAAGAACGATGGTATGGATTGGGTGGGGAGAAGCGCTTGCGGCCGCCGTATTGATAGTGCTGTTTTTGATACTTAATCGTCAAGCGGTTGAAAAAGACACAATTACGCTTTCAGTATTGCAAAAGTCTGTAGATCTTACTCCAATCCAAGAAGTCATTCTGTTGCCTCAAGATCAAATACAAATCAAAGAATCTGTGTCGACGTGTCCTTCAAAATCGACACCTCAATCTGAATTTCAACCTCCACCGGAATCTCTATCTCAGCCTGAATCTCCAACTCAGCCGGAACCTCCATCTCAACCCGACACAGAATTATCCCCACAACCTATACCTGAGTCTCCGCCCAAATCAGAACCAAAATCGGTCGATCGTTCATGGCTTTTGGCAGCCGCTTTTGGAACAAACGGCGGACGTTCACAGATCAATAGTTCCGGAGGTGCCAGTGTGAGGGGTAGTTTATTATACGCCAACGACTTTTCTTCAACTGTTTATTCCTCTGCACGATTAGAAATGGAACAAGACGATTGCACCCACATCCGTCACTATCCTCCCATCTCCTTTGGTTTACAGGTACGTAAAAATATCGGCAAAAAAATTGACATTGAGAGCGGCATCATTTACACATATTTGGCTTCGCAGTTTACATGGGAAGGCTCCCAAGCGCATCAGTCTCTACACTACATTGGAATACCTGTCAACGTTGTCTCACCAATATGGACTTCACCATCCAAATGGAAGGCCTATAGTTCAGCAGGATTTGCCATTGAAAAAGGGGTAAGGGCAATATTTGTACAAACCATAAATAAAGAGAATACCCGTTTGGCTACTGTCACCACAAAGGGTCCGATCCATGGTGTTCAATGGTCAATTAATGGTGCTCTTGGGGTCAACTACTACATTGGAAATAGTTTTGGGCTCTATTTTGAGCCACGTATAGGTTACCACTTTAAGGGCAATCAACCTATTAGTATGCGCACCCAACGGCCCCTCTCCTATGGAGTGAATTTGGGCTTATGTTATCAATTGTAATACATTGTTACGGCACCGGATCGTATCCGCTTCCGCCCCAAGGATTGCATCGTAATATCCGCCACACGGTAAGGTAAACCCCTTTGATCGGGCCATGTTTGCGCAACGCCTCAATGGAGTACTGAGAACAGGTAGGCGTAAAGCGACAAGAGGGTGGTTTGTAGGGAGATATACCCTTTTGGTAAAATTTAACCATCCCGACTAAGGGAAAGAGCGCCGCTTTGCGTAACTTGGTACGCAAGACGCTCCAAGAGCGATTCCATTTTGTGGCACAGGGTGGCGGAGGCAGTATGTTCATCCGGTAAATATAAGCAAAAGAGTTGAATGTGCAGTTTGTGTTCTTTTAGTGTGCTGATTAATATCGAGTTACTTGTTCTAAAAGATTCTTTAATCCTGCGCCTGATGAGGTTGCGGTCAACGGCGCGTTTTACGTTTCTCTTGGGGACAGCCACCACAATAGCGTATTCTGTGCCTTTGATTGGCGCCGGTTGGAGGGAAAAAAAAAGTTTGTAGGGATAGTGAAACAGCACCGTCCCCTCTCTAAACAGAAGTTCGCGATCGATTGCCGATATTTTTCTCGCTCTTTTGGGAAAACGTCCCATCACTTTTGTACCACAAGGGTAAAGTCAAGGCTGTGCATAAAGCGTTCGCCACCGCGCTCCACCATTGCACGCCACGTCATTGTGGTCTCTTTCTCTTTTTCTCGAGCAAAGAGAATGTCCCAGCACGCAACGTCTTGCTTGTTGGAGTTGCCAAAGATGGAACTCTGTTCAAATTCTATCATCAAAAACGATCCAAACACCTCGTATGTTCCCTCCTCTGCCTCATCGGGATTGTCCGCTAACAAAAGCTGATACGATCCATCGGCCAAAAACTTGATTTGGAACGGCGGGGTAAGGGGATCGCTGCTATGGGTCAATGTCCAAAGGTTTTGAAGCGCTTTGGCTGTAGTGTCCTTGGGATGTACCTTTTTAAAGGTGATCTCATTGACCGTTGGGGGAACTTCATTGCCGTTGCGCAGCTCTTCCACCACTTTTACATGAAGCAAAGAGTCGGTAAAACGTAATACTTCAAGTCCTTGAAAGATTAATACCGCCTCTCCCCGCTCTGTAATCACGCCCGATGTGGAGATGATTTTACAATTGATCAAATATTGATGGAGAACGGTTTC
>JAITFU010000109.1 GCA_031281125.1 Prevotellaceae bacterium | reverse complement strand
AGACCATATGTATCAGTATGTTACAGAAATTAGCGATAACTTGTATGTAATCAATGATTGTGCAAGTTATAAAATTGACAACATAAACAAACTCAAAGAATACGGATATTTGAGATAATTAAACAACAGATAAAAAATGACGATTATGGAACAATTTTTAAATATTCCCGACAACTACATCCAACTCTTTTTGGTTGTTCTATACTCATTGGTTATTGGATTGTCACAAAGAAAATTACAGTTAAAGAGCGATGAAAAAGAACCTTTCTTCGGCTCCGACCGTACCTTTACCCTGATTGGTATCCTCAGTTACATTCTCTACATTATTGACCCTGATACTAAAGTTTTTTGGGGCGGCGGCGGAATCGCTTTAGTAGTTCTATTGGGATTCAATTACTATTTTAAGTTGTACCACACAAGGCGTTACGGAATCACCACCATCATTATCGCCTTTATTACCTATTGTATTCCGGCGCTGATCATTATTCAGCCCATCGAATTTAGCTTGTTGGTATTGGTGATTGTATTGTTACTTACAGAGATGAAAGAGACCTTTATCTCTTTTGCAAATCGATTGGACAACGATGAGTTTTTGACCTTAGCTAAGTTTATCATCATTGCAGGCATAATTTTACCCATTCTTTCCAATGAACGAATTATCGACAGCATTGATCTGACACCCAGAAAAATATGGCTATCCACGGTAATCATATCAGGTATGTCCTACATAAGTTACCTGCTGCAAAAGTTTGTGTTCCGCCATTCGGGTTTGCTGGTGGCGGGTATTCTGGGAGGATTGTACAGCAGTACCGCAACCACCGTAGTACTTTCCCGCAAAAGTAAAAAAGCGCCGGACTGTCTCTGTTACCGTTACAGCGGCGCCATTATTATGGCAACAGGTATGATGTTTATACGCGTAATGGTTTTGCTCCTCATTTTTAACGTGGAGTTGTTTCACCTTACGTGGTATTACTGTATGGCGCTGGCTATTGTGGTTACGGGAATAGGAGTAGCGGTGTACTACCACAAAAAGCCTACCGCAGAAGAGTTACAAAGCTACGACAACGGAGGCAACGACAAAAACCCTTTGGAGTTCAAAGTGGCTCTGATTTTTGCTTTTCTCTTTGTTGTGTTTACATTAGCAACCAATTATACCATTCAGGAGTTTGGCGTCAAAGGATTAAAGGTGCTGTCGTTTATTGTGGGAGGGACAGATATTACTCCTTTCATAATAAGTTTATTTCAAGGCAGCTACAAGGTAGCGACCGGCGCTGTGGTTTCAGCTACATTTTTAGCCTTGTTGAGTAACAACATTGTTAAGTTGGGTTACGGTTTGGCGATTGGACCCAAAAGGAATCGAAAACCGCTGATTGTGGGCTTTTCAATTGCTTGCGTATGTACGTTACTTGTCTTATTGATTGTATAGATTTTTTTTATTTCAGATATTTTGTATTTTTGCATGGTATATTTATATAGAAAAATAGTTTTATGGCCTCATTAGAAATTGACGGTAAGACATTTGAAGTAGATGGAGACGGTTTTCTGACCGATCCGTCAATATGGAACGACAAAACAGCGCAGTTATTTGCAGAATCTGACGGAATCGCGGAATTGACACCAAACCACTGGGCGGTAATTCGCATGATCCGGTCGCACTTTGAAGAAAACGGGAACGCCCCGATGGTTCGTGCTCTCTGTAAAGAGACCGGTCTAAAATTAAAAGAGATTTACGAACTCTTCCCTTTAGGGCCTGCCCGTGGCGCTTGTCGTGTGGCCGGCCTCCCAAAACCGGACGGGTGTGTGTAGTTTATTCTGGTTTCAATGGATGGCTTTGGCGGCGTTGGTTTTATGTAAAACGCTGTTTGTTATTCGATTGTATGGACTGATCAAAAGAGGTGCACCCAAAGATTTGGCAAAAGCATCCGGGAGTGTCTCAAAAGGGGTTACGTACTCCTTTATGCAAGCGATGATGCCGCATAACAAGGAGTCTGCCTATCTGCACCTGCCAACTTATGGTGCGGGTATCATTTATCATGCCGGTACCTTGTTGAGCTTGATGGCGTTTGTCTGGTTTTTTGTATCAACATTTTTTGTGTGGCCAACGCCCAAGATTGTTGCTTTGATCTGTTGTGTTGCCCTTGCGGGCGCTGCTTGTTGTGGAATCGCACTTTTCTGTAAGAGAATTATCAAGAGAGAGTTGCGGGCGCTCTCTTGTGCAGATGACTATATTTCAAATGGTCTTACAACATTGTTTCAGCTACTAACTGCTTGTTACTTCGTATGCAATCATCCCCTGCCCTACTACATAGTGACAACACTCTTCTTTCTTTGGCTTCCAATAGGAAAAACGCGCCATCTGCTCTACTTCTTTGCCGCAAGGTTTCATCTTGGTTTCTTTTACGGACGCCGCAATGTATGGCCACAATGATTACACAGGAACAAAAAGAGAGCGCCTGCTCAATATTATGTAATCAGGCTGATTCTAAGATAGAAACACATCTGAACAGTTGTGTGCGTTGCGGTTTGTGCGCCAATAGTTGTATGTATTATAAGGTATATCGTCAAGCCAAATATATTCCTGCTGCAAAGGTGCGCTTGATGTCCGGTTTGTACAGACGCTACCATACGCTCGAAGGGAGACTGCTGCGCGGATGCGTTGGCGCGTGTGAAATCAATGAAGATACTGTAAAAGAGATGGTTGATCTCTTTTTTGGCTCATGCACTTTATGCGGACGATGCGTCAAACATTGCTCCATTGGTGTTGATATTCCCTTTTTGGTTAGAAAAGGGCGTGAGATGTTATCGGCTATGGGTTTAGTACCAAGCTCTTTGCAATCAACAGCAGATGCGGCTATTGAAACAGGTAACAGTATGGCCATTGCTGAACATGAGTTTACCGATACAATACAATGGATGGAGGAGGAGTTGCAGGACGAATTAGAGGACACCTCCGTTCAAATTCCTTTGAATCAGTCCGGAAAGCAGATTCTTTATACACTGAATCCCCGCGAACCCAAGTTCTTTCCCCTTTCGATTTCCGCTATGGCCAAGATTTTTCACGCGGCCAATGAGTCGTGGACTTTGTCATCAAAGTATTACGATGTAACCAATTACGGATACTTTTGCGGCAATAATGAACAGGCGCAAAAGATGGTATTGAACCTTAATGACGAGGCTAAACGCATGCAAGTGACTCGTTTGGTGTTGGGCGAGTGTGGCCATGGCACCCGTTCCACCCGCTGGGAGGGCCCCAATTGGCTGCAATCTGCTTCTCCAATTGACACCCTCTCTGCCATAGAATTGATCAAAGAATACATTCAACAAGGACGTATTAAGTTAAATAAGTCTATTGATAGAAAGGTATATACCTTGCACGATCCTTGTAATCTGGTAAGAAACGGAGGATTGTTGAGGGAGTTGCGATATGTGGTAAAACATTCGGTAGCTCGTTTTGTGGAGATGAGGCCCTGCGGCTCAGACAACTTTTGCTGTGGCGGAGGCGGAGGAAACTTGGCGATGAGCGAATACAACGAGCGGCGCCTCGAAATTGGGAGGATCAAGGCAGACCAAATCCAAAAAACGGGCGCTCAGGTGGTGATCACCCCTTGCCACAACTGTGTTGACCAATTGACACAGATCAACCACACCTATAAGTTGGGAGTGGAAATAAAAACTGTAGCGGAAATAGTTGCAAATGCACTGATAATGAAATAAATTTTTATACCATCGATATGAGTAAACTTATCTATTTAGACAATTCTGCCACCACTTTTCCCAAACCGGAAGAAGTATATGACTTTATGAACTCTTTTTACCGAACCCACGGGGTAAACCCGGGTCGTTCCGGTTTTGATGCGGCCATTGAGACCGAAGAGGTGGTAAACAACACCCGCAAAATGCTCACCAAGCTCTTTAACGGAGGACCCGACCATAATCGTCTTACATTCAGCTACAATGCAACCGATTCGCTCAATCTGATCATCAACGGATTGATTGAGCCCGGCATA
>JAITFU010000052.1 GCA_031281125.1 Prevotellaceae bacterium | reverse complement strand
TCCCGATATTTCCCACGCCAATAATACCCATTGTCATTGATTTCAATTTTTTCCCTTGCTTAGAAGCGATCGACAAAAGGGCGCATAACACATACTGTGCAACGGCAAAAGCGTTGCATCCGGCAGCAGAAGCAACAGTAATACCCGATCGGGCGCAATACCCCATATCGATATGATCTGTACCTACCGTTGCCGTTCCAATAAACGACACCTTTGTGCCCTCTAAAAGTGCAGGTGTACAACGTGTTCCGGTTCGTATGATCACTCCGTCCGCATCCTCCAATGCCCTTCGGTTTATCTCATTCCTCCTAAGGTAACGCACATCGGCGTAAGGTTCAAAGAGACCCTGAATAAAAGGTATCTCACTGTCTATCACGACTATTTTTCTCTCTGTTGTCATTAGTATAATATTATATCTGTCACCATTTCTTTTCCCAAGTTTGCGTTCATCTTTTGCACAATGCTTTGTCGCTTTGTAAAGAGCCAATTTCGGACCACAGAAGAACTCAACCGTACGTATAACTTTCCCTCTTTAAGTTGTTTCTGCTGTGTGGCGGAGGAGATTACCGGACCCATAAGTTCGTCCCACAAAGCATATACACGGGTTTGACTTAAGCCCGTTTCGAGGCCCATCTCTCTAATAAACAGAGGAAAAAGATCCTTTATCGATTTCGCCTCTTCACGCTTCATAACTACCTCTCTTTTTCTCTTTTATCTCCCCATTCTCCACATCAAAGAGAAGATATTCGGGGGAAAACGCACATAAGCTCTCCTCAATACCCGCTTTATTGCAATCTGTAATAAAAACTTGTCCAAAATGATCTTGAGTAACCAATTGCATCAATCTATAAACCCTGTTTGCATCCAATCTGTCAAAGAGATCGTCCAACAACAAAATCGGCGCCAATCCACAACGTAACTTCATCACTTCAAACTGGGCCAACTTTAACGCCAATAGAAAAGTTTTTTGCTGCCCCTGAGATCCAAATTTTCGGACAGGTTTCCCATTGAGCATAAGAGCCACTTCGTCTCGGTGAATCCCAAAGGAAGTAAACCCTAACATCTGATCTCTATCAAAAGAGTCTCTGAGCTTGATTTCTAAAGGATAGTGTTCTAAGTCTGAACAATAAGATAAACTTACCTCCTCCTTTTGACCCGAAAGGATGGAGTAGTACCGCTCCGCTTGGGGCCCTAAGAGGCAACATAGCGCGGCACGCTTCTCGTAGATCAAGGCAGCCCTTGAAGACAACTGAATATCAAATGTTTCTGTCATTTGCGCGGTAAACGCCTTTTGCTTAAGGTAGTGATTCCGTTGGGAGAGAATTTTATTGTACTGCTGTAAAAGTGATAGATATGTAACGTCAATTTGGGAGAGGAGTACATTTAAGAAACGACGTCTCTCTTCAGCGGCCGAGTGAATAAGCAGGGTATCTAATGGCGAAATCATTACCAATGGGAGCAGTCCAATATGCTCCGAAAATCTTTCATAACTTTTGTCGTTACGCTTGATGCTCTTTGTACCGGATGCCTCCGTTACGCAAACAATCTGTTCGCCGGGGGCATCGTCAAAGAGATAAGAACCCGAAAGCGAAAAATATGGTGCGTCAAACCGAATCGCATATTGATCGGATTGTCCAAAATAACTTCTTGTCATAGAAAGGTAGTGAACGGCATCCAATAGGTTCGTTTTTCCGGCTCCATTACGACCCAAAAAGCAGTTCACCTTTGAAGAAAAAGTGACGTCAGCGCACCGAATATTTTTAAAATCGGTCAATATCAGACGTTTCAGATACATGAATGATTTCTTAATAATTTGCAAAGTTAGAATATTGTTTTCGATTTTTGAAATTAGTGAAAAAAATGTACCTTTGCGCCTCTAAAAAAACACATCATGTCAAAACAAGTAGCCAAACAACGTCAGGAAGCCTCTGTTCAAGAAGCGCTAAGCAAATCGGAACAATTTTTTTCTACCTACAAAAACCTTTTATTATATGGTGCCTTAGGTATCATTGTCCTATTTGGATTGGGTTTTGCCTGGCAAAAGCTCTATCGAGAACCCAAAAAAGAGGAGGCAATGGGTCAAATGTTTCAGGCAGAGCAGGCCTTTAGCAACGACCGCTTTGAGATTGCTCTTTACGGTGATGGAAACATTCTCGGATTTACCCAGATTGCAGATGAATACGGAGCATTGGCCGGTAAAGCCATCCACTTTTACATTGGAGTATGCTACCTTCAGTTGGGTGATTTTCAGTCTGCTATTGACGCCTTAACAAAATATTCGGGCAAAGATTTTATTATCAAAGCACGGGCCTACTGCTGCATTGGAGATGCCTACGTTGGCTTGAACGACCTCAAAAAGGCAGAAGAATTTTATTTAAAAGCTGCCCGCTACCACGACAACCCACTGGCTGCAATCTATCTGCAAAAGGCAGCCATTATTAACGAAGAGGTAGGCGCATCTGACAGGGCAATATCACTCTATCAGGAGATTAAAGAAAAATATCCCCAAACCCCCCAAGCCATCGAAGCCGACAAATATATCGCACGGCTTAAGGTTTCTGAGTAATTAATTGTTATGGGAAGAGCCTTTGAATTTCGTAAAGAGCGAAAGTTCAAGCGTTGGGGCAATATGTCCCGCGTTTTTACCCGAATAGGCAAAGAACTATCGATTGCAGCAAAAGCGGGTGGCCCCGATCCCGATAACAACCCTCGCCTCCGCGCTGTGATCCAAAACGCCAGATCGGAAAATATGCCCAAAGAGAACATCGAGCGGGCAATCAAAAGGGCAACAGAAAAAGACCATAACGATTATAAAGAGGTGGTATATGAGGGATACGGTCCACACGGAGTGGCCTTTATTATTGAAACCGCTACCGATAATCCCACTCGAACCGTTGCCAATATCCGCAGTTACTTTAGTAAATACCACGGCTCCTTAGGGACCTCAGGAAGTGTGGAGTTTATGTTTGAACACAAGTGTGTATTCAAAATTAAGGAGGTGCCGGGGCTTGATTTGGAAGAGTTGGAGTTGGAGTTGATCGACTCCGGTGGAGAAGAAGTCTTTGCCGAAGAGGGAGAGATTCTTATTTACGGCGCTTTTGAGTCTTACGGATCGATTCAAAAATTTATCGAAGAGCGTAAATATGAAATTATTAGCGCGGGATTTGAACGTATTCCTACCGGCGAACTAAAAGAGCTGCCTCCAGATCAAAAGGTTGAAATCGAGAAACTTAGTGAGAAGTTTGAGGAGGATGACGATGTGCAGAATGTATATACAAATATGAGGTAGGTAGGGCATTGACTTAGTCGAGAAGGTTCATCTATGTTCTGCTCCTAAACACATACTTAATCGGATTAAAGAACCTCGCAAAGAGGCTAACGAAATATGCACAATAACAGCAATTTTTTTTATATTTGCCGTCTATTGAATTGACAGTATGAAACGCTATATCTTCTTAATTTTTCTCCTGGGGATTGTGGCGCACCTTCATGCCCAGCGCTCGCTCCCTGACAGTTTGGCTATCTCTTTTCATCGTCAGTTA
>JAITFU010000045.1 GCA_031281125.1 Prevotellaceae bacterium | reverse complement strand
AAACAAGGGTCAGAATTGAGAAAAGAATTTTTTTCATACGTAAAAATTTTGGTGATTATTTTTTTATTGCTTAATAATTCTGAGAACCCCTTGAGAAATGGCAAAGCAAAACCGCATCGAGCAGAAGCCCAAAACGGCATTATTTGGGCGGGTGTACACCAGCCCAAACTCCACAATGTGTTGGTTATTATGTGGTGGCCCCCCCCCCATCGGTTAAGCCGGCCACAATCAGCGCATTGAACGAGAAGCGATTAGTAAGGAGAAAAAACATCATAGACAAATTTTGTGTAAAGTTAATCATTTTTTCAATATTCAAATAAAACACCCTCATAAAAAAATAATTTGTATCTTCGCCCTGTTATTATTTTACGATAAAGGGCTTTATGAAAAAATTTGTTTTTCTTTTCTTATTTCTGTTTGTTGTTGAAAGTCTTGCTGCTCAACAGAAAACAGATGTTTCCGGTAAGGTGACAGAGTTTGGCAACAATCTTCCCATGGTGGGAGTAAGCGTGAGCATCGATGGCACATATACAGGAACCTCTACTGATTTGGATGGATTTTACACCCTAAAGGGGGTTCCGTCAAACTCCGTTCTTGTTTTTTCTTTTTTATTTATGAAAACCCAACGTATCTCCGTAGAAGGGCGGTCGATTATTGATGTTGTACTGGAAGAAGAGGGTAATGCGTTGGACGAAGTGGTGGTGGTTGGTTACGGAACCCAACGGGCAAAAGACTTGACGGCGCCGATTGCAGTAATTAAAGGGAGCGACCTGACAAGTCAATCCGTAGCGAATGCCGCGCAAGCCTTACAAGGGAAAATTGCAGGCGTGCAAGTGATCAATTCCGGTGTTCCGGGTGCCGGCGCTTCCATAAAAATTCGCGGAGTCGGGTCGATCGGCGATTATGCAAATCCCCTCTATGTTGTTGACGGCGTTTTTGTTGATAATATCGATTTTGTAAACAGCAGCGACATAGAAACCATAAACATATTGAAGGATGCCTCTGCAGCAGCGATTTACGGTGTCCGCGCTGCCAATGGAGTCATTTTGATCACCACAAAAAGGGGGATTAAAGGAAAAACTGCTGTCAATTATGACGGGTATGTGGGTTTGCAAATTCCCGTGAATATCATGCCTTTAACAAATCGAGATCAATATGTAGAGCTTTTAAATGAGGCATTTGCCAATACTCCGGGTTACATTCCAAAAGATGCAAAGAGTTACCCAACAACAACCGATTGGTATCAAGAGTTAGTACGAAACGCCATAATGCACAGCCATTCAGTTGATTTAACGGGCGCCACCGACGTAACGAATTATGCAATCGGTATTAACTACCTGTTCCAAGAGGGTATTATGAACAGTAAAAACGATTACGAGCGTTTAAATATCAGAGGACGTTTAGACCAAAACGTCAATAGTTGGCTAAAAATTGGATTCACAACACTTATCTCAAACAATACCCAGTTTTCTCCAAATAATGCGGACGTGTTTTACAGGGCTTTTGTAAATCCTCCCGTTTACCCTGTGTATGATGACAACAATACTGATGCTTATCCTGTTGCCTTTGGATCGCCGCAAATGTATGGCTTTAGCAATACATATGGGAATCCGTTTGCCGTGGCATATTATAACAACAATCGAGAGAAAGGGTTCAAAACCATTTTTTCTGCGTACGCAGAAGTGAACATTATACCGGAAAAACTTAACTTTAAGACTGCATATAACTTGAATTTTGAGCAATGGATGGCCCAAAACTATCAACCTGAGTATTTTGTGGGAGGCTCTCAGGGTTTGCGACAATCCAATCTAAGTAAAACTTTTGGCATTCGTTCCAAACACATTGTTGACAACACACTTACCTATAACAATAAAAATGGTCGCAGTTTCTACTCCATCATGCTTGGTCAATCTATGCGAATCGAAAAAGGGAGTACAATGACAGGGAGCGCCATTAATGTGCCGGGTTATGACGACCAATCCATTTATTTGGTTAATGGTTCCTCAAGAGATAAAAACGCTACAGATAGCGGTTTTCGCTACAACGGATTGTCGTTTTTTATGCGCGGAACTTACAATTTAGACAACAAGTATTTAGCAACCATCACGTTTCGCGCAGATGGATCGTCAAAATATAACGATCATTGGGGTTATTTTCCTTCTGTGGGTTTGGGTTGGAATCTTTCTGAAGAGTCGTTTATGCAGGATCAGAAATGGACCGATTTTATGAAAATCCGAGCAAGTTGGGGGTTGTTGGGCAACGATAATGTCCCTACAAATTCGACATATATTTTGGGATTACCCGGCGCCTCAAGTTCGGCCATCTTTGGCGACCGTTTGGTTGACGGCGTTGGCGCCCAGACGGTATTTCGCAATTACCTTAAATGGGAAGTGGTTAGCGAATTTAATATTGGTTTGGTATCTCACTATTTTAAAAATCGATTGACCACAGAATTAGACTATTACCACCGAACTACTTACAATGTGGTATTTAATGCCCCCATCGCAACAGGAGGCGGAGTTACCGATTTGCTTGCAAACAACGGAACGGTTCTTAATCAAGGAGTGGAATTTTCATTACGATGGAACGGAACCATTAATGACAAGATAAATTACAACATAGGGTTTAATGCAACCACCATATCAAATAAAGTGACCGCACTAAACGGACGCGACACCCCTATTCCGGGCGGTTTGGTTAGAGGCAACTTCTCTACAACTACTCAAATCGGATATCCGATCGGTTCTTTTTGGGGGTATGAGATCGAAGGCGTATATGCAAATGCAAAAGATGCGCTACAAAGTCCGGTAAATCAGGCCATCAAAGATGCCGGATATTTTATTTACAAAGATCAAAACAACGATAACATTATTACCGAAAAGGACAAAGTTTATCTTGGCAGCCCGATTCCTTGGTTAATTGCCGGGTTGGATTTTGGATTATATGTTGGAAAATTTGATTTTGGTCTGACCCTTCAAAGTCAAGTGGGAAACAAAATTCTTAATGCCAAACGAATGAACCGAGATGTGTTCCCCGATGGTAATTACGACATCAATTTTTACAAAAACGTGTGGAGATCAGATAGGAAATCAAACACATATCCATCTGCAGAAGCATACAACACCTCTTTTACACAGCAAGCAAATTCTTTTTTTGTTGAAGACGCTTCTTACGTTCGCCTTCAAAACATACAGGTGGGATATACGTTGAATAACTGTCGATTTGTAGAAAGTATCCGAATTTATGCATCCGCACAACGTCCATTCACCTTCTTTACCTACAACGGTTTTACACCCGAAGTAAGCGGATCTCCAATCGAAAGCGGAATTGACCGCTCTGTTTATCCCATGCAGGCCATATATTCATTGGGCATTAAAGCAAATTTTTAGAACATTTATTATGAGAAGCGTACAATTAACAGTAGTGTTTATAAGCATCATAACAATCTGTGGATGCTCCAAATTTTTAGATATCCGGCAAGAAGCTACCGTCCCTGCTATAGGTATGGATTACACCAAGGCAGAAAACATCTTTTTACCTGTCAGTAATGCTTATGCAAAAATGCGTTCAAACGGAGCGCACGGTTTTGCGTACATTGGGGCATTTGAAATCACTTCGGACAATGCAGACAAAGGCAGCACTCCGGAAGATAATCCCCCAATGGCTCAATTTGATAATTTTACATTTGATTCGTCAAACGGGTTGATCAACGAGTTGTGGCAGTCGTATTTTGATATCGTGAGCGCTGCCAATAATGCCCTGTATCAGATGCCATTGTTTGAAGAGGCGATGCAAGGCGAAGAGAATAAGCTATATACGCGCCAATGCGCCGCTGAAGCCAAAGTCATTAGAGCCTACTCTTACTTTAATTTGACTCGAATGTTTGGTCGGGTACCTATTATTGATAAACTTATGAGCGCAGACGAATTGGCAAATGTAAATCAGGCCGAAACTTCTACTTTATACGGCTTTATCCTCAAAGACTTAGAGGATGCTATTTCTTTGTTGCCGGATTCATATTCAAAAGATTGGGCAGGACGTATCAATAGATATACCGCAATGGCAATCAAGGCTAAAGTTCACCTCTACTTAAAAGAATGGGATGGTGTGGCCACCTTAACAGATCAAATTATTGCTTCGGGTAAATATGGTCTAATCCCAAATTTTAGAGAAGTCTTTTCCATTGACGGCAAAAACAGCAGGGAGTCGCTCTTTGAAATTCAAAGTTCCACCTTAGGAAAAACAACCGGCGAATCAACCTACTTAGAGTATGCTTATGTGCAGGGTCCGCGTGGAAATACGCCTTTTAATATGCAGGGTTGGGGTTTTTGTACTCCGAGCCAAAAGTTGATTCAATTTTTTGAAGAACGAGGAGAAACTGTGCGGGCGGCTACCACTTTCCTCTATCGTGGAACACTCACTCCCGAAGGCGACAGCATTAAAAAATCGTGCTCAAATCCGGTATATAACGGGAAAGTCTATACTCCGTCAAGATACAACAATTGGAGTTATAACGGTTACGGCTTTGATCAAAATGTGCGGGTATTGCGCTATTCTGATGTGCTGTTGATGTATGCCGAAGCAAAGTTGAATGGAGCCGCTTCTGGAACCCATTCCGGATACACGGCTTTAACGGCGATAAACGAAGTGCGTAACAGAGTAAATTTGACGCTTTTGTCCGATGTTACTTTGCAAAATATTTGGGATGAACGCCGCGCCGAACTTGCACTCGAAGAGGACCGTTTCTTTGATTTGGTACGTACCGGACAGGCAGTTGCAGTGTTGGCAAGCAGAGGGTTTAATCAGAATAAACACAACGTGTTTCCTATTCCGGCCACTCAAATGAAGTTAAACAAAAATTTAGTTCAAAATCCGGGTTACGATAATTGATGTTACATTCTCTAATTTATTATAAACAAGTTTCACAAAAATTTTTATTTATTATGACAAAAAAATGTTTACTTTTCGCACTCTTTGCGATGTTTTCGGGTTTGGTTCTTTTCTCCTGTAAAGACAAAAACGATCCCGATGGTGGGAATAAAATTGACCCAAGTACCATTGCTGAGGCCAATTTGGTTGCCTATTTTCCTTTTGATTCTGACGGCAGCGACAAAAAGGGCCACTCTGTAACCCCAAAAAATGTGAACGCTTCTGACTTTGTTAAAGGACAAAGAGGAAATGCTTACAAGGGGAAAAAAGGATCGGGATTTATCTATTCTCTTCCGGCAAATGACCCCATTGCCAAAGCAAAAGGCATCACTTTTGCTATGTGGTTAAACTCTCCTGCTCCCGTTGCAGGGTCTCCGGTTCTCTGTCAACTTAATGGCACTACCGGAGATTGGGACATGCCGGGTTCGTTTACTTTGCAATTCCAAGACGCCGAACAACTGATTGACACTGTCGGCTTTAAGCTGTTTCAGTTTAACATGACTACAGAATGGAAAGGCCAATGGTCAGGATTATTCTCCTCTAAATTTTTCCCTGCAAACAAATGGTTCCATTTTGTGGCCATGTATGACGAAAGCACTTCTACGTACAAGGCTTATGCCAACGGAAACTTAGTTTGGAAAGAAGTACGTTATTCCGGTCCGGATCCTGAAAATGGAAGTCCGCAACCATTATTGGGAGGTATGTCTCTTCCTGGTGATGTGAACAAACTCTATATTGGCGCTTGGTGGAAACTGTTAGAAGGACAGGATGCCGATGAGTGGGCTCAATATTTTGTGGGTATGCTTGATGAGCTTCGTATCTACAACAAAGGGTTAACCGACAATGAAGTGAAAGCGTTGTTTGATGCCGAAGTGAGCCAATTAAACGATTAACTTTTTCACAAGGCACACGAGGTTCGCCTCGTGTGCCTTTTTTTTAACTATCTTTTGTAAGAATCAAAAAACAAATAAGAACAACTCCCTCTCTTTTATTGTTATCACTATCTCCTTTTCTCTTTTTTTTACTACATGTAACAATAATGATATAAGTGCAAAGCAATCCAACGGAAAAATAATGATTGAGAGCGTCTATATTGGCCTTAATCACATACCAAATAACGGTGTTGTTACTAATTTCTCTCTCAAAGAAGAAGCAAAAATCAAGATCGTTTTAGAAAAAGAGATTCATCCCGATTTTTTTACAAAGGAAACCGTACAGTTATCCGGAAATTTGGACTTTGAGCCCTCCTTTATTGATAATAAAACGATTCTGTTGGGCATCACCACCAAGCTTAAAGAGCTGACTTCATACAAGATCAATATCGTTGAGGGAAAAAATGATAAAGGAGGAGATGTGGTAACGTCTTATAGCGGCACTTTTGTAACTGCCCTTGATTCTACCGACAAGTTTCCACGCATTTCTGATGAAGAGCTGCTAACCAAAGTGCAAAAAGCGGCTTTTAACTTTTTTTGGGAATTTAGACCCTATCAATCATCCGGCCTCGTACACGAGGGTTCTGACCATGCTAACGTAATTGCAACCATTGGGGGAAGCGGTTTTGCCATTGCTGCAATCCCGGTTGCCATTGAACGAGGTTTTATTTCCCGAACACAAGGGTTAGAGAGATTGCAAAAAATTGTCTCTTTTCTCTCTTCAGAAACAACCGATCGTTTTCATGGCGCTTTTCCCCATTGGATCAACGGAGAAACGGGTAAAGTGTATCCTTTTAGCACAAAAGACAATGGGGCGGACTTGGTGGAAACCGCTTTTTTAATGGAAGGGCTTATTATCACCCGTCAGTATTTTGATTCCAATAACATTCAAGAGACTGAATTAAGAAACGCTATAACGTTGCTCTACAACACTGTGGAATGGGACTGGTTTCGCAGGGACGGGCAAAACGTACTTTACTGGCACTGGTCGCCAAATTGGGGCTGGGATATGAATCATAAAATTGGGGGCTGGGACGAATGTTTGATCGTTTATGTTCTTGCTGCCGGCTCCCCTACCCACTCTATCGATTTACCGGTTTATACCCAAGGCTGGGCAAAAAATGGCGGCATTAAAAACGGCAACAAATATTATGACATTCCATTGCCTTTGGGAAGCGCTTACGGCGGGCCGCTTTTCTTTTCTCACTATTCGTTTATTGGTTTAAATCCAAAGGGATTACACGATCAATACGCAAATTATTGGGAACAAAACAGAAACCATGCCCTCATCAACAGGCAATATTGCATCACCAACCCAAAAAAGTATTTGGGATATAGCGCCGACTGCTGGGGTTTAACCGCCGGTAATATTCCGGGCGGATACACAGCCTCTTCTCCAACAAACGACGTTGGAACAATAACT